>JAOBWF010000027.1 GCA_025463215.1 Acidobacteriota bacterium | reverse complement strand
CGAAACGGTCGACGACGCGTTTGCCCGCAGCCATGTGCCGATGCCGCCGGGCGAATATGTCGTGCTCCGGGTGTCGGACTCGGGCCACGGCATGCCGAGCGACACCCAGGCGCGCATCTTCGAGCCGTTTTTCACCACCAAGGAAGTCGGCAAAGGCACCGGCCTCGGCTTGTCGATGGTCTACGGCACGCTGAAGCAAAGCGGCGGGTTCATTTTCGTCGACAGCGAGGTCAACCGCGGCACGACGTTCAGGCTGTATTTTCCGCCCGGTGACGCGGGAGATCCGCCCGCGGCCGGGGCGGCGGCGACGCGCGCGCACGAGCGGCGGGGGCAGGAGACGCTGATGATCGTCGAGGACGAGCCGTCGGTGCGCAACATGGTGGCGTCGGCGCTGCGGCACGACGGCTATCACCTGCTGCTGGCGGGCTCGGCGGAAGAAGCGCTGGTCGCCGCCGACGAACATGAAGGGCCGATCGACCTGCTGCTGTCCGATGCGATGATGCCGGGCAAGAGCGGCATCGAGCTGGCCGCGCTGATGACCGCGCGGCGGCCTGGAATCCCGGTCATCATCATGTCCGGCTACACCGAAGAAACGCTCGATGTGCCAGGTCTGAAGGAGCCGATCGCCCTCCTCCACAAGCCGTTCACGCCGCGCGAGCTGCGCCGGCGGATCAGGGAAGTGCTGGATCGCTAGGGGTCAGCGCGGCAGCGGCGCCAGCGGCGGCGCGATGCCGTCCGGCAGCGGCGTGCGCGCGGTGTTCATCACCATCGCCAGCATCGTGTAGTACCCGGTGATCCCGAGCACGTCGATCACCCCCTGCTCGCCGATTTTCGTGACCGCCCTGGCATAGGTTGGATCGCTGACGCTCTGGTTGCGCTGCACTTCGTCCCACAACGTATAGATCGCCTCTTCGTCCTCCGCCATCGCTTCCGGACGGCGGCCGTCGGCGATCGCCGCGGCGATGTCGCGGCGCAGGCCGCCCTGCAGCGCAAGCGGCTGATGCGCATTCCACTCGTACTGCTGCGTCCAGCGGCGCGCCGTCAGCAGGATGACGAACTCGCTGAGCCGCGGCGGCAGCGAGCTCTTGTAGCGCAGATAGTCCCCCATCGCGCGCGCGCGGCTCATCACCTCGGGGCTGCGCAGCAGCGGCACGAACGGACCGGAGATGTCGACCGATCGCGCCGCCTTGAATTCGGCGATCGCGTTCTTCTGCGCGTCGCTCAGGGCGCCGGCGGGAATCGGCGGCATCCGATCCTGCGCGCGGCCGGCCGCCGCCAGGCCGACGATCGTCAGTGCCAGCGGCACGATCAGCTTCAACATCAATCCTCCACGGGGTGCACTGTATACTGTTGAACGAATTTTGCAGACACTCCGCATCGGGCTCATCGGGTTCGGCTACTGGGGACCGAATTACGCACGCGTCCTGAGTGAGCTGCCGGGCACTGCACTCACCGTCATCTGCGATCCGCGTGCCGACCGCCTCGCGGTCGTGGCGGAGCGCTACCCTGCCGTCGCCACCTGCCAGAGCCTCGACGATCTGTTCGCCCGAAACGATGTCGACGCCGTCGTCATTGCGACGCCCGCGTCGACGCACGAAGCGCTCGTGCGCGCGTCGCTGACCCACGGCCGCCACGTCCTGGTGGAAAAGCCGATGGCGCTGCACGCCGCCGGCTGCGCAGCGCTCTGCGATCTGGCGGACGCGACCGGGTGCCTGCTGATGGTCGGCTACACCTTTCTCTACAACGCCGGCGTGCGCAAGATGAAAGAGATGATGGCGCCGGAGCCGTTCGGCCAGCCCTACTACCTGCATGCGACGCGGACCAACCTCGGACCGATCCGCCAGGATGTCAACGCCGCGTGGGATCTGGCGCCGCACGACATCGCGATCTTCAATTACCTGCTCGGCGAGCAGCCGCTGTGGGCCTCGGCGATCGGCACGCGCGTGCTGAAGTCGAATCGCGAGGACATTGCCTTCGCCACGCTGGGCTACACCGGCGACGTCATCGGCAACATCCATGTCAGCTGGGCCGACCCGAACAAGGTGCGCGAGGTCGTCGCCGTCGGCAGCCGCCGCCGCGTCGTGTTCGACGACCTCAACGACGCCGAGCGCGTCCGCGTCTACGAGCGCGGCGTGTCGGCAGGCGATGCGGTGGCCGACTCGTACGGCGAGTTCAAGCTGCTCGTGCGTGATGGCGACATCATCAGCCCGAAGGTCGCACCGAGCGAGCCGTTGAGAAACCAGTGCGCCGATTTCGTGCGCTGCGTCCAGAGCGGCGAACCGCCGCTCGCGTCGGGGCGCTTCGGCATCGGCGTCGTCCGGGCGCTGGCGGCGATCGAGGCCTCGATGCGCGCCAAGGGAGCGGCCGTTGAAGTGTGACGTGCCCGGCGCGGTCGAGGTGCACCTCGGTGCCAACGCCGCGATCGATCCAGGCGTGCTGCTTGGATATCCGACCGGCCGCCCAGGTATCGTCGGCGACACTCGCATCGGCGCCAACGCGCGCATTCGCGCAGGCTCCATCGTCTATGCCGCGGTGAACATCGGCGATCACTTCGAAACCGGGCACCACGCGATTATCCGCGAGGAGAACCGCATCGGCAGCGATTGCACGATCTGGAACAACTCGACGATCGATTACGGCTGCGTGATCGGCGATCGCGTCAAGATCCACTGCAACATCTACATCGCGCAGTTCACGACGATCGAGGACGACGTCTTCATGGCGCCCGGCGTGACGATCGCCAACGATCCGCATCCGATCTGCACCAAATGCATGCAGGGTCCGACGATCCGCCGCGGCGCGCGGATCGGCGTCAACGTGACGCTGCTGCCGCTCATCACCATCGGCGAGAACGCGCTGGTCGGCGCCGGCAGTGTCGTGACCAGCGACGTGCCGGCCGGGATGGCCGTCGCGGGCAATCCGGCGCGCGTCATCGGTCCGGTCGACTCGCTCGAATGCCCGTTCGGCATTGTGATCCCGTACGAGCACGGGATCGACGTCCGGCGCCGGGCCGAATGGACCACGATCGCACCGCTGCCGCGGCCGGTCGTGCGGCCGCCCAAAACACGCCGGTAATGCGCGTCCTGGCCGCCACCTTCGCGTACAACGAAGGCGAAAAGATCCGCCGGACGCTCGCCCGCCATCCCGCCGGCCGTCCCTACGATCTGCTCGTGCACGACGACGGCTCGACCGACGGCGCGCTCGACAACATCGATCCGGGGATCATCGTCCTGCGCAATCCGGTCAACCAGGGGATCGGGTCGGCGATGAAGCGCGTCTTCCAGTACGCGATCGACCACGAGTACGACGTCCTCGTGATCCAGGCGGGCAACGACAAGGACGACCCGCTCGAAATTCCGCTGCTGCTCGCGCCGCTCGTGAACGACACCGCCGACTTCGTCCAGGGATCGCGTTACCTGGGCGGCGGCGGGTTCGGCAACATGCCGCGCTACCGGGTGTTCGCGACCCGCATCGTCCACCCGGCGGTGTTTTCGCTGGCCGCGCGCAAGCGCGTCACCGAGAGCACCAACGGCTTTCGCGCCTTTCGCACCGTACTGCTGCGCGATCCGCGCATCGACTGGCGCCAGGATTGGCTCGATCGCTACGAGCTCGAGCCGTACCTGATGCTCAAGGCGATCCGCTTGGGCTATCGCCACGCCGAGGTCGCGGTGACGAAGGTGTACCCGCCGCACCAGCTCGGCTACACGAAGATGCGGCCGTTCATCGACTGGTGGAGCATCCTCCGCCCCGTCGTGTATCTCGGCCTCGGATGGAAAAAATGATGACGACGATGCAGGTGCCGTTTGTCGATCTGCGGGCGCAGCACGCGCCGCTCAACGACGCGATCGAGCGGGCGGTTCGCGAGCTCATGACACGCGGCGACTTCATCATGGGCGCGGCGGTCGAGCGCTTCGAGACCGAGTACGCGGCCTTCATCGGGGCCCGCCACGCCGTCGGAGTCGGCACCGGCCTCGCGGCGATCGAGCTCGCGCTGCGGGCGTTCGACGTCGGCGCCGGCGACGAAGTGATCGCACCGGCGAACACGTTCATCGCCACCGTGCTGGCGATTCTGGCGGTGGGCGCCACGCCGGTGTTCGTCGACATGGACGCGGCGAGCTACGGCATCGATCCGTCCGCGATCCGCGCGGCGATCACGTCGCGCACCAAGGCGATCGTCCCCGTGCATCTGTATGGACAGCCGGTCGATCTCGACGCGGTGCTCGCGATCGCGGCGCGCCACAACCTGATCGTGATCGAGGACGCCGCCCAGGCCCACGGCGCGCGGTACAAGGGTAAGCGCGCCGGCAGCATGGGTCACGCGGCCGCCTTCAGCTTCTACCCGTCGAAGAACCTTGGCGCCATCGGCGACGGCGGCATCATCACGACGAGCGACGATCGCGCCGCCGCGAGGCTGCGCCTGCTGCGGAACTACGGCCAGCGCGTGAAGTACTACCACGCGATCGCCGGCACCAACTCCCGCCTCGACACACTGCAGGCTCAGGTGCTGAGCATCAAGCTGCCGCACCTCGACGGCTGGAATGCCGCGCGGCGCACGCACGCCGACGCCTATGCCGCGCGCCTGCACGGCCACGTCCAGACGCCGGTGGCATCCGCCGGTGGCGAACACATCTATCACCTGTACGTGATCGAAACGGCGAACCGCGCCGCGCTCGAACAGCGGCTCCGCGCGCGCGAGATTCAGAGCGGGATCCACTACCCCGTGCCCGCGCACCTGCAGGAAGCGTGTGCCTCGCTCGGATACCAGCCCGGGGATTTTCCGGTCACGGAAGCGGCGGCGCCGCGCATCCTGTCGCTGCCGATGTTCGCCGAGCTCACCACCTCGCAGATCGACTATGTCTGCGAGGCGATCGTCTCGATGCCGGCCTGACGACGTCAGCAGAGCCCGGAACCGCGAACGTCATGTGGGAGACTGCGCT
The DNA here is from genome assembly GCA_025463215.1 of Acidobacteriota bacterium. GTDB lineage: Bacteria > Acidobacteriota > Vicinamibacteria > Vicinamibacterales > CAVVIG01 > CAVQFC01. Next base: position 13,168 of record JAOBWF010000027.1, on the reverse strand, counting down.
CGCCTTCGCGATCTGGGGCGGCTACGGCAGCCTCCTCACAGCGGCGCACATCGACCCGGCGCTGACCGCGGTTGCGCGTACTCTCGCGCTCGGCCTGATGCTGACGACGGCGAGCGTGGCGATCGCGCGCACGCGCGGACCGCGTGAGATCACCGCGTCGATTCCCTGGCAGAGCGGCGCCCTGTGGCTGTCGGGGGCGGTGCTGCTCGTCGACGAGGTCCTCTATGCGGTCAGCGCGGTCAACGGCCCGGTCGCGATCATCGGGCTCGCGTATGGCTGCGTGCCGATCCTCGTTCCGCTGCTGTCGCGCCTCGCCGGCACCGACCGTGGCCGTGCGATGCAGCCGCGTCACTGGATCTGCCTGGCGCTGGCGTTCGCCGGCAACGGCATGGTATTCGTCGAGCTGCGGGCGGCGCAGATCCATTTCACCATGGCGGCGCTCGTCGCCTTCGCCGCCGGACTGCTGTTCACCGTGATGCCGGTCTGCTCGGCGCGGCTGCAGCAGCAGGGGCTCGGCACCTGGGCGGTGCTCAAGGGACAAGGCGCGGTCGCCTCGATCCTGGCGCTGCCGTTGCTGGCGCTGCTGGTGCTGCTCGGCCTGGTCAGCCTGGGCGCCCCGGGCCAGAGCGGCCTGGTCGCGCGCAGCCTCGAGATCGGCGCGATGAATGCCGTCGTCTTCACGCTGACGCCGTTTTACCTGTGGTACCGCGGCATCGCGCGCGCCGGCGTGGCGCGCACGTCGATCTGCGCCTTTGCCGAGCCGCTGGTGGCGACGCTGTTCTCGCTGTTCGTACTGCGGGATGCGCCGGCGACGCCGCTGCTGGTCGCGGGCGTGCTGCTGGTGCTCGGGGCGATTGCGGTTTCCGCGCGGTCCGGCGGCGAATAGATAATAATCAGCCCGTCTCCCGTGCCCGCATCTTCGATCATCGTCGGCATCGCGCTTCTGCTCGTGACGCTCGCGCTGCGCGGCGCCAGCGCCAATCGCCTCGTGCGCAGCCGGCTGCTGACGTCGGCCCTGCTGTTCGGCACCTACGCGGCGGCCGCGGCGCTCGCCGCCTACGGCCCGCTGCCGCCAGACGTGGCGCAGCAGATCCGTTCGTTCAATCCGCTGCTGATCGCGCTCAGCCTCGCGATCCTGATCGTCGTCGTCGCGATCAACCCGTGGCGCGAGGATCGGCTGCCGGATCGCTTCCCGACGATCGTGCAGGACGCGATCGTGATCGCGCTGTTCGCCCTGGTGGCGACCCTCTTCATGCAGGAGAAGGTGCTCGCGACCACCGCGGTCGGCGCGGTGGTCATCGGTTTCGCGCTGCAGGACACGCTCGGCAACCTGTTTTCCGGGCTCGCGATCCAGATCGAGAAGCCGTTTCGAGTGGGCCACTGGGTGACGATCGCCGGCACCGACGGCCTGGTCTCGGAAGTGACCTGGCGCGCGACCAAGATCCGCACCAAGGCGGGCAACTTCGTGGTCGTCCCGAACAGCGTCGTCGCCAAGGAGACGATCACCAACTATTCGGAGCCGACGCACGACACCCGGCTCGAGGTCGAGGTCGGTGCCAGCTACGACACGCCGCCGAACGAGGTCAAGGCGGTGATCGCGGGCGCGCTGCGCGACGAGCCGCTGATTGCCGCGAGCCGCGAGCCGGAAATCCTGATCGTCGATTTTGCGGCATCGGCGATCACCTACCGCGTGCGCGTGTGGACGACCGACTTCGCCGCCGACATGCGCGTCCGCGATCGCGTGCGCTCGCACATCTACTACGCGTTCCGGCGGCACGGAATCACGATCCCGTATCCCATCCAGGTCCAGATCGAGCAGGAGCCGCGGCCCGCGGTGGCGGCGGACGCCGGCGCCGGGGCGCGGCTGATCGACGGGGTGGACGTGCTCGCTTCGTTGAGCGACGAGCAGCGCGCGCAGCTCGTCGCCTCGTCCCATGCCATGCTCTACGAGGCCGGCCAGGTGATCGTGCGCGAGGGTGACGCCGGCGCGTCGATGTTCGTCGTCCGCCGCGGTGAAGCCGCGGTGACCGTTGGCGGCGCCACCGGGGAGCTGGCCCGCCATCGCGAGGGCGGATTCTTCGGTGAGATGTCGCTGCTGACCGGCGATCCGCGCAGCGCAACGGTCACCGCGCTGACCGACTGCGAGTTGATCGAGATCGGCGCCGAGGCGTTCCGACGCGTGGTGCTCGCTGATGCGACGGTCGTGGAGCGGGTCACCGCCGCGGTCGCGACCCGGCGGGCGGAGCTCGATCTGCATCGCGCGACCAGGACGACGGGCAGCGCGGTCGCGGAGGCCCCGCACACGCTCGTCGCCCGCGTCAGGCGCTTTCTCCGGCTGTCGTGATGCCCGGCGAGACGGGCGACAGCCGGCCGATCGTCAATCCGCTGCCGGCCGAACGCGATCGGCTGGAGCGCTAGGGGCTGCGATGCACACCAGAATCACGGCGTTGTTCGGCATCGAGCATCCGGTCATCCAGGGCGGGATGCACTACGTCGGCTTCGCGGAGCTCGCCGCCGCGGTGTCGAACGCCGGAGGGCTCGGGATCATCACCGCTCTGACGCAGCGCACGCCGGAGGCGCTGGCGAACGAAATCCGCCGCTGCCGGGAGATGACGGCGAGGCCGTTCGGCGTCAACCTCACCTTCCTCCCGGTCGTGCAGCAACCCGACTATCCCGGATACATCCGCGCCATCATCGACGGCGGGGTCACGATCGTCGAGACCGCCGGCAACAACCCCCAGAAATGGCTGCCGGCGCTGAAAGCGGCCGGCATCAAGGTGATTCACAAGTGCACCTCGGTGCGCCACTCGCTCAAGGCCGAATCGATCGGCTGCGACGCGGTCAGCGTCGATGGGTTCGAGTGCGGCGGCCATCCGGGTGAAGACGATGTGCCGAATTTCATCCTGCTACCCCGGGCCGCGGAGGAGCTGACGATTCCGTTCGTCGCGTCGGGCGGCATGGCCGACGGCCGATCGCTCGTCGCGGCGCTGGCGCTGGGCGCCGACGGCATCAACATGGGGACCCGCTTCATCGCCACGAAGGACGCACCGGTGCACGACCACGTCAAGCAGACGCTGGTCGCGGCCAGCGAGCTCGACACGAGGCTGGTCATGCGGCCGCTGCGCAACACCGAGCGCGTGCTGAACAACGCCGCAGTGGCACGCGTGCTGGAAAAGGAGAAGACGCTCGGCTCGGCGCTGACCTTCGCCGACATCGTCGATGACGTGTCCGGTGTCTACCCGCGCATCCTGCAGGGGGGCGACATGGACGCCGGCGTGTGGTCGTGCGGCATGGTGGCCGGACTGATTCACGACGTGCCGACCGTCCGCGAGCTGATCGACCGGATCATGGCGGAGGCAGAGACCATCATCCGCCAGCGGCTGCTGGCGGCGCTGTAAACGCACGCGGCCGCGATGCGCGATCACTTACTCGCGCCCGATTTCTCGCGCCGGCCGTAGACGCGCTACACGATCCCTTTCCTGAACGTCGCCAGCTCCGCGTCGCTGACCGATGTCTTGACGACGCCCGGGTTGCTGCCGCCCTTGGCGGCGCGATCGGCACCGAGCCCTCGCGATCCGCCGGACGCCGACACCTGCGCGGTCTGGCGCTCCGGCGCGGACGCGGGCTTCAAGGCGCCGAGACCAAACCCCTTTTTCGGCTGCTCTTTCTTCGCCGCTTCGTCCTTCTTGGCCTTGTCATCCTTGGCAGGCGCGGTCGACCCGGTGAGGCCGGCGGCGCCGTCCTCGACCGTGGCGATTGCGGCCACCGGGGTCGGCTCGTACTTGATGTGCTCCTTGTAGCGCGCCTCGACGGTGGCGCCGGTCTTGGCCCCCGCGAGCTTCCTGATCGCGTCGATGCGCTCTTTCGTTTCAGGGTGCGAGGCGAACAGGCCGTTCTGCGCCGGCTGATCCTTGTTGCGATCGTCGAGCCGGGTCAGGAACGCGGCCAGCGTCCCGGGTGCGTAGCCCGCCTTCTCCGCGAGCGAGACCGATACCTTGTCCGCGTCCATCTCGTCGCCGCGATCGAATTTGTTCTCGAGCACCATCTCGTAGGCCTTGTTGGCCAGCTTGTCGAGGAACGGCCCGCGGTCCGACAGCGTCTCGCTGGTGCCGAGCTGCACCGCTTTGTTCTTCCTGATCGCGTTGACGGTGTGCTTGTGCGCGACGTGGCCGATCTCGTGCGCCAGCACGCCGGCCAACTCCGCCTCGCTGGTGATCAGGCCGAGCGCACCGCGCGTGATGTGGATGATCCCGCCCGGCGATGCGAACGCGTTGACGCCGTCGGTGTCGAGCACGATGAACGACCACGGCAGGGCGGGGCGCTCCGACTGCTTCGCCAGCGTCAGGCCGACCAGGGTGACGTACTTGTGCACCGGCGCGCTCTGCACGACGCCGAAGCGCGCGCGGATCTTGGCGCTGACCTGCTCGCCGATCTTCCGCTCCTCGTCCTCGGTGACAGTGAGGTCGTCGAACTTGGACTTCGCGTCCTTGACCTGCTGCGCCTTGTTGAGGAGGCCGCCGAGCTGCGCGTGCGCGGGAGCGCTGAACGCGAGCAGGGCCGCGACCAGAATCGACTGCTTCATACCTGTGCCTCGTGTGTAACCGCCTCACGACCGACGACCTCGAAGATCGCGACCGGCTGCGTTTTGCCTTTGACGACGACGTCGCCGAGCGGGCGGAGCCGGTAGGCCCGGCCGAGCCGTTCGCGCGTGGCGTCGCTGATGATAATCCGAGTCCCGTACTGCTTGTTCAGCGATTCGAGGCGCGAGCCGAGGTTCACCGCGTCGCCAATCACGGTGTAACTCATGATCGCGTCCGACCCGATGTTGCCGGCGATCATCGGCCCGGTGTTGATGCCGATGCCGATGTCCAGTTCGGCCCGCCCCTCGGCCTTCCAGCGCGCGTTGAGCTCGCCGAGCGCGGCGATCATGTCGAGCGCCGCTTCGACCGCGTGATCGGCGTGCTGCGGATCGTCGAGCGGCGCGCCGAACAGCGCCATCACCATGTCGCCGACGAACTTGTCGAGCGTGCCGTGGTGGGCAAAGACGATGTCGACCATGCACGTGAAGTACTCGTTGAGCATGCCGACGATCTCTTCCGGCTGGCCGCGCTCGGAGACGGTGGTGAAGCCGCGGATGTCGGAGAAGAGCACCGTCATCTCGCGGCGCTGGCCGCCGAGCCGCGCCAGCGCCGGATTGGCGACCAGCTGGTCGTACACGTCGCGCGAGACGTACTGGCCGAACAGCTTCTTCATCTTCCGCTTCTCGCGGCCTTCGAAGAAATACTGGTACGCCACGCCCCCGAACAGCGCGAACGACGCAGCGACAACCGGCTGCGACAGGTTGAGCCAGTAGCCGGCGGCGAACAGGGTGGTCCCAATCCACGACAGCCCAGCGAGGCACACGATCGTGGCGGCGGCCGCCCACCAGGCCGGCAGTGTGGTCGCGAGCAGGCCGATAAGGATCGCCGCGACGGTGACGGTGGCGGCACGGACGCCGCCGCCGGCTTCGCGGATGAAGCGGTTCGACAGAATGTCGTCGGCCATCGCCGCGTGGATCTGAACCCCCGGCATCTTGCCGTTGGAGAACGGCGTCTCGAACACGTCGAAGAGACCGGACGCGGTGGTCCCGACGAACACGATCTTGTCGCGGAAGAGCGCCGGATCGACCTTCGGCGGCATGCCGTCGAGCATCTGCTGCTCCGAATACAGCAGGTCGAAGAACGAGTAGGTCGCTGGATAGGTGCGGCTCTTGAGATCGTCGAGCAGCGCCGGGCCGCGGAAATCGATCGGCCCCCACAGGAAGCTGACCACACCATCGTCCGCCTTGACGTGGCGCCAGGACAACGGCATCACGCGATCGCCGTAGCGCAGCCCGGTTGGATCGAGGCGGACGTCCTGCGGCCGGATGCCGGCGGCGCGGAGCGCGGCGCTGACGCCGAGCGCCGGCACGACCCGGTGGTGCGCGCGCACGAAGGGGATGGTGTGGCGCAGCGGACCGTCGGGATCGAGGACGAACCGGTTGTGGCCCAGGCTTGCCGCCGCGGCCGCGAGACTCTGGATCGGCGGCAGCACGCCGCGCAGCTCGTAGATCCCCGGCACGTCGAGCGGGTAGCCGGTGTCGGGGAGCGACACGTTCTCGACCTCGGCGTCGTAGGATGCGTCGGCGACGAGGATGACGTTGCCGGCGGCCTTCACCGAATCGGCCAGCATCTGGTCCGATGCGGCGCCGCTCATCGTCGAGCCGCCGAAGTCGAAGCCGCGGCGCGTGTCGGCATCCGAAAAGACGACGTCGTAGGCGATCACCTTGGCGGGGGCGCGGGCCAGGTAGTCGAGCAGCATCGAGTGCACGGCACGGGGCCAGGGCCATCGGCCGGCGTTCGGCTGCAGGCTGCGCAGCGAGAACTCGTCGATCTCGACGATCGCCATGTCCGTGCGCGCCTGCTGCGGGCGCGCCGTGTGTGTCAGCCGCCAGTCGTAGGTGCGCAGCTCAGCCAGCGCGAACGGACTGAGGCCATCGCGCGAGAGCGCCGACAGCCCTCGGTCGCCGCCGAGCACGAGCGCGGCCGCAACCAGGCCGACCAGGAGACCCGCAACGCGCTTCACGCGCCGAGTATAATCGCTGCCCTGAAGGGGATTCCGTTGAGCCGTTGCCACACCATTGCCGCCATCTCGCTCTCGCTGTGCTGCGTCGCCGTGCTCGCGGCCGGTGCCGACCGGATCTTCACCACGCCGAACCCGGCGGCGGAGCTGAAGCGGCTGTTCCCGGCCGCGGGGGCGTTCTCGACCCTCGGCGGCGAGCCGCTCCACTTCACGGCCTACGCGGCCGATCCGAAAGCGAGTCCGGCGGCGGCGCCGCTCGGTGTCGCGTTCTGGACGACCGATCTGGCGCCGAACGAGCACGGCTACCACGGCCCGATTCATATTCTCGTCGGCATGGACATGACCGGCGTGCTCACCGGCGTGGTCGTCACCTACAACTCCGAGCCGTACGGCTACTTCTCGGTCGAGCCGCCGAAGTTCGCGATGCAGTTCAAGGGCAAGAAGGTCACCGACCCGTTTCGCGTCGGCGGCGACGTCGACGCGGTGTCGCGCGCCTCGATCAGCATCGGCAGCGCGACCCGTGCGATCCGCGACAGTGCGCGGCTGGCCGCGAAGCAGCTCCTGCCAGAGGCCGGCAAGTAGTGGACCCGGCGGTCGACGGCTGGCGCGAAGTCCTCGCGCCGCAGGCGCTCGACCTGGCGCTGCTCGCGGCGTTCATCGTACTGGCGCTCGTCAGCTTCTTCCGCAAGAGTATCGCGCTCAAGTACGTCACCTTCGTGGCGTCGGTCGGCTATCTCGGATTCACCAAGAGCAGCCTCGTGTCGGTGAGCGACGTGTTCCGGCTCACCGATCTCAGCGTGCCCGAGTTCAAGTACAGCCTCGCCTGGTACGGCTTCATGCTGTTCGTCGTCGGATCGACGGTGTTGTGGGGCCGGGTCTACTGCGGCCGTGTCTGCGCCTTCGGTGCGCTGACGCAGCTGATGGATCCGATCATCCCTCGCAGGATGCGGCTCGAGATCCCGGTGCGGATCGAGAAGCACGCCAACCTGATCAAGTACGGCGTCCTCGCGGGCGTGGTCGCGTACTTCCTCGTGACGAAGGACGTGGCGGGACCGATTCGGTATGCCGAACCATTCTGGATGTTCGGTCTGTTCGGTACGCCGGCGATGTGGGCGGGCCTCGCGGTGTTACTCGTCGCGACGGTGTTCGTCCGCAATCTCTACTGCCGCTTCCTGTGCCCGGTCGGCGCGACGCTCGGGATCATCTCGCAGCTGACGACGGTGTTCCGGATCAAGCGGTGGGCCGAGTGCAACACCTGCAAGATCTGCGAAAAGACCTGCGAGTGGGGCGCGATCCGCGGGCCGCTGATCGTCAAGAGCGAGTGCGTCCGCTGCGACGATTGCGAACGGCTCTATCTCGATCAAAAGAAGTGCCCGCACTGGCTGATCCTCTTCAAGCGCAAGGGCAACACCGCCGTGCCCGTGTCGAATCTGTCGTAGCGTACGCCGTCACACCTCCGCGCGCGGGCCGAGCGGAGGAGGCGATTGATGAGCGTCACGGCGATGCGACGCGCCGCTAAAAGCCATATTCGATGCCCACCAATGGGATCACTCGCGCGCGAACACCGCCATCGTTCAGCTTGAACTGCAGGTTGAACGTGACGAGCATCGTCCCGGCAACGTTGGCTTTGAGGCCGACCGAGCCGCTCATCACGTTCAGCGCACCGACGCCGAACGTGATGTCCTGAAACGGTTGCGATCCGACCGGCGTGTACGTGCTGCTCGACAGCCTCAGCGCGTCGGTCGAATGGCGCCCCAGCACGTCGAAGGCGAGAGACAGCCGTTTTTCGATGCCGACGTCGGCGCCCGCGACGAATGAGAGCTCGTCGGGCAGATTGCCCTTGACGTTCGTCGCCACGTCGCCGGCGAGGATCGTCGGCCCGTTCCATTGATACGCGATGTCGACGTGGGGTGCCACCCGCCCGTACGTCACCGACACCGCCTCGAATCCCTTGAGGCCGAAGGAACCGGAGCCCAGCAGGTTCTCCGCCTGGCCTGTCGGTAAACGCGCCTCGAGACCGAGCGCGAGCCCTGCCCGCGCGGTCTTGAAGGCGGTGCCCTTCGCTCGCACGATCACGTCGCCCAGTCCGGCCGCCGATCCCTTCGCCACGAACGTTCTCTCGCTGCCATAGGTCCCATTCGCCTCGGGATCGCGGAAGAAGTGAATCGCCGGGTTCGACGCGGTGCCGATTCGCCGGACGGTGGCGTCGGACACGACATTCAGTGATGTCCGGACGACCGGCACGCCGAATGAAATATCCAGGCGCTCGGTGGCACCGTACGTGAGCGAGAACGTCGACTGCGACACCGACGCGCTGATCGCGTTGTTTGTGGTGATGATGTCCGATCGCCCGCCGCCGAGGTTCGAATCGTCGTGCGTGAACACGGCGGGAATGTGACTGAGATTCAGACCGTCGAAGGTGTCGAACGAGAACTGCTGCACCCCGTAGCCGAACGCGAATCGGCCGCGACCGATCGTTTCGGCGCGGTCGGCGAGAATCGGCCCGAAGCTCTGCGTCGATCGGATGAATGTTCCGGTCGCGTTGTCGAACGCATAGGTAAAGCCCGACGCGGGGGACGGGATCGGCAGCGCGCCGAGCTGCCGGACGAGCGCAATGTTGATCCGCCCGAACTCCGACTGGAAGGCGCCGTTGAAGTGCGCGGAATGCGTCGAGCCGTCGGGCAGCACCGCCTCGCTGTCGACGATGAGTCCATGCGGCCCATATACGTTCTGGAGCAGTTCGGCGAGCGTCGGGGCCGTCGACTCCACTTTGGTCTGGGCTGAGGCGGGGCCGGCCAGTGCCGCCAGCAGCAGGCATGCAGAGGCGATACGCGCGATCATCGGGCCATCTCGTGGCGGATGGCGTCGATGCTCCACGCGCCGTCGCGTCGCGTCAGCGTCATGAACATCCTCGTCGCCGTGCGCAGCGTCTGTCCGTCGCCGGTCGTCACGACATAGCTGCGGCGGCAGGTCACCGACGCGCCAGCGCCGGTCGAGCGGATGTCGATCCCGTCGAGCGCAACGGCGATCGCCTGCGAATGCTCGAACTCGCTCCTGATCGCCTCTTCCTGCCGTCCCGACAGCGCCGGCCAAACGCGCTTCAACGCGCCGAGGTCGCGCGACTCGAGGGCAGCGCGATAGCGCGCGAGGACAGCCTGCACTGCCGCCGTGCCGTTTTCCTCGACTCGCGCCGACGTGGGCGGGGCCGGCGCAGGTGGAGCGGCGGCGATCGAAGGCGCCGGGGAGGGGGGCGGCTCGGGCGGTGCGATCTTCGTCTCGGGAGCCGCCGCAGGCACAACCGCCGTCGGCGGTATCACGGGTTCGACCTCCGGCACGCTCGCCGTCAGGTGTGTGGGCGATGGAACCGCAACCGCCCCTCCCTCCCGTCCCGACAGTTTGTCCGCACTCCCAGACGACTTGGACATCGGCGGCTTCGTGATTGCGCGCGCGTCCGACGGCGCCGTCGGGACCGCGCGCACCGTTGGAGACGGCGCGGACTCCTGAATGTGCGCGGGCGGCGCTGTCTGCGCGGGCGCGGCCAGCTCCGCCTGCGCAACGGGCGGCAGCGGCTTCACATCCGGCTGCCGCCGGCTCAGGACGACGAACGCCGCAAGCGCGGACATCGCCACGCCCGCGACGGCCCACCCGGCGACCGCCGGCACGCGTCGAGGGGCTGGGGCGGCGCCGGTCGGTGCCGGCACCGGCGCGATCCCCGGCGGCAACGTGTGCAGTGCGTTCCGTTCCAGATGCGTCGTGCGCCCGTGGGCATGCAGGACGGCGTCGAGCATCTCGCTGCTCGTTTGGAATCGCACGGAACGGTCCTTCTCGAGCGCCCGATCGATGACCGCGGAGAGTGTTTCGGGCAGCTGGGCGTCGAGCAGGTGGACCGGCCGCGGCTGCGTCTCGAGCACCTTGTACAACGTGGTCGCAATGGAGTCCCCTTCGAACGCCTTCCGCCCACAGAGCAACTCGTAGAACACGACGCCGGTCGCGAAGATGTCGGAACGGTGATCGACATCGTCTCCGCGGATCTGCTCCGGCGACATGTAGTTGGGCGTCCCCAGGACCTTTCCGGTCTGCGTCACGTCCGATACCGATCCGCGGGCCAGACCGAAGTCGAGAATCTTCGCACGGCCGTTGTTCGTGATGAAGATGTTCGCCGGCTTGATGTCGCGATGGACGATGTCATGGCCGTGCGCGAAGGCGAGGCCCTCGCACACGTCGATCATGATCTGCATCTTCGTGTCGTACGACAGCCGCTCCTGGCGGATCTTGTGGTTCAGGTCCATGCCCTCGAGGAACTCCATCACGATGTACGGCGTGCCGTTCGCATCGCCGATGTCGTGAATGGTGATCAGGTTCGGGTGCGACAGCCGCCCTGCCGCCTGCGCCTCGCGGAAGAACCGGGAGCGCGTTTCATCGTCGGCCACGATGTTGAGAGAAATCGTCTTGATCGCAACGCGCCGGCCGATGACCGGGTCCATCGCCTCGTAGACGCGCCCCATCCCACCCTCGCCGATGACGCGCACAAGCTTGTATTTGCCGATCGTGTCCATGACAGCGGTCCCGCGGCGACGTCGGGCGAGAACAGGCGCCCGCCGGATTATGTCAGCGCCCGGTCAGGATGCCAATGTTCTTTCGTGGATGCGACGGGGGTGAGGGCCAGCCCACGCCGTTTCGCGCCCGCGGCCACCGGCGCGACATTACGGCGCGTCGGTCGGCTTCGACGTCAAGACGAACCGGTGCTTCAACCCCGACGACACCAGCACCTCGTTGTTCGCGGTGACGATCACCGCGTCCAGATCCGGAATGCGCTCGACCAGCGCCATTCCCTTTTCGGGTCCGAGAATGAACACGCCTTTCGCGACGGCGTCGGCCAGCACCGGGCTGGCGGCGGCGATCGTGACGCTTCGGCACAGGCGGGCCGGCTGGCCGGTCCTGAGATCCAGGATGTGATGGTAGCGGACGCCGTCCTTGATGAAAAAGCGCGCGTAATCGCCTGACGTGCTGAGTGTGCTGTCGGTGAGATCGACGGTGGCGAAGGTCCTGCCATCGCGCCCGCGCGGATCCTGGATGCCGAGGCGCCACGGCTGCCCGTTCCTGGTGCCGCCGACGTAGAGATCGCCGCCGGCCTGAATCATGAAGTCGCGCAGCCCCGCCTTGCGCAGAATCGCGACGGCGCGATCGACCGCGTAGCCCTTGCCGATGCCGCCGAGATGAATGCGCATGCCTCGGCGTTTCAGAAAGACGGTGCCGGCGCGATCGTCGATCTCGATCTGACGGTAGTCGATGAGCGGCAGGCGCGCGCGGATCGCCGCGGCCGCCGGGATCGTGTTGTCCTGATCGTGATCGAACTTCCAGATGTCGGTGAGCGCCCCGAAGGTGACGTCGAAGGTGCCCTCGGTCCACTCGCTGATCTGGCGCGCCTGGCGCAGGACATCGCGAACGTCGGCGGCGACGGGCACCGGCTGGACGCCGGCCGCCGCATTGATGCGCACAACGTCGCTGCCCGGGCGCCAGGTGCTCATCAGCGACTCGAGCCGCTCGAACTCGACGAACACCGCATCGAACGCGGGCCGCGCCGCCGCCTCATCCGGGATGCGCGCCGTGAGACGAAGCTCCGAGCCCATCGCGACGCCGCTGCGCTCGACCATGCGCGCAGGGGCTCGACATGACGCCGATGCGATCGCGATCAGCGCGCCGACCGCGGCGATCGCGGCCGCCAGCCTCAGCGTTCGGCGCAACTGTAGCGGTATCATGTCGGTTCGATGCATGAACGACGATCCGCGCCGATGTGGGCTCGGACCCTCGATGTCCTCAGTCTCGTGCTCGCAGCGGTTGCCGCCGTCGTGGCGGTATCGGGCGGCTTTCGCGCCCACCTCGGCGGGCTGCGCCTCGCGGTGACGTCGCCCCTGCCGCTGCTCATCTGGTGTGCGGTGATCGTCATCGCGCGGCATGTCGCCGCTCCCCAGCAGCCACTGTATCGCGAGTTCCCCGCCCGCCTTGCGCGCTGGTCGCGCGAGCCCGCGGTGCGCAGCGCGACAGCCGCGCTCGCCGGCACGCGCCCGGCGATGCTGGTCGCGGGCTACCTCGCCGTCTTCATGTTCGGCTACGCCGGCGGCCACGCGCCGCTGCGCCATTTCAGCAACGAGCTGCTCAACCTGCCGGTCCGGTGGGACGCCGGCTGGTACCTCCAGATTGTCACCGACGGCTACCGCTACGTACCGGGCGACACGTCAGTCCAGCAGAACATCGTCTTCTTTCCCGCGTTCCCGATGCTCATGCGGATCGTCGGCCGCCTGCTCGGCGGCGACATGATCGGCTATGTCGCGGCCGGCATGATCGTCTCCACCGCGTCGTTTTTCGGCGCGCTCGTCTACCTGTATGCCTTCGCGCGCGATCGCTACGGCGACGACTCGGCACGCTGCGCGCTGTGGCTGCTCGCCGCCTATCCGTTTGCGATTTTTTTCACGGCGCTCTACACCGAGTCCCTGTTCCTGCTGGCGACCATCGGCGCCTTCTATCATTTCTCGACGCAGCAATTCGGGCGCGCCGCCTGCTGGGGACT
>JAOBWF010000026.1 GCA_025463215.1 Acidobacteriota bacterium | reverse complement strand
CACGCAAGGACGGCGACGGCGCCGGGCCGTTCAAGAAGATGGTGATTCGCGGCGTGACGGTCATCGACGGCACCGGCGGTCCGCCGCTCAGCCCGATGGACATCGTCATCGAAGGCAACCGGATCACCGGGGTCCGTCAGGCCGGCTGGCCAGGGCTGGCGCAGCAGCCGAACCGCGAGCCGCGCGACGCCGACCACGAAATCGACGGCAAGGGCATGTACGTGATGCCCGGCTTCGTCGACGTGCACGTGCACGGCGCCGGCAAGGACAAGGCGCCGGACCTGAGCTACTCCTACAAGCTGTGGCTGGCGCACGGCGTCACCACGGTGCGCGGTGTGTCGCTGTCGTCGGCGGCGTTGAGCAGCTCGGAGAAAAACCGGTCGGCGAAGAACGAGATCGTCGCGCCGCGCATCTTCAACTACCAGACGCTCGGCTCCGGCTGGGCGGACGGACCGGTCCGGACGCCCGAGAAGGCGCGCGAGTGGGTCCGCTGGGCCGCGGCCAACAATATCGACGGCATCAAGTTCTTCAACCGCGGCGACGAGACGCCGGAGATCGACACCGCCGCGATCGACGAGGCGCACAAGAACAAGATGGGCACCGTCGCCCATCTGTCGCAGAACAACGTCGCGATGTTCAACGCCCGGATCGCCGGCGACGCCCATCTCGACACGGTAACGCACTACTACGGCCACTTCGAGTCGCTGCTCAAGGACAAGACGATCCAGGAGTATCCGATCGGCTACGACTACAACAACGAGCAGGATCGCTTCGGCGACATCGCGCGGATCTGGAACCAGATCCACGAACCGGGCGGCAAGGAGTGGGTCGAGTACCTGGAGCACCAGAAGGCGAACCACGTCACCTTCGATCCGACCTTCAACATCTACGCCGCGTCGCGCGACCTGATGCGCGCCCGCAACGCCGACTGGCACCAGACCTACACCATGCCGCAGCTGTGGAACTACTTCCAGAGCACCCGCGACAATCACGGTTCCTACTTCTACGACTGGACGACCGAAAACGAAGTCGCGTGGAAGAACTTCTATCAGCGCTACATGCGGCTGATCAACGACTACAAGAACATGGGCGGCCGCGTCACCGTCGGCACCGACTCGGGCTTCATCTGGAAGACCTACGGCTTCGCCTACATCGAGGAGCTGGAGCTGATGCGCGAGGCCGGCTTCCTGCCGCTCGAGATCATCCGCTCGGCGACGATGTGGGGCGCCAAGACGCTGTACGAGCCGAAGGGCGAGGCGGCGCCGATCGGCGTCGTGCGCACCGGCATGCTCGCCGATCTGGTGATCGTGCCGGAGAATCCGTTGAGCAACCTGAAGGTCCTCTACGGCACCGGCCATCAGCGGCTCAACCCGCAGACCAACCGCCAGGAGAAGGTCGGCGGGGTCAAATACACGATCAAGGACGGCATCGTCTACGACGCCCAGAAGCTGCTGGCGGAAGTGGCGGCGGCGGTGGCGGCCGAGAAGCGCACGGTGACGATGACCACCGCGCAGTAGCGGCGCGCATCGCGTCACGCGACAAAAAAAGACGCGCACGTAGACGCGGCGGCTGCCGCGCGAGGCCTCAGCATGCTGAAATTGTTCCGGCTCCTCAGGCCCCACCGCGGCGCCGTCGCGATCGTGCTCGTCCTGGCGATGGCCCAGTCGATCGGCTCGCTGCTGCTGCCGCGGCTGATGGCCGACATCGTCGACAAGGGGATCGTGCGGGGCAACCAGCGCGCCATCCTCGAGACCGGCGGGCTGATGCTCCTGATGTCGATCATCGCGACGGCGTGCGCGATCGGCGGCAGCTATTTCGCCTCGAAGGTCGCCACCGGGTTCGGACGGATCCTACGTGGCGCGATCTTCGCGCGGGTCGAGCATTTCTCGATCCATCAGTTCGACCGCTTCGGCTCGGCATCGCTGGTGACGCGGACGACCAACGACACCACGCAGGTGCAGCAGATGCTGATCATGCTGCTGACGATGGTGATCACGGCGCCGATGCTGGCGATCGGCGGCGTCATCCTGGCGCTGTCGCAGGACACGCAGCTGGCGTGGATCCTCATTGCGGTCATGCCGGTGATGGCGCTGGTCTTCGGCGTCATCATGCGCGGCGCGATTCCGCTGTCGCAGGCGATGCAGTCGAAGATCGATCGCCTCAACCTGGTGCTCGGCGAGGGCCTGAGCGGCGTCCGTGTGATCCGCGCCTTCGACCGCGGCGCCGAGCAGCGCGAACGCTTCGACCGCGCCAACCTCGATCTGACCAACACCGCGATCGCGGTCAATCGCCTGATCGCGTTTCTGATGCCGGCGCTGATTGTCATGCTCAACCTGACGAGCATCGCGATCATCTGGGTCGGCAGCCACCGAATCGACCAGGGCGCGATGCAGGTCGGCGCCATGATCGCGTCGCTGCAGTACGCGATGCAGATCCTGTTCGCCGTATTCATGGTGACCGCCATGTTCGTCATGCTGCCGCGGGCGTCAGCGTCGGCGGCGCGCATCAACGAGGTGCTCGACCTGGCGCCGGAGATCGTCGATCCCGCCGCGCCGGTGCCCGCGCCGGCGGTCGCGGCGCGCGGCTGCGTCGAGTTCCAGAACGTCACCTTCCAGTACCCGGGCGCCGAGGAGCCGGCGCTGACCGGCGTCTCGCTGACCGCGCAACCGGGCGAGGTCACCGCGATCATCGGCGGCACCGGCTCGGGCAAGTCGACGCTCGCCGGGCTGATTCCACGGTTCTACGATGTCAACCAGGGCCGCGTGCTGGTCGACGGGGTCGACGTCCGCGAGATGACGCAGGCGGATCTGCGATCACGCATCGGTTTCGTCCCGCAGAAGGCGGTGCTGTTCACGGGGACGGTGGCGGCGAACATCCGCTACGGCCGAGAGGAGGCGTCGGATGCCGACGTCCGCCATGCCGCGGCGGTGGCGCAGGCGATCGAGTTCATCGATGCCATGCCCGAGGACTTCGCGTCGCCGGTGTCGCAGGGCGGCATCAACCTCTCGGGCGGCCAGAAACAGCGGCTCGCGATCGCGCGCGCGATCGTGCGCAAGCCGGACGTCTACGTCTTCGACGACAGCTTCTCGGCGCTCGATTACGCCACCGACGCCAGGCTGCGTGCGGCGCTCAAAGGCGAAACCTCCCGCGCCACGGTGTTCGTCGTCGCGCAGCGCATCAGCACCGTCATCGGCGCCGACCGCATCGTCGTGCTGGACAACGGCCGCGTCGCCGGCATCGGCACGCACGCGGAACTGATCGCGGACAACGGGATTTACCGCGAGATTGTCGCCTCGCAGGTGTCGCTGGAGGAGGTCGCATGAGCGGATCGAAGCCGCCGCTGCCGCCGCCCGCGCCGCCGCCGCGCGACATGTTCGGCGGCCGGCCGATGGGCGGCCTCGGCATCCCGGCGCAGAAGGCGAAGAACTTCAAGGGCACGCTCGTCAGGTTGCTGGGCTATCTCCGGCCGTACCGCGCGCGCCTCGCCATCGTCGTCCTGGCGGGCGCGATCGGCACCGTGTTCAGCGTGCTCGGCCCGAAGATCCTCGGGATGGCGACGACCAGGATCTTCGAGGGATTCGTGGCGAAGGCGGCGGGCGTGCCCGGCGCGTCGATCGACTTCGACTACGTGGGACGCATCCTGCTCGGCCTGATTGCGCTCTACATCGCGGCGAACGCCTTTCAGTACCTGATGCAGTATCTGATGGCCGACGTCGCGCAGCAGACGGTTTACGCGATGCGGCGCGAGGTCGAGGCGAAATTCGATCGGCTGCCGCTGAAGTTCTTCGATTCGCGCACGCGCGGGGAAGTCATGAGCCGCGCGGTGAACGATCTGGACAGCATCAGCGCCACCCTGCAGCAGAACCTGACGCAGCTCCTGACGTCGGCGCTCACGCTGGTCGGGGTGATCGTCATGATGCTGACCATCAGCTGGATTCTGACGCTGGTGATCGTCCTCACCATGCCGCTCAGCATCGTGGTCGTCGCCCGCGTCGCGAAGCGCTCGCAGAAGTTCTTCATGAAGCAGCAGATGGCGCTCGGCGCGCTCAACGGCCATGTCGCGGAGATGTACGGCGGCCATACGATCGTGACCGCGTTCGGCCATCAGGGCAAATCGGTCGCGGCGTTCGACGCGCTCAACGAGACCTACTACGACGGCGCGTGGCGCGCGCAGTTCGTCAGCGGCATCATCATGCCGACGATGATGTTCGTCGGCAACGTCGGTTACGTACTGGTCGCGGTGATCGGCGGCCTGCTCGTGACCCGCGGCTCCATCACCATTGGCGACGTGCAGGCCTTCATTCAGTACAGCCGGCAGTTCTCGATGCCGATTACCCAGTTGAGCGGGATTGCGAACACCATTCAGCTGACGATCGTGTCCGCCGAGCGCGTGTTCGAGCTGCTCGACGAGCAGGAAGAAGCCGCGGACCCAGCGGGCGCGACCGTGATTGCGGCGCCGCGCGGCGCCGTGCAGTTCGAGGCGGTCAGCTTCCGCTACCAGGACACCGTGCCGCTGATCGACGGGATGTCGCTGGAGATCGCGCCCGGCCGCATGGTCGCGATTGTTGGGCCGACCGGCGCCGGAAAGACGACCCTCGTCAACCTGCTGATGCGCTTTTACGATGTCGACGCGGGCGCGATCCGCGTCGACGGTGTGGACATCCGCCAGCTGCAGCGCGGCCCGCTGCGGCGCCTGTTCGGCATGGTGCTCCAGGACACGTGGCTGTTCTCCGGCACGATTCGCGAGAACATCGCCTACGGCCGGGCGCACGCGACCGGTGAGGCGATCGTGAACGCGGCGAAGGCGGCGCAGGCGGATCACTTCATCCGTACCCTGCCCGACAACTACGACACGCTGATCAACGAGGAAGCGAGCAACCTGTCGCAGGGACAAAAACAGCTGCTGACCATTGCGCGCGCCTTTCTCGCGGATCCAGCGATCCTGATCCTCGACGAAGCGACCAGCAGCGTCGACCCGCGCACCGAGGTGCTGATCCAGCGCGCGATGGGGGAGCTGATGCGCGGCCGGACCACCTTCGTCATCGCCCACCGGCTGTCGACGATTCGCAACGCCGACATCATCCTGATGATGGCGCAGGGCCGCATCGTGGAGCAGGGGACGCATCACGAGCTGCTCGCCGCCAAGGGACCCTACGCGGAGCTGTATCACAGCCAGTTCGCCGGCCGGGCGGCCTGACTCGACGCCGGCGCGCAATGGCTATTCGGCGCGGAGCGCCTGGATGACGTCGACCCGCGCCGCGCGCGCGGCCGGCATCAGCGACGCGGCGACGGCGGCGGCAATCAGCAGCACGGCGGCCGCGATCACGGCGATCGGGCCGGGCACCTGGACGTGCTCGAACAGGCGGGCCGCGATCCGCGCGACCGCATAACCACCGGCCGCACCGGCGACGGTTCCGATCGCCGCGATCCGTGCGCCTTCCGCGAGCACACGCGCCAGCAATTGGCGCGGCGCCGAGCCGACCGCGAGGCGGATGCCGAACTCGCGCGTCCGCGCGCTCACCGAAAACGCCAGCACGCCGGCGACGCCGACCACCGCAATCAGCAGGGCGATGCCGGCGAACGCCGAGAACACGAACGCATTGAGCCGCTCGGGCGACAGCACCTCGCCCCGGACGTCGGCGAGCGTCGCGGCGCGCTCGACCGGCTGGTCGGGGCTGATCTCGCGGATGACGCGCGTCACCGCCGGGACCAGCGCGTATGGATCTCCGCGGGCCCGCAGGAACAGGCGGCCGGCAACGCCGACCTGCTGGACCGGCATGTAAATCGTCATCGCCGTTCCCGGCACCACGCGTTCGTCGTCCACGTCGGCAGCGACGCCGATGATGCGCCTGGGCTCGGGCGGGCCGAAGTAGGGGTCGGTCCACCAGACGTGGCCGTTGACCGCGTCGCCGTTCGGGAAGAAGCGCTGCGCGATGCTGTGGCTCACGATCGAGACCGGCTCGGTGCGGTCATCGTCCGCGAAGTCGCGGCCGGCGAGCAGCGGCACCCCGAGCACCGCGAACAGCCCGGGTCCGTTGATGCGAATCCGCGCGTGCGGATCCTCTTCGCCGGGCGCCCGGTTGTAGCCGTCGGCGGCGAATGACAAGTCGGCAGCGAAGGTGCCCTCGTCCCGCCACGGCACGAAGTTGCCCACCGCGGCGGCCTCGACACCTGGCAGCGCCGCGATGCGCCGCGTGGCATCACGATAGAAGGCGATCGCCTCGGCGCCGCCCACCCCCGTGGCCGGCCCGGGAATGTCGACCGCGAGCACGTGCCGCAGATCGTATGCGCTGGCGGCGCCCTGCAGCCTGACGAGCGTCGTCACCAGCATCCCCGCTCCTGCGAGGAGCACGAACGAGAACGCGATCTGCGTCGTCGCAAAGACGCGCAGACGCCGATTCGTGCCCGGCGTGATCCGGACGCCGCCGCTCGTCAGACCGAGGCCCGCCGGCGCGTGCGGCGAGGGCAGCCGCGGGACGTAGGCGAGCAGCACCGCCGCAGCGATCGCGAGGCCGGCGCCCACCCACAGCACGCTGGCATCGATGGACACCTCGAGCGCGCGCACCGAAAACCTGGCGGCATACCTCGCGACCAGCGCGACCAGCGGCCGCGCCAGCACCAGGCCGACCACCGCGCCGGCGCCGCACAGCACCAGGCTTTCGGCGAGCAGCGTCCGCCGCAGCGCACCGTGGCCGGCGCCGAGCGCCGCGCGGATCGCGAGCTCCCCTTCGCGGCGCACGGCGCGCGCCAGGATCAAGTTGGCGACGTTCGAGCACGCGATCACGAACACCACCGCTGCCGCCGCGAGCAGCACCAGAAGAATCGGCCGCGCCGGGGCGGCAATCTGATCGCGCAGCCTTGCTACTCTCAGCTGGAGGTCGCCCTTGCCGCGATACGCATCGGGATGCTCGCGCATCATCGCGGCGTGCACGGAAATCAACTCGGCGCGGGCTGCGTCGAGGGACACGCCGGGCGCGAGCCGGCCGAACAGCTCCGTCATCCGATGGGTACGGTTGGTGACCATCGTCGCGCCGAGATGGTGCGGGCTGGTCACCACGTTCGCGATGATTTCGGTGTCGGCGGGGTATGGCACCGATGGCTCGAGGACCCCGACGACGGTGGCGGTGCGCGGACCGAGGCGGATCGTTGTGCCGATCACGGCCGGATCGCGATTGAGCGACGTCGTCCAGAACCGGTAGGTGAGCACTGCCGCCCCGGCGGCCTTGGGCCCGTCGTCGGCCGCGGTCAACAGCCGGCCGAGCACCGGCTGCAGACCCATGACGTCGAAGAAGGATCCGCCGACGACGCCTGCCTTGACCATGCGCGGTTCGCGGCCGAGACCCACCATCGAGAAGTCGACCGTCGAGAAGTCGCCGAAGGCGCTGACGCTGGTGACGCGCGACGTCAAGTCGGCGATCTCGGGAATCGAGAAGGTGGTGTTGGCGGCGCCGATGTCCGGCGCACTCTGCCGGATGTACACGAGCCGATCTTCGTCGCGGTTGACGAGCGGGCGGAGCAGCACCGTGCGCACGACGCTGAAGATCGCGGCGTTGGCGCCGATGCCGAGCGCGAGCGTGGCGACGACCGTCGCGGCGAGCCCCTTGACGCGCGCCAGCGAGCGCAGCGCGAAGCGGAGATCGCGCGCCAGCGCTTCGGCGGCGTCGAGGCTGCGATGCCGCCACACGCCGCGCATCGAATCGCGCGTCAGCGTGACGTTGCCGAACTCCTTGAGCGCCGCGAGGCGGGCCGCGGCGGGATCCTCGCCGTCGTCAATGCGTTGTTTGATGCTCAGCGCGAGGTGGCCGCGAATCTCGTCGTCGAGGTCGTCCTGGTCGGGCCCCATGTCGCGGCTACTCCAGGCGAAGCGCGTCCACCGCGCTGATCCGCGACGCGTGTTTGGCCGGGAGATAGCACGCGACCAGCGCGACGCCGACGAGAAACGCGGCCGCTCCGGTCATCGCGCCGGCGCTGTGAAACTGCATGCCGGGGAAGGCGGACCCGAGCAGGCGCGCCAGGCCGATGGCGCCGAGCACGCCGATGGTGGACCCCGCGAGTGCCAGCCTGACGCCGGAACCGAGCACCATGCGGATGATGTCGCCGACGCGCGCGCCGAGCGCGAGGCGAATCGCGAATTCACTCGTCCGCTGCGTCATCGTGCGCGCGATCACCCCGTAGATGCCGAGCGCCGCCAGGCCGAGGCCGAGCACCGCGAAGATCGACAGCATGTCGCGCAGCACGCCGAGCTGATAGTTGGCACGCTCGATCGTGGCGTCGGCCGACTGCAGCCGGCGCACCGGCAAATCCGGATCGAGGTTGGTCATCACGCTGCGGATGCCGGCCACGAGCGCCGCCGGCGCGACTCCGGCGGCCTGCACCTCGATTTCGCTGCGCGCGCGCGGCTCCTGCGCCATCGGCTGGTAGAGCTGATACGCCACCGACTTCTCGTCGGGCATGACGGAGCGGACGTCGGCCGCCACGCCGACGATTTCACCCGACGGCGCGCCTTCGACACCTACCCGCACGAGACGGCGTCCGATCGCGTTGTCGTCGCCGAAGAGCCCCTTCGCCATTGCCTGGTTGATGATGAACACCTTCGGCGCGCTCAGGCGGTCGCGCTCGGTGAAATCGCGGCCCGACAGGAGGTGCGTGCCGACCGTGTCGAAGTAGCGCGGGCTGACGTTGTTGACCAGCGCCGACGGCTCCTGGCCGTGCTTCGGCAGCTCCCGGCCTTCGACGATGAACGGGCGGACGTCCGGCCAGTTGAAGAACGGTGTGAATGACGACAGACTCACCGACGCGACGCCGGGCACCGCCGCGAGCCGCTGCAGGGTGAGGCGATGAAACGCCGTGATCTTGTCGGGGTCGGAGTAGCCGGCCGCGGGCAGCAGAATCGTGGCCGTGACGAGGTGATCCGACGTCCAGCCCGAGCGGCGGCTGTTCAGGTCGTCGAGACCGCGGACGAAGAGCGCGGCGCCCGCGAGCAGCACCATCGCGAGCGCGAACTGCCCGACGATGAGCCATTGGCGGAACCGCTGGTGCCCGCGGCCGCCGGTGGAGCCGCGCGCGCCGCTTTTCAGCGTGCCGTTCAGATCGAGCCGCATCGCGAACAGCGCCGGCGCCAGCCCGAAGGCGAGCGACGTGAACACGGAGGCGACCAGCGCCCACCCGAACACGCGCCAGTCCATCGCGAACATCACCCGTTCGCCGTTGTCGCCCGTGGATCGCAGCGACAGCCAGTCGCCGCCCCAGCGGGCGACCAGGATCGCGCAGATCCCGCCGGCGAGCGCGAGCAGCAGCGACTCGGCGATCAGAGGTCGCAGCAGCTGCGTGCGGGAGGCGCCCAGTGCGGAACGCACCGCGAATTCGCGAGCCCGGGCCATCGTGCGCGCGAGCAGGAAATTCGCGAGGTTCGAGCAGGCGATCAGCAGCACGAATCCGGACAGGCCAACGAGCATCGCGAGCATGGTCGGACTGGTCGAGTCGAGGACCGTCGTGTCGAGCGGGATGGTCCGCCACGTCGTCCCGGCGTTCACGTCCGGAAAGTCGGTGGCGAGCCGCGCGCCGAAGTTGGCGATGAACCCGTCGGTGCCGGCGCGGGCGCGGGCGCTCGATCGCCGGCCGATCACGCGCAGCATCGCCGTGTGCCGATCGGCCATGGCGTCACGGTCGAGACCAAGCGGCCGGAAGAGATCGACCGATCCGAGGTGGCGCCAGTCGTTGAACGAGGCCGGCAGCACGCCGACGATCTCGTGCGGTTCGCCGTCGATCCGCACCGTCCGGCCGATGATGTCGGCGCGGCCGCCGAACCGTTTCTGCCATGTTCGCCGGCTGAGGATGACGATGCGGTCGTGGCCGCGGACGTCTTCGCCGGCGCGGAAGTCGCGGCCAAGTTGCGGCTGGATGCCGAGGATCGAGAAGAAATTTGCGGTGGTGCGGCTGCCGGCGGCCATTTCCGCGGGCAGCCCGGGTTCCGACAGGCTGGTCGTTTGCGGCGCGTAGGCGGCAATCTCGCCGTACGCGGCGGCCTGCCGCTGCAGATCGCGGAAGTCGGCGGGGGAGACGCCGCCGGTGGGGCTGTGCGCGGTCGCGCGATAGATGCCGTCGAGCTGCGCGCTGTCGGCGTAGGGCAGCGGCTTCATCATCAGCGCGTTGAGCACGCTGAACATCGCGGTGTTGGCGCCGATGCCGAGCCCGAGCGTGATGATCGCGACAAGGGTGAAGCCGGGAGATTTGATTAGTTGACGCAGCGCGAAGCGTAGATCGTTTCGCATGGCGGCTATTCCTCGCTCGCGGGCGCCGGGTTCATGATCCGGCCGATGGCGTCGACCAGCTGCGACCAACGATCGCGCTCGCGGAGCAGCTGCGCCTTGCCGGCCGCGGTCAGCTGGTAGTACTTCGCCCGCTGATTGGCCTCGCTGATGCCCCATTCGGACTTGAGCCACCCGCGTTTCTCGAGGCGGTGCAGTGCCGGATACAGTGAGCCGGTTTCGACTTTCAGGAGATCATCGGAGTGGGTCCGGATCGCCTGGCCGATGCCGTGGCCGTGTTGCGGGCCCCATTGCAGCGTGCGCAGCACCAGCATGTCGAGGGTGCCCTGGAGGAGCTCGAGCCGCTGTTCGTTCGCGTGTTTAGCCATGCCGTAGACACTCTACGGCCTTTAGACGATGCGTGTCCACGGCATGTTCCGCGATGTCGTCGGCGGAGGGGCTGCGGCTCGGCGTGATTGGGGCTGTGGTCGGAACGGGTGGGGCGACGATGAACCCGCGTGTCGCGCGCGCGGACCAATCCGCTGCGCGGCGCTGCGGCATCACTGATCCTGGGCCGGCCGGATCGTGATAATCGCCGTGACGATTAGCGGTTATCCGGCTGCCGCTCCTGCGCGCGCCGTTCGTTGATCCACTGTCCGCTGATCGTCCCGAGGTCGCGTTCCGAACCCGAGCCTTCGCGGCTGACCCAGGCCCACACGCCGACGGCGAGCAACACCACTGATCCGACGACGACCCCGATCACGAGTGCCATGCCTCCATCGTGGCTGATTGCGCCGGAATGCGCAACTCGCGTGCAGGCGATGACGTCTGATGATCGGGGGCGTTGCCATGTTGCAGACGCGCGCCGCGAGGTCGGCGCTGCTCGACCGGCTCGACCAGCTCGCTAGCCGCTGAACGACTTCATGAACTCGGCCTGGCGCTGCATCATCTCCTGCGGCGTGAGGTCCTCTTTTCGCGTCGCAATGGTCCAGATGTATCCGCTCGGATCGACGAGGCTGCCGGAGCGATCGCCCCAGAATTGATCCTGCATCGTCCCCATGCCGCCCGGGGCCACCTGTCCGCCGGCGGCGATCGCGCGGTTGAACAGCGCGTCGCAGTCCTCGACGTAGACCCACAGCGATGCCGGCGAGCCGCCGAGCGCCTTCGGACCTTTGCCGCCCATCATCGCGTCGTTGACCATGAAGCGCGAGTCGCCGATGCGCAGCTCGGCGTGCATGATCTTGCCGTCCGGTCCGGCAGCGCGCGACGTCTCTTCCGCGCCGAACGCCTGCTTGTACCACTCGATGGTCGACGCCGCGTCGTCCAGCGTCAGCTGGGGTGTGATCGTGTGAAGCCCTTCCGGAACCGCGCTCTTGGCTTTTGCCATGTCAATCTCCTCACCCCATTGTCGAACGGCGCGGCCCCGGATCGACAGTCGCCGCACGATATTTTCGGGTCGGATGGCGCCGATCAGCGGCTGCGCGAGGGGGGATCGCCGAGGACGATCTGGACGTGATGGGTGCGGCCGTCGTCGAGCAGGGGGATGGCGCGGGCGTCCACAATGGCGCCGTCGAGCGTCGCGGTCGCCACCCCGCGGCAGCGGCGCAGCGGATTGGCGACCGTGATCTCGTAGCGGCTGGCCTGAAAGCGCCATGAAATCCGGTATTCCGGCCATGCGGACGGGATGCAGGGATCGACGATGAAGGTCTCGCCGCGGCGGCGGAGGCCGAGGATGCTTTCGACGCCGGCGCGGTACATCCAGCCGGCCGAGCCGCTGTACCAGCTCCAGCCGCCGCGGCCCGCATGCGGCGCGCGGGCGTAGACGTCGCCGGCCATCACGTACGGCTCGGTTCTGTAGCGCGCGACGTCGGCCGCGGTGCGCGCGTGGCTGACCGGATTGAGCATGTGGAAGAACTCGGCCGCTTCGTCGCCACTGCCAAGCTTCGCCAGCGCCATCACGATCCACACCGCGGCATGCGTGTACTGCCCGCCGTTCTCGCGCACCCCTGGCGGATAGCCCTTGATGTAGCCCGGTTCCTGAACGGAGGTATCGAACGGCGGATGCAGGAGCAGCAGGATCCGCGAGCCGCGCGCGACCAGCGACGTGCGCACCGCGTCCATCGCGCGCTCCGCGAAGCGAATCGGCACCGCACCAGAGAGCACCGCCCACGACTGCGAGATCGAGTCGATGCTGCACTCGTCGTTCTGCGCCGATCCCAGCGGCGTGCCGTCGTCATAGTAGCCGCGGCGGTACCATTCGCCGTCCCACGATCGTTCCAGCCTGGCGGCCAGCCGTCGCGCTTCGCTCATGTAGCGGGTGGCGCGCACTTCGTCCCCCTGCTCGCGGCAGAGCGGCACGAAATCGGTCAGCACATGGTGGAGGAAGAACCCGAGCCACGTGCTCTCGCCGCGGCCGTCCGGGCCGACGCGGTTCATGCCGTCGTTCCAGTCGCCGGTGCCGATGAGCGGCAGGCCGTGGGCGCCGGTGGTGAACCCTTTGTCGATTGCACGGATGCAATGCTCGAACAGGGTGCCGTCCTGGACCGAGACCCGCGGCTGACTGTACGACTCGTGCTGATCCGGCGCCAGCACCGGCGCGTCGAGAAACGGCACGCGCGCGTCGAGCACGCCCGTGTCGCCGGTGGTGCGGACGTACTCGGCGGTGACGAACGCCAGCCAGAGGAGATCGTCGGAGCAGCGTGACCGCAGGCCGCGGCCGCTCGGCTCGTGCCACCAGTGCTGGACGTCGCCCTCGATGAACTGACGGCCGGCGGCGCGCAGCAGGTGCGCGCGCGCCAGCTCCGGCCGCGCGAGCAGAAGCGCCATGACGTCCTGCAGCTGATCGCGAAACCCGAAGGCGCCGCCTGGCTGATAGTAGCCGGCACGGGTCCAGAGGCGGCAGCTGATGTCCTGATAGACCAGCCACCGGTTGATCAGCACGTCGAACGAGTCGTCCGGCGTGCGCACCCGAACGGTGTCGAGCGTCGCGTCCCACGCGGCTTCGACGTCGGCGAGCGCGCGCGCCGCGGCGTCGACCGTCGCATGGCGCGCGGCCAAGGCCGCCGCCTCGTCCGCATTCGCACCCTGGCCGAGCAGAAAGACGACCTGCCGCGTCTCGCCGGCCGCCAGCACCAGCGGCACGTGCAGCGCCGCGCACGCATCGAGCCCGGCGCCGAAGTGCGGCTCGAGCGTCAGATGACGCAGCGCCGCGGGCGACGCCATCGAGCCATTGCGGCCGACGAACCCAAGACGATCCGCGGTCGCGGATGCCGGCGGATCGCTGGCGTGCGCGAATCCCACCCGGGCGGCGAACTCGTCGTTGTAGGCGTTGCGCGCCAGGATCGTGCCGCGCTCGGCGTCGTAGGTCGTCGTGATCTGGCCGGTCTGGCTGTCGCGCGGCGGCCCGAGCACCCAGTCGTTGTACGCGAACAGGCTCAGCGATCGCGGCGCGCTGCCGATGTTCGTCAGCGTCAGCCACGAGAACTTGACCGGATCGTTGGCGTCCACGAACACCGCGAGCTCGTGACGGATGCCACGGGTCACGCGCGCGAAGCGGCTCACGCCGGCCGAATGGCGGATGACGAATTGTCCGCTGGCCGCGGTGCGGACCATGGGCCCCGGCGTCGGTGACCAGGCGTCCCCCGAGTCGTCGTCGCGCACGTACAGCGCCTCGGCGGTCGGGTCGACGATTGGATCGTTGGCGAAGGAGGTCAGGCGGTTCTCGCGGCTGTTCTCGGACCAGGTGTGTGCCGATCCTGAGGCGGTCACGATCGTGCCGAAGCGCGGGTTGGCGATCACGTTCACCCACGGCAGCGGCGTCTCCTGGTCCCCCTGGAGCACGATCGCGTAGGTGCGCCCTTCGTCGGTGAACCCGCCGAGGCCATTCGCCAGTGTCATCGCCGGCGCGATCATCCGCGAATCCGGATCAGCGATGGCATCGGAGGTCAGCGCCGCGGCACCCGCGAACGCCGGATCGCGGTTCGTCCGGACCGGATGCGGCTTGTCCAGATGCGCGCGCAGGTCTCCGCGATCGCCGCCGACCACCGCGCGAGCCA
This sequence comes from Acidobacteriota bacterium, assembly GCA_025463215.1. Classification (GTDB taxonomy): domain Bacteria; phylum Acidobacteriota; class Vicinamibacteria; order Vicinamibacterales; family CAVVIG01; genus CAVQFC01. Next base: position 13,073 of record JAOBWF010000026.1, on the reverse strand, counting down.
CCGCTTCGAGCAGCGTCCGCTCCGCGGCGCCGATGCGATCGCTGCGCAGCAGGTAGGCGCCGCCGGAACGATGCTTCCACATCCGCCAGGGGCCGTTGTCGAGCAGCGCGGTGAGCTGCGCGTGCATGTCGTCGAGATAGCTCGACGGATCCTCGTTGACGATGACGACGTCGGCGCTGAGCCCCTTCAGGCGCCAGTATTCCTGCGCCTGCAGCACCTGGCGCACGAGTACGACGTCCTCGTCGCCGACGACGCGGACGAGGAGAATCGGCAGATCGCCGGAGATTCCATGCGCCCACAGCGCGCTCTGGCCGAGCTCGTTGGCGCTGATCGTCGCCGGCGCGGCGCGCAGCGAGCCGTCGACAAACAGCACGCGCGACGCCAGCCGCTCGAACAGCAGCGCCTCGTCGTTCGAAATCCCGAGGTGATGCAGGCCGCTTTGCGCGTGGCTGAACGCGAGCGCGAAGGTGCGCGCCGCCGCGCTCGGATCGCGGTACTTCTGGGCCAGCGCCTTCGCGGTCTCCCGATCGGAGGCGATGCCGGTGGCGAAACACAGGCGGACCGATGCTCCGGGCACCAGCCGGATCCGCTGACGCAGGCTGAGGATCGGATCCAGCACGATGCCGGTCGTGCCGGACAGCGCCCGCCCATCCATCGCCGCGGGGCGGTCGACGTCGCGGCCGCGGCCGATGAAGCGCGCGCGATCGGTTTCCCATTCCACCGGCCCCTGGGGCCGCCCTTCGAGGCTGAGCACGTGCATCGCCCACATCTGCGGATCGCGCGAATCGCGCGGCCGGCGATGGCAGAGCAGCGCGGCGCTGTCGGCCAGGAATTCGGTCTCGAGGAACAGCTTGCCGAACGCCGGATGCGCGAGATCGTCGGCGGGCGGCGCCAGCACGATCTCGGCGTAGCTGGTGACGTCGATCTCGCGGATCCGCGTGCTCTGGTTCACGACCGTCACCCGGCGAACCTCGACGTCGTCTTCGATCGACACGGCGACGTCGAGCTGGGTCGAGACCTCGTCGTCGGTGCGCCGGAACGTGGCGCGCGCGGCGCGGAACTCGACGCTGTAGTCGCCCGGCTCGGCTGCGGTCGGGTGGTAGGTGGCCGACCACAGCGAGCCGCTGCGGACGTCGCGGAGGTAAACGAACTGGCCGCCCGGATCCCGGGTCGCGTCGCGGCGGGACTTGGTGACGGCCAGCCCGCGGTGGAAGCTGCTGCCGCCGCCGGCATTCGTGACGATCGCCACGTAGTTGCCGTTCGAGAGGAACTGCGCGTGCGGGAACACGGTGTGCGGCGAGCGATAGCGCCGCACCGGCGTCGCAGGCGGCGGTGCGACGACGCGCATGTCGTCGGCCGGCCGGGGCTGGATGGTCGCCGACCGGCGCGGAATCCGTTCCTGCAGCAGCAGCTCGGTCGCCTGCACGCGCGGATCGGCGTGAAAGCGCCGCACCAGCGAGTCGCCACGCAGCGCGTTGGCCAGCGCCACGAGCGTCATGCCGGCGTGGTGCGCGAAAAATGTCTGCACCACCGTGCCGGCGCCGACACCGCGCACCGCCGCCGCCGCCTCGTCGCTCTCGGCCTCGCGGCGGGTGTAGTCGATCGCTTCGAAGAAGCCGTAGTCGCCGTCGAGGCCGGCCGCGCTCAAGCGGCGTAAGTTCGCGGCGCTGCGCGGCGCGTCGATCATCGCCGCGAGCGCCGACGCGTAGGGCGCGACGACGAGCTCGTCGCCGAGGCCGCGCTTCAGCCCGAGCCCGGGGACGCCGAACGCCTTGTACTGAAACGTGTCGTGCTGATCGACGACGTTGTAGGCGGATTCCGAGATGCCCCACGGCACCCCGCGGCCGGCGCCGTACTCGGCCTGGCGGCGCACGACCATCCGGCAGGTCTCGTCCAGCAGCGTGTCCGGATAGCTCCGCATCACCAGCAGCGGCATCAGATACTCGAACATCGTCGCGCTCCACGACAGCAGCACCGGCGTGCCGCGGACGCTGGTCACCGCGCGTCCGAGGTGGAACCAGTGCGACTCGGAGACGTCCCCCTTCGCGATCGCGAGAAAGCTGGCGAGCCGCGCCTCGGAGGCGAGCAGATCGTAGAACGACGGATCGCGGCGCCCCGGCCCGTCGTGGTCGGCGAGGCGATGGCCGATCGCGAACAGCTGGCGCTGCGGATCGTAGAGGAAGCGGAAGTTCATCGCGTCGAACAGCGCGATCGCGCGCGCCGCGAGCGCGTCGAGATGCAGCTGCGACAGTGCGACCGACAGGGTGACGAGCGCGGCGGCGAGATTGCCGCTGTCGACCGTCGAGATGTAGGCCGGCAGCAGCGGCGCCAGGGTCCGCGTGTCGTACCAGTTGAGCAGGTGTCCTTCGAACTTCTCCAGGCTCTCGATGGTGGTGAGCGTCGCGTCGATCCGGGTGGCGAGCGCCTCGGCGTCGATGAAGCCGAAATCGTGCGCCGCGACCGCGGCGAGCAGCGCCATGCCGATGTTGGTCGGCGACGTCCGGTGCGCGATCGTCAGCTCGGGCACGAGCTGGACGTTGTCCGGCGGCAGCGCGTGATCCTCGGCGCCGCCGAACGTCTCGAAGAAGCGCCACGTCTTGCGCGCCGCAGCCTCGAGGAAGGCGTGATCGTCCGGGTTGAGGGCGAGCTGGCGCGTCGCCACCGGGCGGCTGAGCGCGTACGCGATCAGCGGCGCGGCGGCCCAGAGCGCGAACAGCGGCGCCGATGCCGCGAGCGCCTGCGGCCGCACGGCGATCACGACGAGCGCGCTGCCGGCCGCGATCAGCGGGCTGGCCATCATCTCGGTCATGAACACGGCGATCCGCGGTGGGCCGCCGCGGTGCGCGCTTGCCGCGGCGGTCTCCCATTCGAGCAGCCGGACGCGGGTGATGCCGAGCCGCACCAGCGTCACGGTGATCGCATGCAGCATCTCGTAGGCGTGGCTGGCGAGAAACGCGAGCTGCAGCGTCACCTGGACGATGTCCGAGGCGAGGTCGTCGACGGTGGCGCGCAGAAACGCGGCCGGCGGCTCCATCCGCGCCGGGCCGCGCAGCAGGTGCAGCAGGCGGAGGAACACCGGCAGCATGATCGAGGCGAGGCCGATCGCGGTCCAGACCAGCGGGTGTCCGGGCAGCACGATCCAGCCGGCGAGCAGCAGGATCAGCGTCGCCGGCGCCGTCACGCTGCGGCGCAGGTTGTCGAGGATCTTCCAGCGCGCCAGCAGCGGCAGACGGTTGCGCCGCAGCCCGCGTCGCGACGGCACGTAGGGAAACAGCCAGGCGAGGATCTGCCAGTCGCCGCGGACCCAGCGATGCTGCCGCCGCGCGTGCGCGAGCACGCTCGACGGATAGTCGTCGACGAACTCGACATCGGTGACGAGCGCGGTGCGCGCGTAAAGCCCCTCGAAGAGGTCGTGCGACAGCAGCGCGTTCTCCGGCACGCGGCCGTCGAGCGAGGCGACGAAGGCGTCGACGTCGTAGAGCCCCTTGCCGGTGAAGATGCCTTCGTCGAACAGATCCTGATACACGTCCGAGACCGCGGTGGTGTACGGATCGACCCCGGTGTGGCCGGCGTACGTCCGCGCGAACAGCGATCCCGCCGCGCTCGCCATCGTCACGCTGACCCGCGGCTGCAGGATGCCGTAGCCCTCGGTAACGCGGCCGAGCCGCGGGTCGACGCGGGGCCGATTGAGCGGATGCGCGATGACGCCGATCAGCGCCTTCGCCGTATCGCGCGGCAGGCGGGTGTCGGTGTCGAGCGTGATGCAATAGCGCACCGCCGCCAGGATGGACAGATCGCCGGCGGTCGTCGTGTAGCTGGTATCGGTCGCGCCGCGCAGCAGCCGGTTGAATTCCTCGATCTTGCCGCGCTTGCGCTCCCATCCCATCCACACCCGTTCGCGGGCATTCCAGCGCCGCTCGCGGTGAAAGAGGAAGAAGCGGTCGGCGTGCTCGGGACCGAAGCGGCGGTTCAAGGCGTCGATGCCGTCGCGGGCGGCGGCGAGAATCGGCGCGTCGTCGAGGCGATCGTGCGCGTCGGCGTCGGTGAAGTCGCCCAGAATCGCGAAGTGGATGCGCGGATCGAGGTTGCCGAGCGCGAGGACCTCGACATGCTCCAGCAGCGCGGCGACGCCGTCGGTGCTGGTCAGCAGGGTCGGCACCACGACCATCGTTCGCGCGCTATCCGGAACCCGTTCGGAGAAGTCGAGCCGCGACAGCCGGCGCGGCGGGATCGCGGCGGCGACTACCCGCTGCGCGATCGCGATCGCCATGTCGGCCGCCGGGATCAGCAGCAGGAGAGCGATGGCCACGAGCGCCCGTACCGACGCACCCTCGTGCTGCGCGTAGGACGCCGCCGCCGCGATCAGCATCGCCGTCATCAGCGCGATCGCGCCAAGGTAGAGCGGAGTCGCGTGGGCGAAGACGGTGCGCCTGATCCGCTTCGCGATCCGCGGCCGGTAGGCGACGTCGATTTCGAGCTCGGGCCGGCCGCGATCGATCAGGTGGTAGCCGACGTGTGCGGCGCGGTCCGCCGACGTTCCGGCGGCCGCCGCCTGGCGCGCGCTTTCAACGGCGCGCAGGGCGACGCGCACCTGCGCGTCGCCACTCGACGTCGCCAGCTCTTCGACCGCCTGACGCTGCCGGTCGCGGCTGAGGAAGTCCATCCGGCCGTAGGCGCCGGCAGGATCGCGCTGCAGCACCTGTTCGACCAGGCTCACCGACTCGACGTACTGGCGCCAGTCGATCGCCGAACACAGCCGCAGGCTGGTGACCGCATTGGCGACCGACACCTGATTCGCGGCCTGATGTTGATGCTCGCCGCGAATCGCGGCTTCAGGCGTCGTCTCCCGCGCCGCCAGATGCGCCTCGACCGCGCTCAGGATTGACGACAGCCGCAGCCCGTACTCACGCAGACGATGGAGCAGCTGAACGACGAAGGTGATGTCGAGCGTTGGCGGCAGCGTCGCGGCCAGATCGCCGGTGCGGCCCTCGACCTGCGCCACATACGCATCCGCATCGAGCCGCGCCTGCCGCGCCGCCAGCGTTTCGATCGCGAGGCGGCGGAGATTTTCGATCAGCGCCAGCTTGAGCATGCTCGGCCACGCCCACAGCTCGCCGATGGTGAGAGGTGCGACGCGCTGGTAGCTGTTGATGAACACGGCGAGCTGCTGCCGGTCGATGCGGCTGTCGCTGTGGCGCACGAGCTCCACCGCCATCGCGTAGATGCGGGTGTGGCCGGAATGCTCGCGCGACGCCAGTGCCGGCAGCTGGCGGTAGTACGAGCCGGGCAGATGCTGGCGGACGTCGCGAATCTCCGACGTCACGAGGTGGAAGTTGTCGAGCAGCCACTCGGCCGCCGCGGTGATCGGCTGCCCCTTGCGGACGTCGTCGGCGAGCGTGCGGTAGGCATGCCGTAGCACCCGCGCGTTGTCGCTGAACCGCGAAAAAATGGCGCGGGCACGGCGGCGCGGGCTCGGATCGATGGTGAAGCTGGCGGCAAGCGACAGGGCGCGCTCCTCCAGCCGCTCGATGCTGAGCAGTTCGTCGCGAAACGGTTTCTCGCCCGCGGTTGCGGCGCGCCAGCGCGGCGGGAACAACGTCACCGCGGCGGCGCGATGCCTGGTACGCCGGTCATTTTGCCGCGGCCGCCATCCACATGACCAGCCAGCTGAACGAGAGGAGGGAGGCTCCGAACACGACGACCTTGAGCCAGGCCGGCAGCTCGCCCGGCCGATGCGCGGATGTCTTCACCCGTCAACGATGACCGGCCCGGGTGGCAATGGGCTGTTCAAATTTGCACACACGGCCGGGACGATTGCGCCTACATTCGTTGACAGCGATGACCGAACCTGACGATCCCGTCGTCGTTCCCTATTCGCGGTTCCTCGCATGCCGGGAGCGCCGCCGTCCGATCGGCGAGCGGCCGCGGCCCGAACCACCAACCACCACCACCGGCGCGGACGTGCCGCCGGCACCCGACGATCCGCACGCGCCGATTGCCACAGCCTGGAGATCATCATGAGCGTCCGACCCTTGCACGACCGCGTCATCGTCGACCGCCTCGAAGAAGGCGAGCAGCAGATCGGCGGCATCATCATTCCCGACAGCGCCAAAGAGAAACCGCAGCGCGGCACCGTGGTCGCGGTCGGCAAGGGGCGCATCGCCAAGGACGGCAGCCTCGTCCCGCTCGACGTCAAGGCCGGCGACCAGATCCTGTTCGGCAAGTACTCCGGCCAGGAAATCCGGTTGAACGGCAAGGATCTCTTCATCATGAAGGAAGACGACGTGCTCGCCGTCATCGAACCCAAGAAAGACAAGTAACAGATGGCCAAACAGATTACGTACGGCGACGCATCGCGGCAGTCGATCCTCCGGGGCATCGACCAGCTGGCCAACGCGGTCAAGGTGACGCTCGGCCCCAAGGGGCGCAACGTCGTCATCGACAAACGCTTCGGATCGCCGACGATCACCAAGGACGGCGTCAGCGTCGCCAAGGAGATCGATCTCAAGGATCCGATCGAGAACATGGGCGCGCAGATGGTGCGCGAAGTCGCCAGCAAGACGTCGGACGTCGCCGGCGACGGCACGACCACCGCGACGGTCCTCGCGCAGGCGATCTACCGCGAAGGCGCCAAGAACGTGGTCGCGGGCGCCAACCCGATGGCGATCAAGCGCGGCATCGAACAGGCTGTCGCGGTCATCACCGCCGAACTGAAGAAGATGTCGAAGCCGGTCAGCGGCGCGATGGTCGCGCAGGTCGGCACCATCTCGGCCAACAACGACGAAGCGATCGGCACGATCATCGCCGGCGCGATGGACAAGGTCGGCAAGGACGGCGTGATCACGGTCGAGGAAGCCAAGACGATGGAAACGTCGCTCGAGGTCGTTGAAGGGATGCAGTTCGACCGCGGCTACCTGTCGCCGTACTTCGTGACCGATCCGGATCGGATGGAGGTCGTGCTCGACAATCCGCTGATCCTGATCCACGAGAAGAAGCTGTCGAATCTCAAGGATCTGCTGCCGCTGCTCGAGAAGGTCGCGCAGAGCGGGCAGTCGCTCCTGATCGTCGCCGAAGATCTCGAAGGCGAGGCGCTGGCGACGCTGGTGGTGAACAAGCTGCGCGGCACCGTCAAGGTCGCGGCGGTCAAGGCGCCGGGCTTCGGCGATCGCCGCAAGGCGATGCTCGAGGACATCGCGGTGCTGACGAACGGCAAGGCGATCACCGAGGAGCTCGGCCTCAAGCTCGAGAACCTGACGCTCGAGGATCTGGGCCGCGCCAAGAAGGTGACGATCGACAAGGACAACACCACGATCATCGAAGGCGCCGGGCTCAAGCCGTCGATCGAGGGGCGCGTGAAGCAGATCCGCGCGCAGATCGAGGACACGACCTCGGACTACGATCGCGAAAAGCTGCAGGAGCGCCTCGCCAAGCTGGTGGGCGGCGTCGCCATCATCCGGGTCGGCGCGGCGACCGAAACCGAAATGAAGGAGAAGAAGGCGCGGGTCGAGGACGCGATGCACGCGACCAAGGCCGCGGTCGAAGAGGGCATCGTGCCGGGCGGCGGCGTCGCGCTGCTGCGGGCGGCCAAGGCGCTGGCTGGGTTGACGCTCGAAGGCGAGCAGCAGCTCGGCGTCCAGATCGTGATGCGCGCGGTCGAAGAGCCGCTGCGCTGGATCGCGAACAACGCCGGGCAGGAAGGCGCGGTCGTCGTCGCGAAAGTGAAGACGATGGGGCCGGAAGAGGGGTTCAACGCGCTCAACGATCAGTACGAAAACCTGGTCGCCGCGGGCGTGATCGATCCGACCAAGGTGGTGCGCACCGGCCTGCAGAACGCGGCGTCGATCGCCTCGCTGATGCTGACGACCGAAGCGGTCGTCTCCGAAAGCGCCGCCTGAACGTCATGGAGTGGTGGGGCCGGCGGCGGATGCCGGCCCCGTCGCGCCGCCTCGACGTCCCGGTCCCGCCGCGCATGCCGGCGCGCAACATGTCCGGCCCGTACGTGCTGCTGCACACCTATCTCGACAACCGCTTCGCCGACACCGTCGTCCTGACCTTCGCGCAGGTCGAGGACATTGTCGGCTTCCCGCTTCCGGAGCAGGCGCTGCTGCAGCCGGAGTGGTGGACCGGCGCGAGCACCGGGAGCGCGCATCACTCCGACTCGTGGACGCTCGCACGGCGCACCGCGGTGCCGAACCTCGGCGCCAAGATCGTGTCGTTCGCCCGCGCCTACTGACGCGCGCTGCCGGTCGCAAGGCTGAACCGGCGGCGCGGTCAGTCGCTAGTGCGACTGCGGCGAATGATCGTGACCGGGCGGGAGCGGGTCCGCTTCGGTGGGCCAGACGCGCCGGCAGGCGCGGCATTCATACCAGACCCGGGCGAATGCCGCGGCTGCCGGCGAGCGCGGAAGGGGTTCGACCTGATGGGATTCGCAGTACGGGCATTGCGGGACGGACGCCAACCCGCCCAGGGTATCACGCGTTATGTTCGACATCGAACATACTCATCTGTTGTAATCCGCCTTACATAAGGGGCGCTCCCTCGGGTAAGATCGCCGCGGTGAAGGCGAAGCGGAAACCGCTGTTCGATGTGCAGACGTTCCTGGATTCCGAGGGGGTCGCGCGCAAAGCGGTTGAGTTCGGCCGCGGCGAGGTCATCTATACGCAGGGGGACGCCTGCGAAACCGTGATGTACATCCGCACCGGCGGCGTGAAGCTGTCGGTGCTGTCGAAGACCGGGCGGGAAGCGGTGGTCGCGATGTTGCGCCCGGGCGATTTCTTCGGCGAAGGCTGCCTCGCCGGCCAGCCGGTCCGCATGGGGAGCGCGACGTCGGTCACGTCGAGCACCATCCTCTTCGTCAAGAAGCAGTCAATGGTCCAGCTGCTGCACAGGCAGCGCGCGCTCTCCGACCGGTTCATCTCGCACATGCTCGCGCGCAACATCCGGATCGAGGAGGATCTCGTCGACCAGCTGTTCAACTCGAGCGAGAAGCGGCTGGCCCGGTCGCTGCTGCTGCTGGCCCGCTACGGCAAGCACGACAACGCGGTGCGCGACGTGCCGCCGATCTCGCAGGAGACGCTGGCGGAGATGGTGGGGACGACCCGTTCGCGCGTGAATTTCTTCATGAAGAAGTTCGAGCGGCTCGGCTTCATCACCTACAAAGACGGCCTCAAGGTCAACAATTCGCTGCTGACCATCGTGCTCCACGATTAGTCCGCGCACTGTGCAATGCGGGACAGCTGAGCCTGCGGCCGTCCGCCTACAGTTCGCCATGCCGGTTTCTCAAAGTCGCGCGATTGTGCGCGACCTGCTCATCGTCGCCTCGGTCGGTGCCGCCATCTGGGTGGCGCACCGGCTGGGGCGCATTGTCCTCGTCCTCGTCCTGGCGATGTTCTTCGCCTATGTCATCGCGCCGCTCGTCGATCTGGCGCAGCATCCGATCTCGATCAGGGGGCGTTCGCGGCGGCTGCCGCGCGGCGTCGCGATTGCCGTGATCTACCTGCTGCTCACCGGTATGCTCGCGGCCGGCGCCGCTCTGCTGTGGCCGAGCGCTGCTTCGCAGATCGACGCGGCCATCGCCAGCGCGCCGGCCTACACCGAGTCGTTCCGGGTCTGGGAGCACGGCTGGACGCGCTACTACGAGCGGCTGCGGATTCCGCTGGAGCTGCGGCACAGCATCGACGAATCGGTGCTCGGCGCCGGCGATGCCGCGGTCGCGTACGCGCACGGCTCGCTGCTGGCCTTGATCGGCGCGCTCACCGATGTGCCATGGCTGGTGCTCGTCCCCGTCCTCGCGTTCCTGATGCTGAAGGATGCCGCCGCGATCCGGCGGACGATCCTGACGGCGCTGCCGCACCGCATCCAGCTGCGCGGACACCGCCTGTTCGAAGAGATGAACGCGACGCTGGCCGCCTACGTTCGGGCGCAGCTGATTGCGTGCGTGGTGGTCGGCACCCTGTCGGGGATCGGGTTTGCCGTGCTCGGCAACCCCTACGCCGTGCTGCTGGGCGTGCTGGCGGCCGTGCTGGAGTTCATTCCGTTGATCGGGCCGCTGGTCGTGGCGGTGGTGGCGGTGGCGATCGCCGCACTGCACGATCCGACGGTCGCGGTGTGGACCGCCGTCTTCCTGACGGTGCTGCGCGGGGTCGAAGACTATGTGATTTATCCGCGCCTGATTGGCCGCGACATCCACCTGCATCCGCTGGTGGTGATCCTCGCCGTGCTCGCCGGCGTCGAGCTCGATGGCATTGCCGGGATTTTCATCGCCGTGCCGATCGTCGCGCTGGGCACGGTGGCGGCACGTCATTGGCTCGAGTGGCGCGGCCGCGACGCGGAGAGCGCTCCCGCCGCCTAGGAGGCGAGCCGGATTCCGGCGTCGACGTCGTCAGCGGCCGCGCGGACGCGCTTGAGCGTTTCGGCCTTGGCGAACTCCTCCGCCATTTCCTGGCAGCGCGGACACGCACAGAGCTGGTCGCTCTTGGTGCAGACGCCGGTGCGTGCGTGGCTGTACGCGAGCGCACCGGTCCAGAACTCCGCTGCGTGGTCGATGCAGACCCGGCTGGGTGTGGCGATGATGTTCATGGTGGCCGGCTGCGAGCAGTAGGGGCAGGTCGTCATGTCCGCCAGCTTAGGCGGAACCATACAAGCCCAGCTGTACCGCATTGAACACACATGAGGCGGCGCTCGGACCCTGTCGGTGTCAGGCCCAACGTGACGCGCGACGAGATCACCCGCGCGCCGGCCGTGATCCAGAAGCAGGCGGAGCCGGCGCACTCGAATAAGCGATCGTGGGAGAAGGAAGCGCTGATCATCGGCGGCAGCGCCGGCGCCGGCACGGTCATCGGCGCGGTCGCCGGCGGCAAAAAAGGCGCGGGGATCGGTGCGGCGACCGGCGGGGTCGGCGGCTTGATTTACGACCTGATCACGCGCGACAAGAAATGAATTCTTAATTCTTTCTCTCCGCTTTAGTCGCGACCGTGGCCAGCAGATAGCCGTGGCGCCGCACGAACGGCACGTGCGCGTCCAGCCACACGAACGGCCAGACCATCGCGGCGGTGAGGATCGAGAGCGGCCGGCACCACGAGTGGCACGCGAGGTCGAGGATCCGCAGCCCGCCGGGGATGAAAAGGATCGCGGTCTCGACGCCCACCTCGAAGCCGGCGCGCTCGAGCATCGCGCGCAGCGAGCGCCGCGAGTACGATTTTTCGTAGCCGTACGCGTAGAGTCCGGTCGCCTGCAGCAGCGTCGCGAGCAGCGGGCGCATGAACGGGTCGTGACGGTTGGGCACGCCGATGATCGCGCGGCCGCCCGGCTTGAGCACGCGCGCCATCTCGCGCACCGCCTGCTCGGTCTCGTCGAAGTGCTCGATCGTCCCCATCGAATAGATCGCGTCGAAGCTGGCGTCGCGAAACGGCAGCGCGCGCACGTCGCCGGCCGCCGCGCGCAGCGGCTGCGGCGAGCGGGCAAACGCCGCCCGTGCCTGCACCACGGTCGGTTCGGAGATGTCGACGCCGAACGGCCGCGCGCCGCGCGCCGCCGCCCACGCCAGGATGCGCGTGTTCTTCGCTTCGTCCCAGAGATCCGTCTTCAGCACCCGCAAGCCGTCGAGCGGCGCGAGGTGTTCGGTGAAGAGCCGCTCCTCGTTGGCCGCGTAATAGCGCGTCGAGGCCGCGCCGCCGAGGTCAGGGAAGCGTTCGCCGACGCCGGCCCAGAACCGTCGATACGCGGCTGCGCCGAGCCTCATTCGTCCGACCATCGCCAGTTGCCGAACCTGAAGGCGAGCGCGCGCCGATCGCTACTGCCAATCACTTCGTCGGGCCGCGTCGCCGCGACGGGGGAGTGGAACGTGAGCCGATGGGCGCCGGCGCCGAGCGTCAGCGGACCGATGCGGTAGGTGCCGCTGTCCGCCGCGATCTGCAGGGATTGCGCCGCGCCTTCGTCCAGGCTGACCGACAACGGCCGGCTGAAGCCGAAGGCGCGCATCTCGATTTCCAGCGTCGCGTGCCGCCGCGGCGTCGGAGTGACGATGGTCCACGACGCGTCGGCGCCCATCCACCGCCACGTCACGCCGCCGCCCTGTTCGCGCGGCCAGAAGCCGGCGACCGCGAGCGTGTAGACCGGCGTGCGCGGCCTGATCGCGAAGATGTCGGCGCCGGCAAAGCGCGCTTCGTCGTGCAGCCCCTCGGCGTCGCCGTGCTCGCGCAGCCACTGCCGCTGCCAGCTGTCGCGGACCAGCACGTGCGTGAACCCGCCGGCGGCCAGCCTCGGCGCCAGTTCCGGCTCGCCGCACTCGTCGGCGCCGGCGGCGGCGAGCGCGATCCGGCCGCCGGTCAGCCACGCCACCGACGAGGACTCCGGCGTCACCGCTTCGCAGTCGAGCACGTGCGGGGCGTCGGGGTGCTGCATCACCCAGCGATGCGCCTCGGTCGGCAGCACGTCCCGCGACAGCGCCTGCGGCGCCACCGCATATTCCACGACGGCGAGCAGGACCAGGACGCCGCAGAGGACCCGCGGCAGGCGCGTGCCGGTCGCCGCGAGCCGGGCCGCACCGATGCCGGCGAGCAGCGCCGCCATCAGCTGCACGACCACGCCGAAGCGCGCGTACGATCGAAACATCGGCACCACCGCATAGAACAGCGCCGTCGGTCGCATCATGGTCGTGCCGAACAGCGCGCGCTCGGGCGACAGCGAGCACACGAGCGCGACCAGCGCCACTGCGGCGAGCATCGGCGCGAGCGAGCGGTCGGGCGCGCCCACCCCCGGCTGGGAACGAAGTCCGAGCCGCGCGCTGCTGAACGCGAGCCCGATCAATCCAAGCGCGATTACGCTCCATCCGAGGCTGACCTGCTGTTCGAGCAACCCGGCGTGAACGTCGGCCGCGACCCAGATCCGTCCCGCCAGCGCGCCCCACAGCGGATGCACGACCGGGGGCACGAGATAGCTCCACCACTTGGCGCTGTAGATGAACAGATCGTCACGCGGGAAGGCGAGCGCCCTCGCCGCGCCGACGACGCCAGGCGTCCGCCACGAGACGAACGCGGCGGCCGTGATCACGATCGCGACCAGCGCGGCCACGG
>JAOBWF010000014.1 GCA_025463215.1 Acidobacteriota bacterium | reverse complement strand
GGCAAGGAAGCGTGGCGGACCAGGGTCGGCGACATCAACCGCGGCGAGACGTTCACCGCCGCGCCGATCGTCGTCAAGGATCACGTGCTCGTCGGGAATACCGGCGGCGAGCTCGGCGTGCGCGGTTACGTCGCCGCGCTCGACGTCAAGAGCGGCAAGGAGATCTGGCGCGCGTACAACACCGGCCCCGACAGCGACGTGAAGATCGGGCCGTCGTTCCACGCCTTCTACGCCAAGGATCAGGGCAAGGATCTCGGCGTCTCCACCTGGCCGGCGGAGCAGTGGAAACTCGGCGGGTCGACCGTGTGGGGCTGGATCTCCTACGACCCGGAAACCAATCTGTTCTTCTACGGCACCGGCAATCCCGGCGTGTGGAACGCCGACCTGCGCGAAGGCGACAACAAGTGGTCGTGCTCGCTGATCGCGCGCGACGCCGACACCGGCGAAGCGAAATGGGCGTACCAGTTCTCGGCGCACGACGCCTGGGACTACGACGAGATCATGGAGAACATCCTCGTCGACATGGACTACGGCGGCGCGCCGCGCAAGCTCGTCATCCATCCCGGACGGACCGGATTCGTCTACGTCCTCGATCGCGGCACCGGCGAGCTGCTCTCGGCCGAGACCTATCAGCCGACGAACTGGGCGAGCGGCTACGACCTCAAGACCGGCAAGCCGCACGAGGACCCGTCGAAGCGGACGCACTACGGCACCGTCACGCAGGGCATCTGCCCGTCTTCGACCGGCGCCAAGGATGTGATCCCGTCGGCCTTCTCGCCGCGCACCGGACTGCTCTACATCCCGGCGCACAACACCTGCATGGACTACGAGGGCATCGAAGCGAACTACATCGCGGGGACGCCGTACCTCGGGGCCGACGTGAAGATGTATCGCGGTCCTGGAGAGTATCAGGGCGAGCTCGTCGCCTGGGATGTCGCACACAACCGCAAGGCGTGGGGGGTGAAGGACGACAAGTTCCCGATCTACAGCGGCGTGCTCGCCACCGGCGGCGACGTCGTCTTTTACGGCACGATGGACGGCTGGTTCAAGGCGCTCGATGCCAGGACCGGCACCGAACTGTGGAAGTTCCACGTCGCGTCAGGAATCGTCGCCAACCCGATCACCTATCTCGGCCCAGACGGCAAGCAGTACGTCGCGGTGTATTCGGGGATCGGCGGCTGGATGGGTGCCGTCGCCTTTCCGGAGATTTCTGCCGACGATCCCTACGCCGCGCTCGGCGTCGTCGGCGCGATGAAGGACATCAAGAAGTACACGGCGCCGGGAGACGTGGTCTATGTCTTTGGGCTGTAGGACCGCGGCCGCATCCGCAGCGCGGCGCTTCGGCGCGGCCTGTGCAGGCCTGCAGGCCTGGCCGACGGCGCTCGTCTGTGGTGCAGGCGTTCAGGCGTGCCTGCTCGTCGCGACCCTGAGCGCCGGCGCCCCGCCGCTGCGCGTGTGCTCGGATCCCAACAACATGCCGTTCTCGAACGTGAAGCGGCAGGGCTTCGAGAACAAGATCGCCGAGCTGGTCGCCCGCGATCTGGGACGGCCGCTCGCCTACTTCTGGTCGCCGCAGCGGCGCGGCTTCGTCCGCAACACCCTGGCCGCGGGACAGTGCGACGTGATGATGGGCGTGCCGGTCCAGTACGACCGGGTGCAGTCGACGCGCGCGTACTACCGGTCGTCGTACGCCTTCGTGGCGCGCCGCGATCGTCATCTGCGCGTGGCGTCGTTCGATGACGTCCGGTTGAAGACGCTGAAGATCGGGATCCAGATCACCGGCGACGACTACAACAACCCGCCGGCGGCGCAGGCGCTGGCCGCGCGTCACCTGGGCAACAACGTCCGCGGCTACACCGTCTACGGCGACTACTCGAAGCCGGATCCGCAGCGCGACGTGGTCGATGCCGTCGCCGACGGCCGCGTCGACATCGCGGTCGTGTGGGGGCCGTTTGCCGGCTACTACGGCCGCCGCGAGCCGGCGCCGATGGACGTCGTGCCGGTGAGCGCCGAACGCGACGGTCCGGGCGTCGCGTTCGCGTTCGACATCGCGATGGGCGTGCGGCGCGGCGATCGGACGCTGCGCGATGCCCTCGACGCGGTCATCGTCCGGCGCCACGCGGAGATCCGCCGGATCCTGACGTCGTACGGAGTGCCACTGCTATGACGAACACCCCGCGCCAGGAAGAAACCGCGGAGACTGCTGAGCACGCAGCGAACATAGGTACTTCGCGGTCTCTGCGCGCGCTGCGGTTCCTTCTGACCGTGATGCTGATGCCCGCGTGCGGCAGCACACCGCCGAGCGGCGGCGCGACCGCGGCGCCGCCGCCGATGGTGACGGCGGTCGGTCCGGTACCCGGGCCGTCGGGCAACTCGTCCGGCCTGGCGGCTGTCGCGCCGGGCGGCGCGAATCCCTACGCGGACAATCGCACCGCCACCGGCGAGGGACGGCAGCTGTTCATCCGCTTCAACTGCTCGGGGTGCCATGGCGGCCGCGCCGGAGGCGGGATGGGCCCGAGTCTGCGGGACGTCGACTGGATCTACGGCGATCGCGACGCGCAGTTGTTCAGCTCGATCGCCGAGGGGCGCGCGCACGGCATGCCGTCGTGGCAGCCGCGCCTCACCGCGGACCAGATCTGGAAGCTCGTCACCTACATCCGCTCGCTGCGGACGCGGAACGAACCGAACGCGCCACCTATCGAATAGAGGACATGCCATGTTTCGTTGTCCCGCCGTAATTGCTGTCGTCGCCGCCGGTGTTCTTGCCGGCGTCGCTGGCTGCTCGTCTTCCTCGTCGAAAGGCCCCTCCGAGACGCAGCCGGGCGCGGCCGCGGACGCCAACCGTCCGCCGCAAGCCGGCGGCGCGAGCGCCCGCTGCTCGGATCTGCCGTCAGCGCAGGACCTCAAGAAATGGCTGCGCACCGCGCCGGGCGTCGAAGGCGAGGCCGGCGGCCTCTTCTCGGGGCAGATGGAGTGGGCGACCGTCGTCAACCGCCAGGGTGAAATCTGCGCCACCGCCGTCGCCACCGACGACCCGGCGAGCGCGTGGCCTGGCAGCCAGGCAATCTCGAAGGCCAAGGCGTACACCGCGAACGCCTACAGCACGGACGGCATGCCGCTCTCGACCGCTCGGCTCTATACCCTGTCGCAGCCGGGGCATTCGCTCTGGGGCGTCGCCGAACCGAACCCGTTCCGCGCCGAGTGCCTCGCGGCGCCGAGCGACATGAACGCGACCAACGGCAAGATCTGCGGCGGGTCGATCGCCTTCGGCGGCGGCGTGCCGCTCTACAAAGGCAAGACGCGCGTCGGCGGCCTCGGCGTCAGCGGCGACACGGCGTGCGCCGATCACGAGATTGCCAAACGCATCCGCCATCTCGCGCAGCTCGATCCCGAGAAGGGCGAGTTCGCCGACGACATCATTTATACGTCGGCGGATGGGGCGTCGCCGTTCGCGCATCCGCTATGCGCGAACACGTGGCGCAACGGCAAGCGGCTCGGCGACGAAGCCAAGGCGAGCAGTTACTGATCCGGCGCGGTGCGGGCGGCGGCGAGCAGGCGCGCGGCCGCCGCCGGACCGCCGCGGCCGAGAATCTTGAAGGGGCGCTCTTCGTAGGCGTTATAGGCGCTGAAGAAATGCTCGATCTCCTCGAGCACGCTGCCGGCGACATCCGACAACGCGCGCAGGTGGCCGTGCGACGGCGACTTCACCGCCGCGGCGATGAGGCGATCGTTGCGGACGCGGCGCCCCTCGTCGGTCTGTTGCGCCTTGATCACGCCGAGCAGCCGCACCTCGACGAGGCATCCCATCGGCGTCGGTGAATCCAGCAGCACCAGGACGTCGAGCGGATCGCCATCCTCTCCGCGCGTCCCGGGCAGGTAGCCGAAGTCGAACGGAAAGACGCTGCCCGCCGCCAGCACGTTGCTCAAGCGGAACGCGTTGAGCTCCTCGTCGAACTTGAACGTGCTCCGCGACCCCTTCGGCGTTTCGATCATCGCGTAGGTTTTCGGCTTCCCCATGGTCACAGCTGTTCGAGCGCGCGGGTGACGGAGCGCGCAATCCGTTGCCGG
>JAOBWF010000379.1 GCA_025463215.1 Acidobacteriota bacterium | reverse complement strand
TGTCCCCGATCAAGCACGCTAGGGTGCTTTTCTCGTGGAGCACGGTAGGGTGCTGTTCACTCAAAGCACTGTAGGGTGCTTTCCCCGATCGAGCACGCTAGGGTGCTTTTCTCGTCGAGCACGGTAGAGTGCTGTTCACTCAAAGCACTGTAGGGTGCTGTCCCCGATCAAGCACGCTAGGGTTGCTTTCTCGTGGAGCACTGTCCGGTGCCTTCATCAAACACTCCACGATGCTGTTCGCGTCTACACTAACGCGATGGAACTCACGCCGAAGCGCGCCGCCGACTCCGCGACCGAAATGGTGCAGGTCGTCCTCCCGAACGACGCCAACCCGCTCGGATTCATCCTGGGCGGCACCGTCATGCACCTGATCGACATTGCCGGCGCGATCGCCTGCCATCGCCATACCCGCACGCTGCTGGTGACCGCCGCCGTCGACGACCTGCAGTTCCTCAACTCGATCAAGGTCGGCGACCTGATCATCCTGAAGTCGCGCGTGA
The DNA here is from genome assembly GCA_025463215.1 of Acidobacteriota bacterium. Lineage (GTDB taxonomy): Bacteria > Acidobacteriota > Vicinamibacteria > Vicinamibacterales > CAVVIG01 > CAVQFC01. The sequence goes on along the minus strand of JAOBWF010000379.1, from coordinate 19,933 downwards.
CCTGCGTGTTCACGACCTCGCTCGAAGTGCGGGTGGATGTGTTCTCGGAGGAGACGCTGACCGGCACGCGCCAGATGACCAGCACCGCGTTCCTCACCTTCGTCGCCATCGACCGATCGGGCAACAAAGTCCGCATCCCGCCGTTGCTCGTCGAGAGTGCCGAGGAGCGCCGCATTTGCGACGACGCGCACGCACGACGCGCGGCGCGGCTGCGGCGGAAATCGATGGCGAATGGCTGATGGCTAATGGCAGAGGGACAATGGCGATCCATCAACCATATGCCATCGGCTTCAGCGGTCAGCCATGGACGCTAGGAGACATTCTTCAAACGAAGAACCGAACGTTCCAGATCAATGCCGACGCGGTACTTGCTCAGAAACTTGTGGCCGACGATGCCGCCGAGCTGAAACCCGAGCAGCGCGCTCGGTGCATTCAGGTTCAGCACCACCACCGGGAAGTTCTTGTAGCTGATGGTGTCGAACATCAGGTCCACCCCGGGCATCAGGAATGCGTCGGGATCCCAGCCCGACGTGCCATAGACCTTGAGCGCGATCCGCCGGCTGGTTTCCGGATGCTGCAGCGACGTCGCAGTCGCCGAGCTGATTGAAATCACTTCGCCGCCCGTATCGACCACGAAGTTCGCCTGGTGGCTGCCGTCGACCGTGCCGCGCACCGTGGCGAGCCGATGCAGCCGCAGCGGCAGCTCGAAATCGCGCGGCTCGTCCGGCAGGTGCTTGCCGAACGTCAGCTTGTGCGTCTTGTAGTCGATGACCATCGAGTAGCCGAGCGCGATCGGCGACAGCCCTTCGGTTTCCTTGACCGGGATATCGCGCAGCGGCGGGTTCTTGATCAGGCACGGCACGTTGCGCAGCTTCAGCGACCCGAGCTCGAGCGAGTCGATCCGGGCCAGCTGCAGGCCGCGCAGCCCGACCCGGCCGACGCCGGCGCTCAGCGTGTAGGTGACCGGCGTGATCCCGAGCCGCTGCGCCGTCGGCCGCGTGATGACGGTGTTCTCCGAGCCGGTGTCGACCACGAAGTCCTGCGCCGCCGCGTCGTTGACCTTGGCGCGGACGACGACTTTCTCGTTCACCAGCCGGAAGTCGACGGTGTAGAGCTTGTCGTCGGTGCCCGGATCCGATTCGAACGGCACGCGCTGGCCGAACGAACGCAGGAACCGGATCTCGGCGCGCGACCAGTCGGCTTTCTCGCTGTGATCCTTGTTCGGCAACAGGTTGACGTAGTTCGAATACGCGCCCGCCGCCTCCTCGTACTTGTGCAGCCGCTCGTAAATCGTCCCGACGGTGTGGTGGATTTCGAGATCGCGCGGCGCCATCCGCAGCGCCGCCTGCGCCTCGTTCATCGCTTCGTCGAGATGGCTGCGCGCCGCGAGCGCCTTCGCCATGCCGTGGTGGCCGCGTGCGAGCTCGGGCGCCGCCGCCAGCGCGTCCTTGTATTTGACCTCGGCTTCCTGGAAGAGCCCCATCGACCAGAGCGCGTCGCCGTAGAGCGTCATCGCCTCCGGCCCCTTCGGGTCGGCCGTGAACAGCTTCTCGGCTTCGGCGCGCGCCAGATCGAACTCGGCGACGCGCAGCGCCGACGCAATCACGCCCATGCGCGGCCGCCGCACCGCGTCGGTCGGCGCGACTTTCAGGGCGTTGCGATACGCGTCGAGGGAGTCGAGGAACTTGCCTTCGGAGAAGAGGATGTCGCCGAGCTGCAGCTGGATTTCGACCGCTTGCGAGGGCGGCGTGACGTCCGCACGAATGGCGAGCGAAGCAGCCGCGACGATGGCCGACACCGCGACTGCACGGTAGGCGCTACGCATGACCCCTCCACGAAGACCCGTTGGTTCCGGAACCGAGGCGGCTCTTACAAGAATCGCGCCGGGCGCGCGCTACGGCGTGGATGGACTATGCACCCCGAGGGGGTCTTTCGGAAAGCGAAAAATATTTCAGCGCGTGTAGTGCTCGATGTCGACCCCGTCATACATCTGGTCGACGCGGAGGATCTGCGTGTCGCGGCTGTAGCTCCCGAGCTCGTAGTCCTCGCTCATGATCAACGCCTTGATCGGCTTGGTCGGGCAGACCTCGGCGCACAATCCGCAGAAGCTGCAGCGCGACAGGTTGAAGTCGAAGTAGTCGAGGATCTTGATCTTCTGTCCCGGCTCGCGGTGGCCGCCGAGCGCGATCAGGTCGTCGGGGCACGCCTTGGCGCACTGGTCGCAGACGATGCAGGTTTGCGCGCCGGTCGCCGGCTCGGTCTGCAGCCGCAGCACGCCGCGGAACCGCGGCGCCGTCGGCCGCCGCTCCGCCGGATACTGGAACGTGAACGCCGGCTGCGGCGTGTACTTCATCGTCAGCCACATCCCCTTCATCAGGTCGACGAGGAAGATGGTTTTCAGGAATTTGACGAGGGTCTGCATGGCTACGCTCGCTCGCCGTCGGCGTCGAACCGCTTGCTGTTCAGGGTCGGCTCGGTGTCGCCCGACATGATCGTGCGCTCCTTGCGGAGCACGGTGCCTTCCTTGCGAATCTTGTCCTGCAGCCGCATCAGGCCGTAGAGCAGCGCCTCGGGGCGCGGCGGGCAGCCCGACACGTAGACGTCAACCGGGACGACCTTGTCCACGCCCTGCAGCACGCTGTAGGTCGGGAACGGGCCGCCCGCGTTCGAACAGCTGCCCATCGAGATGACCCACTTCGGCTCGGGCATCTGGTCGTACAGGCGGCGCAGTACCGGCGCCATCTTCTTGGTGACGGTGCCGGCGACGATCATCAGATCGGACTGGCGCGGCGAGGCGCGGAACACTTCGGCGCCGAAGCGCGCGATGTCGAAGCGCGACGCCGACGCGGCCATCATCTCGATCGCGCAGCACGCAAGGCCGAACCCCATCGGCCAGATCGACGACTCGCGCGCCCAGTTCAGCACGCGATCGACGCTCGTCGTGATGAAGTTGTCCTCGAACTGGTGAGTAATCAGACCCATATCAGTGATCCTAATCGAGAAGGCTGAGGCCTGAGCGGTTCTGCCCTCGGCGCTCAGCCCTATCGCGAATAGTACTCCGCGTTACGGTTGATGAACGCGTCCCACTTCTGGGGTGTCTCGTCGAGCGCGAAGATCGCTTCGACCGGGCAGGCCGGCACGCAGGCGCCGCAGTCGATGCACTCGTCAGGATGAATATAAAGCATCTCGGCGGTCTCGAACGCCGCTTCGTCCTTCCGGGGATGAATACAGTCGACCGGGCAGACGTCCACGCAGGCAGTATCCTTGGTCCCGATGCATGGCTCGCAAATGATATACGCCACACTGCTTATTCTACTAGCGTCGTGCGATCCGGCGCTCGTCGCGCTGTTCACCCCGGCCCACCCGCGCCTCGGGCGCTACGAGGTGTGCGCGTCGGGCGACCCGCTGCAGCCGGTCAACGGCGGCGCGATCGAGGTGCTCGAAGCGCTCGACGCCTTCGGCACGGCTGGGGCCTACGACCGCCCGGCGCTGTCGCGGCTCTACGGCGGCACCCGCGTCCAGGTCGCCCGCGGCTGGACCCGGACCGGCGACCGGTTCGAGTCGATTACGCGGCTGTCGCCGTATCCGGACGCCTCGCTGACCCACCTGCTCGCGGGGACGCTGGAGATTCGCTTCATCGCTATACTTTCTCCGTAGCATGATCGCCAGGGTCGCGCGGCTCACGTCTGTGTTCTGGATCGGCGCCGCCAGCCTCGCCGCCGGCCAGACGCTGCCGTCCGAGCCCATCGCCCTCGCCGACGGCCGCGTCATCGTCAGCGGCGATGTATCTGCGACCTATGGATCCTCGGCTGACCCCGGCTTCTTCAACTACACCGATTACGATCATTCGGCGCTGCGGATGCTGCGCGTCGACGTCACGGCGGCGGTCAAGGCCGGACCGCACTTCACGCTGCTCGGCGAGATTCGCAGCGAGAATCTCGGCGCGGTGCGACCCTACGCGCTCTACCTGCGCATTCGGCCGTGGACGACGCGCGATTTCGATGTCCAGGTCGGGCGCGTGCCGCCGACCTTCGGCGCCTTCGCCCGGCGCACCTACGCCAACGACAACCCGCTGATCGGCTACCCCCTCGCGTATCAGTACCTCACGACGCTGCGCCCCGATTCGCTCCCCGCCGGCGCCGACGAACTGCTGCGCAAGCGCAGTATCGGCTGGCTGCTGCGCTACTCGATCGGCGAGCAGGAACCGGATCACGGCGTGCCGCTGGTCAGCGCCTTCCGCTGGGACACCGGCGTCCAGGCGCACGCCACCCTCGGGATGGTGAGCGCGACGGCGGCGGTGACTACCGGTACGATCTCGAACCCGCTGTTCTCGGACGACAACCAGGGACACCAGTTCGCCGGCCGCCTCGAATTGCGGCCGGCACCCGGATTGATTCTCGGCACCTCGTTCGCCCGCGGCGCGTTCATCGGCCAGGCGGCGGCGCGCGCGGCGCTTGGCGACGGGGCCGGGGCGAGCTTCATGCAAACGGCATGGGGCAGCGACGCCGAGTACTCGCGCGATCACTACCTGCTGCGCGTCGAGACGATCGTCAGCCGCTGGCAAATCCCGATCCCCGCAGTGGCGCCCGGCCAGATTGCGCTGCAGAGCCCGCTCGGCGCCGCGTCGGTATCGGTCGAGGGACGCTACAAGCTGCGGCCAGATCTCTATACCGCGGCGCGCTACGATCACCTCGGGTTCAGCGATCTGACGGGATCGACCGGCCCGCTGCCGTGGGATGCGCCGGTGACGCGGGTGGAAATCGGCGCCGGCTATTCCATTCAGCGCAACCTGCTGCTCAAGGGATCGTTTCAACACGACCACCGCGACGGCGGCGTGCTGCCGCCAACCGCGCGCATCGTCGCGGCGCAGCTGGTCTTCTGGTTTTGACCAAGAGCATGACGCGGGCTCACACAGCACAAGGCACGCGGCGGCGCGGCGCGGTCGGCGCCCGGCTGGCGCTGGCCGTCGTCGTGGTGACCGCGGTGTCCGTGGCGCCAGGCGGCGTGTCTGCCGCCAGGCCTGGCAGCATCCGGGGGCGCGTCGAGATACGCAGACCGGCGACCCCGATTGAGCGCAGGCCTGGCGTCGCCGATCTGGGGACCCCGGCCGGGCGCGACATGCCCAATCTCCTGCGCTCGGTGGTGTACCTGGAATCGGCGCCGCGCGGCGCGTTCGAATCGACCGAGGCCGGCCACGCGGTGATGGATCAGCGCAACGAGACGTTCGTCCCGCACGTGCTGGCGATCACGACCGGCACGACGGTCGATTTTCCGAACTCCGACAGGTTCTACCACAACGTGTTTTCGCTCTCGAAGACGCGGCCGTTCGATCTCGGCCGCTACGCCGCCGGCTCATCCCGCCCTGTGCGCTTCGATCGCGCCGGCATTGTCCGCGTCTTCTGCGACATCCATTCGCACATGAACGCCTACATCCTGGTGTTCAACCATCCGTTCTTCGCCATGACCGACCCCGACGGGCGCTACCGCATCGAGAACGTGCCGCCCGGCACCTACGGCGTGATCGCGTGGAACGAGGGGACCTCGTCGGAGACGCGGCCGATTACGGTGCCCGATGGCGGCGTCGCGGAGCTCGACTTCACGGTGCGATGAGAATGTTCTCGTCGCTGCGAAGCCGCATTTTCCTGGCGAGCGCCCTGCTCGCGGTGCTGTGCATCGGCGTCGCGATCTCCCTCGTCAACGTCACGGTGACCAAGGAAGCGGAGCGCACGCTCGAACGCGAGATCATCGCGACCGGCGCGCAGGTCGATCAGCTGCGCGCCGAGCGCACCCAGACGTTCACGCTGATGGCGCGCCTGATCGCCGATCTGCCGAAGCTGAAGGCGGCGATGGAAACCAACGATCCGCCGACGGTGCAGGACATCGCCGGCGGCTACCAGTCGCAGCTGCAGGCCAGCCTGCTGCTGGTGACCAACAAGGCCGGCCAGGTGCTCTACTTCACCGGCGGCTCGCCGCGCGCCGGTGCGATCGCGGCGAACCAGCCGGCGGTGCGCGACGCGCTCGCCGGCCGCGACAGCCTCAGCCTCCTGCCGCAGCCCACCGGCATCCTGCAGGTCATCACCATCCCGGTGACGCTCGAGCGCCCGCGCCGCGAGATCCTCGGCACCTTCAGCACCGGCTTCCTGCTCGACAACGCGCTGGCGGCGCAGCTGAAGAAGATCACCGGCAGCGACGTCGCCTTCGGTATGGACGGCCAGATCCTCGCGTCGACGCTGACGCGCGAGAACTACCCGGCGCTCGGGCAGCGCCTGCGCACGAGCGGCATCTCGCGGCTGCTGATCGACGGCGAAGAGTACGAGGCGCTGCCGCGCCCGCTCGCGGCCGACGAAGGGGCCGCCTCGGGCCCGGTCGCGCTGATCCTTCGTTCCCGCACCGAGCAGCTCCAGTCGCTCCGGGCGATCCACACCGGCCTCGCCGTCACCGCGGTGCTCGCCGTCGCCCTCGCCACGCTTCTCAGCTTCGCGGTCGCGCGCACCATCGCGCAGCCGCTGGCGGCAATCACCGACGTCATGCGCGAAGTCGCGGCGACCGGCGACCTGACCCGCAAGATCGCGCTCCGCCACGGCAACCGATGGGACGACGACGATGCGCGGCTGCTGGCGACGACGTTCAACACGCTGACCGATTCGATTGCCCGGTTCCAGCGCGAGATGTCGCAGAAGGAGCGGCTGACCTCGCTCGGCCGCCTGTCGACCGTGATCGCGCACGAAGTGCGCAACCCGCTGATGATCATCAAGGCGGCGCTGCACTCGCTGCGCCAGCCGGATGTCAGCGCCGACACCGTCCGCGAGGTCGCGGCCGACATCGACGGCGAGGTGGTGCGGCTGAACCGGCTGGTCAACGAGGTGCTCGATTTCGCCCGGCCGATCCGCTTCGAGCTCTCGGCCGTGAACATCAACGCGCTGTGCCGGGATTCGGCCGCGGCCGCGCTCGCATCCGGCGCCGGCGCCGCGATTGCGTTCGATCTCGATCCGGCGCTCGGCGCGGTGACGACGGATCCCGAGCGGCTGCGGATCGCGCTCGTCAACCTGCTCGTCAACGGACGCCACGCGATGAACGGCCACGGCGCCCAGCCGGACGCGGCGGCGGTGACGCTGAAGACCGCGGCGCGCGCCGACCGCGTCCAGATTGTCGTCGCCGATCGCGGCGCCGGCATCGCCAGCACCGACCTGGCGCAGATTTTCGACCCCTACTTCACGACCAAGCGCGGCGGGACCGGTCTTGGCCTCCCGATCGCGAAGAACATCGTCGAGGGGCTGGGCGGCACCATCGGCGTCTCGAGCACGCCCGGCGCCGGCACCGAGTTCGTGATGGAATTCCCCATCGTCAGCCCTGAACCCAGGCCCACGTCATGACCCACCGCGGATCGATCCTGCTCGTCGACGACGAAGAAAAGATTCTGAAGGCGCTCGGGCGGGCGCTGCGCGACGCCGGCCACCTGGTGGTCGAGACCGCGAGCCCGCGCCAGGCCCAGCGGCTGCTCGGCGAGCGGACGTTCGACGTCCTCCTCGTCGACAACATGATGCCGGAGTTGAGCGGCCTCGACCTGATTCGCGAGTTCGTCGCCTCGACGCCGGAAGGCGAGCGGCCGCAGATCCTGATGATGACCGCGCACGCCACGGTGGAGAGCGCGCTCGAGGCGATGAAGCTCGGCGCGCTCGACTATCTCCAGAAGCCGTTCGAGATCGACGAGCTCCTCGTCGTCGTCCGGCGCGCGCTGGAGCATCAGCGGCTGCGCACCGACTACCGGTATCTCGTCAACGAACGCGACGAGCAGTTCGACCACTACGGCATCGTCGGGCGCAGCCGGGCGATGGAGGAGGTGATTAAGCGCGCGGAGCTGGTCGCCGAAACCAAGAGCACCGTGCTGATCACCGGCGAGACCGGCACCGGCAAGGAGCTGGTGGCGCGGGCGATCCACGACCGCAGCGCGCAGCGCGACATGCCGCTGATCAAGGTGAACTGCGCCGCGATTCCGGAGACGCTGCTCGAATCGGAGCTGTTCGGCCATGTCCGCGGCGCCTTCACCGGCGCGACGACGACGAAGAAGGGCAAGTTCGCACTCGCCGACGGCGGCTCCATCTTCCTCGACGAGATCGGGACGATGAGCCCGACCCTGCAGTCGAAGCTGCTGCGGGTGCTTCAGGAGCGCGAAGTGGAGCCGCTCGGATCTGAGCGGACGGAAAAGATCGACGTGCGCGTGATCGCCGCGACCAACCGCGATCTGCGGCAGATGGTCGCCGACGGCAAGTTCCAGGAGGATCTGTTCTACCGCCTGAACGTGATCCCGATCGAGATTCCGCCGCTGCGCGAGCGGCGCGACGACATCCCGGCGCTGGTCGAGCACTTCGTCAAGAAACACGCGCAGCGCACCGGCCGGCGCTTCGACAAGATGGACGACAGCGTGCTGGCCGGGCTGCAGCAGTACGACTGGCCGGGCAACGTGCGCGAGCTGGAGAACACGATCGAGCGCGCGGTCGTGCTGTCGCCGGGGCCGGTGATCACCGCGCGCGCGGTGTCGGTGCTGGGCGGGCCGGCGCAGCAGCCGGCGGGGCTGCCATCCCTCAAGCTGCGCCAGAACATCGAGTGGGTCGAGCGCGAAACGATCCGCCGGGCGCTCGAAAACGCCGGCGGCGTCAAGAAGGACGCGGCCGAGCTGATGGGGATCAGCCAGCGCGCGCTGTCGTATTACCTGGCGAAGTACAGACTGGAATCCTAGACATGCGAACCCTGAATCTCATCGCCGGCGCCTGCGTCGCGGCGGCGATCGCGGCCGGATGCGGCGGCGGGTCCTCGCCGGTCAGCAGCACGAGCCCGAGCAGCGGATGTACGCCGAGCTCGAGCCCGAACACGCTGATCATCCAGAACAACGCGATCTGCCCGTCGGCACTGACGGTCGCGCGCGGCACGCAGATCACCATGCTCAATGCGGATTCGCGCACGCACGAGATGGACTCCGATCCGCATCCGGAACACACCGACTGCCCCGAATTGAATCAGATTGGTTTTCTGAATCCGGGCCAGAGCCGGCAGAGCGGCAACCTGAACACGGCGCGCCGCTGCGGCGTTCACGATCACGGTTCCCCCGACACCGCCGGGCTGAGGGCGACGATCACGATTCAGTAGGGTGCCAGCCCACGTTCACAGCAGCGTGCCGCGGAGGACGAGCAGGCCGACGGTGAAGTAGATGATCAGGCCGGTGACGTCGACCAGGGTGGCGACGAACGGCGCGGACGACGTGGCCGGATCGAAGCCGAGGCGGCGCAGGATGAACGGCAGGATCGATCCCACCAGCGTCCCCCACAACACGATGCCGACCAGCGAGACCGACACCGTGACCGCCACCAGCAGCCAGTGCGGGCCGTAGAGCGGCGAGAACGCCGACCAGATCGAGATCCGCAGGAACCCGATCGTGCCGAGGATGGCGCCGAGCGCCAGGCCGGCGAACACCTCGCGCCGGATCACCCGCCACACGTCCGTCAGCTTCAGCTCCCCGACCGCCAGCGCCCGGATCACGAGCGTCGACGCCTGCGATCCCGAATTGCCGCCGCTCGAGATGATCAGCGGCACGAACAGCGCGAGGACGACCGCTTTCGCGATCTCCTTTTCGAAAAACCCCATCGCGGTCGCCGTCAGCATCTCGCCGAGGAACAGCACGACCAGCCATCCCGCCCGCTTCTTGATCATGCCGGCCAGCGAGATCTGCATGTACGGCTGGTCGAGCGCCTCCGATCCGCCGAAGATCTGAAATTCCCTCGTCGCCGCCGCTTCCGCGACGTCGAGCGCATCGTCCACGGTGACGATGCCGATCAGCACGCCGGTGGTATCGGTGACCGGCAGCGCGGTGCGGTCCTCGCGGCGGAACACCTCCACCGCCGACTCCTGTGTGTCTGTTGCCTTGAGGGCGACGAACCGCCGATCCATCAGGTCCCGGACGCGGCGGTCGAGCGGCACGACCAGAAACTCGCGAATCCGGATGTCGTCGATCAGGATGCCGCCGTCGTCGACGACGTAGATCACGTTGAGGGTTTCGCTGTCCTGCCCGTGGACGCGGACGTAGTCGAGGACCTGCTGAATGGTCCAGTCTTCGCGAACCGCGATGTAGTGCGGCGTCATCAGCCGGCCGACGGTGCCCGGCTCGTATCCGAGAAGCGCGACCGCTTCGCGCCGCTCCTCCGGCGTCAGCAGCGCGAGCAGTTGTCTCGTGGCGTTGGCCGGCAGTTCGCTGAGGAAGAACGTCCGGTCGTCGGGCGACATGTGGTTGAGGAGCGCGGCCACGTCCTCCTGCGCCATCGCCTTGATTAGCGACTGCTGACACTCGGCAGGCATATATTCGAACACCGCGGACGCGGCGCGGCGCGGGAGGATGCGGAACGCGAGGACCTGGTCGTCGGAACGGAGGCCGCACAAGGCCGACGCCAATTCCTGCGGCCGCATCTGGCCGAGCTCGCCGCGCAAACGGTTGAAGTCACCGGCCCGAATCAGGGTCGACATGTCGGAGGTCGCTGCCGTCATCCCCGTTATTCTACGTGTGGGTACGGCGCTTGCTCCCGCCTCAGCTATGCCAACGCGTCCGCTCTTCGTCGTCCTCGCGATCGCGGCGGTCTGCTCGGCCTGTTCGCCGACGCTGCCGCCTCAAACGGTACCGGCTCAGCCGGATGCGACCTTCGAACCATTCAAACAGGCGCTGCAAGCGTATGTGGACCAGACGCAGCCCTTCCGGAAGGCGGCCGCGCAGGAGGCCGAAAAAGTGCCCGGCAAGGCCGCGGCGGGCACCGGCGCCGAGCAGTCGGTCCGGACCCGTCAGAACTCGCTCGCCGATGCGCTGCGCACCAGACTTCGGCCGACCGCCAAGCAGGGGGACCTCGTGACGCCGGCGATGGCAACGGCGATCACCGGCGAAATCCGGAAGGCCTTCGACACGCCCAAGCGCGACCTGATCCTGGATGAACTCGCCGAGCAGAACGGCACGCCGGCCAATGCCGCGGCGCCGATCGTCAACGACCAGCTGGTTGCGCCGCGCGTGCCGCCGCGGCTGATGGAGATCCTGCCGCCGCTGCCCAAACAGCTGGAGTACGACTTCGTCGGCCGCACTCTGGTCGTGCGCGACGTCGACGCCGACGTCGTCGTCGACTTCATTCCGGATGCGATCCCCTCGCTCGCGCCGGCGCCGCCGCAGGCGGCGCCGGCGACGCCGATGCCGCCTGGGGCGACCTCACCGCTGCCGATGCCGTCGATCCGAGGCGGCACGGTCTTCGCCATCATGGGCGACAGCGGCTCCGGCGATCAGGCGCAGCAGGCGGTGGCGCAGGCGATGCTGACCTACTTCAACACCGCGCGGCATTTTCCGTTCGTGCTGATGCTCGGCGACAACCTCTACGACGACGACTACACCAACGAGTTCTCGGTGCCCTACAAACCGCTGCTCGATCGCGGCGTGAAGTTCTACGCGACACTCGGCAACCACGACCGAGATCTCGAGATCCACTTCAAGCCGTTCAACATGAACGACGTCGATCGCTACTCGTTCGATCAGGGCAATGCGCGCTTCGCCGTCCTCAATAGCAACCATCCCGCCGACCCGCTGCAGTTGAAGTGGTTCGATCAGGTCTACGCCGACGCCGGCACCAAATGGCGGATCGCGTTCTTCCACCATCCGCTCTACTCTTCGGGGCAGCACGCCGCCGAGTCGCGGGACGTCATTCGTCCGGCGCTCGAGCCGGCGCTGACCCGCAACCACGTCGACGTGGTCTTCAGCGGTCACGAACACCTCTACGAGCGCATCAAGCCGCAGCAGGCAGTGAAGTATTTCGTGTCAGGCGGCGGCGGGCGTTATCTCTACGACTACAAGCCGAGCACGTTCGACGAAATCGGCCTGTCTGAACACCACTTCATGGTCGCGCAGATTGCCGGCGATCGCCTGTTGTTCGAGGCGATCACCCATACACAGCAGGTGATCGACTGCGGCGTGATCTACCGGACGAACGACGCGGCGGCCAAGAAACCGGATGATACGATCGCCAAGTGGCTGACCGACTGCGACGCCGCGCGCGCCAGGCCGCGCACCACCAGGTAAGCGAGGTCGTCTGAACCGTCGAGCGCGTGGCGGTTGAGTGTGTCACTATCCGACCCCGGAGGGTGATGACATGAGACTGCTCGCCGCGGGTTTCACATTGGCGTGCCTGACTACGATAGCCGCTGCGCAGGTACCGGTGCCGAAAGCGTCGGCGGCGAAGACCGCAGGTCCCGCGGCGACGCCGGCCGGCACGCTGGCGCAGGTGATGCGCGGCATCTATTTCCCCAACGCCAACCTGATTTTCGACGTGCAGCAGAACGACCCGGCGGCGCCGAAGAAGAAGCACGACAGCGGCTCGTCGACCGACACGTATGCGGCGGCGTACTCCGGATGGGAGATCGTCGAGAACGCCGCGATCGCTCTGACCGACGGCGTCGACCTGATCCTGACACCCGGGCGCACGTGCCAGAACGGCAAGCCGGCGCCGATCAATCAGCCCGACTTCCAGAAGTTCGCGCGCGACATGCGCGCTGCCGGGCGCGTCGCCTTACAGGCCGCGCGCAGCAAGAATCAGGCGCAGGCGTCGGATGCGACCAACAACATCGCCGACGCGTGCTCCAACTGCCACGACGTCTATCGCGACAAGGGGCCGGCCGACAGCCCGGCGCGCTGCACGCCGGCGCCGAAGAAGTAGGCGGGCACGGCGGTTCGCTACCGTACGACCGCGGGCGAGAACCCCTCGCGCACGAACGGCTGCGGCGCCTCGCCGGTGTCGGTCGGCAGCCGCCAGATGAAGTTGCCGTCGTCGTTGGGCCGGAAATACAGCAGATTCGAGGCGTCGAGCCACTCGACCTGATCGTCGACGCTCTGCGAGTCGCCGCGCAGCGGCCGTACCGCGTGGCTCGCGACGTCATAGAGCGACAGCTGCCACCACCCGCCGGATCCGCCGAGCCGTTTCTTGAACGCGATCCGTGCGCGATCGGGCGACAACGACGGGCACTCGGCTCCCTGCATCAGGACGCGCGCCGTCCGCGCATCGACATCCCCCTCGATGAGGTACGCGCTCCCCTTCGTCCGCAGCGTCGCGTAGAACGTGTTGCCGTCCGGCGCAAAGGTCACGCCCCAGAAATTGAAGTCGCGGTCCTTGAACGCCGTGCCGTCGCGCGTGATCGTCCAGCTTTCGAGATCACCGATGACGGTGCCGGCGGCCGTGTCGATGATTGTCGTCCGGGTCGAGAAGACGCCGTCGGCGTACGAATGGCCTTCGTCGAACACGGTGAACGCGGCGCGGCGGCCATCGGGCGACAGCCGGGTGCGGCTCGGCGCGCCGCTCAGCGCGACAGTGTGCAGCGGCGCGAACTGTTCGTCGAACACGCGCGCCACATAGCTCGCGGCGCCGCTCGGATGATCGGCGGCCGTCAGGCAGAGGCCGCGCGTGCCGGCGTAGTAGACGCGGTCGCACTGCAGCGGTGTCAGAAACCGCGCCGCATCCGGCGCGTTGAGCGGCGCGATGACCACGTGCTTGAACGTGTCGTCGGGGACGAGACTGACGAACATCAGGAACGGCCGCGCTGGCGGCTGCGCCAGCCGCGGCTTCGGCGCGATCGCAGCTCGCGCCGGCGCCGCCTGCCGCGTCCTCGTCACGAAGGTCGCTGCTCCAAAACCGAGCAGCAGCATGGTCACGACGCAGGCGGCGGCGAGGATCCACGGTTTCGCGACCTCTTGCACTGCCCTATCATGCCACCGCTGCTACTCGCGCGCGCCGAGCCGCTGGACCGCGATCGCGGAGAGCGACACCACACACGCCGCGATCACGGCCACGACAGACCGGCCTCCGCGACCTGGTCCACCTAGAAATTCCATCGGATCCCCAATTGCAGCTGGCGCATGTCGCCCACCGCCGTCACCTGTTGAAACGTGGCGGACGGCGTCGCGCCGTTGCCGATCGTGTTGTTGACGTTGACGACATTGGCACGATTGAACAGATTGAACCCCTCGATCATCAACTCGATCCGGTTCGTCGCCGACAGCGCCAGCGCGCGGGAGATCCGCATGTCGAAGGTCGCGGTTCCGCAGGGGCGTGAGAGATCGGAGAAACATGGCATCCGTCCCGAGTTGCGGCCCACCCCCGCCGGCCGATCGTTGACCGTCGTGTCGTTGTTGTTGTCCGCGCCGGTCACGATGTTGAACGGCAGCGCGGTGCCGTAGGACAAGACCCATCCGATCTGCACCCCGCCGAGCGCACGGCGCAGCGCCGCGCCGGTCGAATCACCGATCGTGCCGCTGACCACCAGCCGGTGACGCTGATCGTTGTCCGACGGCCCCTTGTCCGCGAGGACGTCGTTCTGCGTCTGCGGCGTCTGAAAGAAGGCATTCCCCGCATCGTCTTCCGCCTTGGAGAGCGTGTACGACACGCGCACGCCGCCCCACGGGGCGTGCCGCGTCTCGAGCGACACCGTCAGGCCGTTGAACCACGCGTCGCCGATCGCGTCGTATTGGCTGATGTTGCCGAACGCCGGATTCGGGCGGCCGAGATTGGCGACGCCGAGCACGGCCGCCTGCGCCGCCGTCAGGGTCGGCACGTTGACGTTGCGCGACATCAGGATGCCATGGCCGCGGACGTAGGAATAGCCCGCCTGCGCGGACAGCCGCGGGCCGATGGCGCGCTCGACCTGCACTGCTGCCTGCTGGTTGTACTGGTTCTGCACGTCCGGGTTGATCGTGCTGATCGAAACGAGTACGCCGGCGGGAAACGCCGGCAGCACTTCCGGCCACACCGGCGCACCACCCTGTCCGAACGAGAGCACAGCGGTCTGGTAGCTGGTGCCGTCGCGCTGAATGGCGTTCGACGTCGCGCGCAGCGGCACCCGATCGAAGTACACGCCGGCGCTCGCCCGGTAGACCGTCTTGCGATCGCCGGGCGCGTAAGCCATGCCAATCCGCGGCGAGACGTTGTTCGGGTCCAGGGTGATCGGCTGCGGCAGCCATTGCAGGTCGTAGCGCAGGCCGAGATCGATCGTCAGGTCCGATCGCAGCCGCCATTCGTCCTGCGCGAACAGGGCGAGATTGGGATTCGACTGCAGCAGCGACGGCACGCCGAACGCCTGCTGGTATTGCGAGTAGATCCCGCGCTGGTAACTGGCGAGCGACTGGAACGTGTAACTGCCCTGCAGCGCGCCTGGAAAGGTGATGTTCACGCGGTTGTACAGGACGTCGGCGCCGGTCTTGATCAAGTGGGCGCCGTGCTGGATCGTCAGCGTGTCGATCGCCTGCACGACATCGGTGTCGCGCGCGGTCGGCGACGACGTCGCCGTGCCGAACGTCGCGACGCCGGCGATCGTCACCGCCGGACCGACGATGTCGTTCACCGGCGCGCCGAGCCGGCTGTGGGTGAACTGCATCCGCGCCTCGTTGATCATCCCGGACGAGAGCGTCGTCAGGTAGCTCGCGGCGGCGTTGTGATCCGTGTCGTCGAGGCCAGCGCCGCGGCTGACGTCGCTCAGGCCGCCGACGTTGCGGGCGTTGACGCTGGTGACGTTGTAGACGTTGTAGCGCAGCTGCAGGCGCGGGCCGGACGCGGCCTGGTGATCGACGCGCAGGAACGCGTTGTTGCCGGTGTATCCGGTGGCGAAGTTGCCGGTCGTAATCCGCGGACCGCGATAGCCGGACCCGTCGAGCACGGCGTTGACCGCGCCGACCGCGGCCGGCGCGATCGTGACGATGCCGGTGCGATCCTGCTGGGTGCGTTCGAGGTTGCCGAACCAGAACGTGCGGTCGCGCACGATCGGGCCGCCGAACGTCAGGCCGAACTGATTCTGGTTCAGCGGATCCTTGCGGGACGCCAGGGGGTTGCGGGCGTCGAAGCGGTCATTGCGGAAGAACTCGTAGGCGCGGCCGGCGTTCCGGTTGGTGCCCGACTGCGTCACCACGCTGATCGTGCCGCTCGAGGCGCGCCCGAACTCGGCGCTGCCGCCGGAGGTCACCACCTCGAACTCGCGCACGACCTCCTGGCTGAGATACATCCCGGCCAGGTCCGCGGCGTCGTCATTCGCCGACAGCCCGTCGACGACGAAGTTGTTGTTCAGATTGCGTTGGCCCGACACCGACACGCCGGTGCCGGGAATCGCCGACGTCTCGGCGAAGCGATCGGTGGTGCGCAGATTGGTGCGTGAGACGTCGGGGGCGAGCAGCGCGAGATCGAGGTAGTTGCGGCCGTTCAGCGGCAGACTGTCGACCTCGCGCGGCGTGATCGCGGACGCCAGTTCGGTGCGCCGCGTCTCGATCAGCGGCGCGTCGCCGGTCACCGTGTCGATGAACACCAGACCGGCCGGCTTCATCACGATCGGGACATCGATCTGATCGCCCACCGCGAGACTCAGGTTGACGTTGGTCGTGGTGAAGCCGCCGACCTGCGCCGACAGGTGATAGTCGCCGACCGGGAGATACAGGAGCCGGAAACTGCCGCGTCCGTCGGTGATCGCTTCCGACACCTGGTTGGTCGCGTGATTGCGGATATCGACGGTCACACCCGGCATGACCAGGCCGCTGGTGTCGCGCACGACTCCGGTGACGCTGGCGGATGCCGAGGTCTGCGCGCGCGCGGATGCCGCGGCGCCGCACAGCCCGATCGCCAGGTACAAGGCCCGCGGCCAAGCGTTCAATCGCATCATGAAATACCTCCGGCGGGTCGACGACCCGCGACCACAAACGGAAACAGGGCGAAGCGCGCGGCGCACGCAGAGAAACGGATCTCGGCGAGCTCGCGCGGCTACGCGTACCGGTCGTCTGCGATTACGCGCGCGGAGGGGGCGAGTCGGGGCGGGCGGTGCGGAGGATGGCGGCGCGCGTCGCCGGACGCGCGCGGTCACCAAGATCGAAAAGATTTACGGCCGCCGTCAATGGCGGCATCGCGGCCAGGCCGCCGGCGAGTGCGACGATCGATGCGTCCGTCCCGGTGCACATCGCGCGCATCTTGCAGGTGCGCTCGCCTTCTTTCGTATGATGCATCGGGCAGACCTGGCCGGGCAGGAGTCCCGGGCAGCATTTCTCATCGTCGCCGGCAGTGGCCACGTTCTGGCAACAGAACGTCAGCGGCGCGGCGGCGATGTTCGCCGTCTGGCACAGGAGCCATGCGCCAATCAGCCACGACAGACGGCGGCGGACGAGGGACATGAACCCAGACAGCTTAGCACGCGTGCGCGCGATCCGGCCCTCGGCGATCGTCGTTTTCATTGGCCTTTTAGGCGCCGGCCTGGCCGCGCAGGACATGCCGGCGGGACATCATCATCCGGCGGCGCCCGATCCGTCCGAGTCGACCCCCTGGACCTTCGCGACCGATTGGAACGTCATCGCCGGCTACAACTACCAGCAGCGGAAGTTCGCCGACTTCGCCGCGATCGAATCGCAGAACTGGGTCATGCTCGCGGCCGCGCGCAAGGCCGGGCCCGGTCGTCTGACGCTCGGCGCCATGCTGTCGCTCGAACCACTGACCATCGGCCAGTTCGTCTTCGCCGGCGACGGCGGCATGGCCCGCGCCTATGCCTTCTCGCCGACCGGCGAGCGCGTCGCGTTCGGCGGTTCGCCGCAGCTGTTTCAAACCGGCGAGAGCTATCAGCAGGTGCCGTATGTCAACGTCCAGCATCCGCACGATCTCTTCATGGGCATCGGCGCGGCGTATCGGATCGAGCGGCCGAACGCGGCGTACGTGTTCGGCGCCGATCTCGTCGGCTCGCCCACGCTCGGGCCGACGCCGTTCATGCACCGCGAGTCGGCGCGCGACAATCCGCAGGTGCCGCTCACCCATCACGATCTCGATTCGACCCACATCAGCGAAGGGGTCCTTCGCGCCGGGGTCGAAAAGGGACCGATGACGTTCGAGGCGTCGGTGTTCCGCGGCGAGGAGCCGGACCGGGACGACAACCGCTTCAACATCGAGACGCCGGCGCTCGATTCGTGGGCGGTCCGCGCCGGCTGGCGCCGCGGTGCGTGGCAGGCGCAGCTTTCCGGCGGACGGCTGCGCAATCCCGAGTGGTTCGAGCCGTACGAGACCACGCGGATTACCGCGTCGATCGAATTCAACGGCGCGGTGGCCTCGCGTCCGCTCGCCGCGACGCTGGCATGGGGGCACCACACGGAGGCCAACGGGTTCAACGATCACGCCGACGGCTATCTGCTCGAATGGGATCTGCGGGCGAGCGCCCGCACCGCCGTGTACGGTCGCGTCGAGGTATCGGCCAAGCAGATCTTCGGGCTCGGACTGCATCCGGCCGGCTTCAACCATCCACACACCTATTCGCACATCGATCCGCTGACGCTCGGTCTCGTCCGCGACATCGCGCCGGCCGCCTGGGGCCGCGTCGGCATCGGCGCCGACGTGACGGTCTATCGCATGTCGCCGGACATGATCGACTTCTTCGACGGTTCGCGATCCTTTCACCTGTTTCTGCGCTGGCGTCCCTCGCGCGTCGCGATCGCCCACGTGCACTGAATCGCGTTTCATACCGGCGTGGTGCAGGCCTCGAGGCCTGCCCGGCCGCCGGGGGGCGGGGCATCGTGCGGCAGACCACCCGTGTCTGGTTTATCCGCAGATTTCAGAATCCCACGGACCAAGGGATGCGGACGCAGACGTCGCGGCGCAAGCGGGCTACAATGGATCAGATATAGCGATGCCTCCACTCGGGGACACATGTCAATCGTCGCCCTGTCCGAACTGCTCGGCGCTTCCGTGCGCGACGCCTCCGGCGCCGTGCGAGGACGGGTCCGCGAGATCGCGGTGTTGCCGCAGGACCATCCCACCCGCATCGCGTTCCTGATCGTCAAGACCTCCACCGGCGAACGGATACTCCCGCCCGACGCGATTACCTCGGCCGGCGCGACCGTGCGGGCGGCGACGGAGATCGGCCAGTGGGAGCGGTTCATCCCTTCCGACGGCCTGCTGCTGCTCAAGCGCGATCTCCTCGACCAGCAGATCATCGACATCCACGGCCGCAAGGTCGTCCGCGTCAACGACGTCGAGCTCGAGTCGACGCCGATCGACAACCATCTGCTGATTAACGTCGTCGCCGTCGACGTCGGTGCGCGCGGCGCGGTCCGCCGGCTGTCGAAGGGGGTGGTGCCGTCGTTCACGCTGCGGGCGCTGCTCGAGCGCATCCCGCCGCGCGTGATCCCGTGGCAGTTCGTCGACCTGCTCGAGACCGATCCGGCGCGGCGCGTCAAACTGAAGATCGCCTACAAGGGCCTGGCGCAGATGCACCCGGCCGACATCGCCGACATCGTCGAGGATCTCGCGCCGGCGGAGCGCGAGTCGGTGTTCGAGACGATCGACGAGGAAGTCGCCGCCGAAACCCTCGAGGAAATCGATCCGGAGATCCAGGTATCGATCGTCGAATCGCTCGACAAGGATCGCGCCGCCGACATCGTCGAGGAGATGGATCCCGACGCCGCGGCCGACCTGCTCGGCGATCTCGAGGAGAAGCACTCCGACGAGATTCTCCAGGAGATGGAGCCGGCCGAGCGCCACGAGGTCACGCAGCTGCTCGAATTCAAGGAGAACACCGCCGCCGGCCGGATGACCACCGAGTTCATCTCGGTCGCCGAGACGGCGGTGGTCGACGACGCGATCGTAGCGCTCAAACATGTCGAGGGCAGCCGCGAAGCACTGGCGACGATCTACCTGACCGGCCCGGCGCAGAAACTGGTCGGCGTGGTGCCGCTCGTCAAGATTGCGATCTCCTCGCCGGCGATTCAGTTGTCGCAGCTGAGCGAGCCGTACATCGCCTGCGCCCCCGACACGCCGCAGGACGAAGTCGCGGCGCTGTTCGACAAGTACAACCTGATCACGCTGGCGGTGGTCGACGAACACGGCCGCATCGCCGGCATCATCACGGCTGACGACGTGAT
>JAOBWF010000376.1 GCA_025463215.1 Acidobacteriota bacterium | reverse complement strand
ACGCACGATCGGCCCGCCCGCGGCGGCCGCCAGCGCCGCGGCGATGGCGTTCGCCATCGGCAGCTCCATCGACGTGCGGCCGGCGGGATAGCCGCCGGTCCGCGTCACCTGCGCCATCGACGGGTGGGCGGCGCGCAGCGCCGCGTCCGGCTCGTGGTCGACGATGAAGAAGCCCTGCTTGCGGACGTGGGCCACGAGACGGTCGAATTGACGCGTCGGATCGATCGCCTTCACCAGCCGCAGATCCAGCTTCGCGCTCGCCGACGCGGGAATGATGGTGCGGCCTTGTCCGCCGACGCCGCCGCCGGCGTCGAGGGCGTTGATATTGAGCGTCGGCAGGTTGTGCCGCCGCTCGAGCCGCTCGGACGGATTCTCCGGCCGCGAAAACCCGAACGCCTGCATCAGGGTCGGCTCGACGACCGGGATCTCGTCGATCGCCTGCTGCTCGACCGCGGTCAACGGCGTCACCTCGTCGTAGAAGCCGTCGACGAGAATGCGGCCGTTGTCATCCTTCATCGACGCCAGCAGCCTGGCGAGCGCGAGCGCCGGGTTGGGTCCCCAGTTGCCGTAGTTGCCGCTGTGGAGATCGCGCGCCGGACCGTAGACGGTGATCAGCGCGGTCATGATCCCGCGCGCGCCGAACGACAGCGTCGGCCGATCGCTGGCGTGGCGCGGGCCGTCGACCAGCAGCAGCGCGTCGCCGCGGATACGGTCGCCGTGGCTGCGCACCATCGCTTCGAGCGACGGTGAGCCGACCTCCTCGTCCCCCTCCATGATCACCCGGATATTGGAGGTGAGCGGCACGTTCGCGGCGTCGAGCGCGTCGAGCGCCGCGAGGAAGGCGACGATCGGCGACTTGTCGTCGGACGAGGAGCGGCCGTAGACCCGCCAGTCCGGATCGATCGCGCCCTGCACGCGATCCAGCGTCAGTCGGAGCGCCGACGCACCGGCGCCGGTGACGATCACCGGCGAGAATGGCGGCCCGTTGGTCCACTCGCGCGGCTCGACCGGCTGGCCGTCGTAATGAAAGTAGAACGTCAGCGTCCGCGTCACGTTCGGCACCCGCCGTTCCGCCAGCACCACCGGCGAGCCCGACGTCGCGACGGTGTCCGGCAGGAACCGCCGTTTCTCGAACATGCGCGTCAACGCCGCCGCATTGCGCGCGATGTTCGGCCTGTCGGATGCGACGTTCGGAATCGCGACCAGATCGAAGAGCTCGCGCAGGATCTGCGGCTCGTGCTGCGCGCGCCACGCGCGGACGCGGCCGGCGGTATCCTGTCCCTGGGCAACGGCAGCGGTCGCGAGCGCGGCGACGGCGAGCGCGAGCGGCGGAACGTGTTTCATGGTTTGGCCCCGGCCTTGGCGGCGCGCTGATCGCGGAAGTACTGCACCTGGAATTTCTGCACGTTGCGGTTGTGCTCGTCCAGCGTGCGCGCGAACGCGTGCGAGCCGTCGTTGCGGCTGACGAAGTAGAGGTAATCGGCGTCGGCCGGGTGTAGCGCGGCCTCGAGCGCGGCGCGCCCAGGCGAGGCAATCGGACCGGGCGGCAGCCCGGGGTAGCGATAGGTGTTGTACGGCGAGTCGAACGAGAGATCGTCCTTGTGGATGTTGCCGTCGTAGCGCCCGGCTTTGACCAGGCCGTAGATCACCGTCGGGTCGCACTGCAGCGGCATGCCGATGCGCAGGCGGGTCGTGTAGACGGCCGCGACCAGCGGCCGCTCCTCGGCCTTGGCGGTTTCCTTCTCGACGATCGCGGCGAGGGTCACGGCCTGGCGGGTGGTCAGATTGCGCGCCGCCGCGGCCTGGCGCAGCTCCGGCGTGAACACCTTCTCGAAGCGCGCCGCCATCATCCGCACCAGCTTGGCCGCGTCGGTGCGGCGCGGCACCGCGTAGGTTTCCGGGAACAGGTAGCCCTCGAGATCCGTCGCCGCCGGATCGAGATCACGGATCGCCGTCGTGTCCTTCGCCGCCTGGACGAACGACGCCGCGGTGCCGAGCCCGTGCCCCTCGAAGATCGTGGCCATCTCCGCGATCGTGTGCCCCTCCGGAAACGTGACGGTGATCACGTAGACGTCGCCGCGCGCGATCTTGTCGATGATCTCGAACGGCGTCATCGCGCGGTCGAACCGGTACTCGCCCGCTTTGAGCACGCGCCCCTTGTGGCTCATCCACAACGCGGTCCGAAACGTCGGCATGTCGCGAATCACGCCGGCCGAGACCAGCCGCGCGCCGATCCCCAGGCTGCCGGTCCCCGGCGGAAGCTCGACGAACTGCTCCGCGTCGGAATAGCCGCGAAACGGCTGGTTGACCCGCCAGTACAGCACCGCCGCCGCGGCAGCAGCGCCGAGGGCGACCAACAACACGAACCCGAGCAGCTTTTTCATATCGTTCCGGCGACGACGAACGGCGAACGCGCGGACATCGAACGACACCCGTGCGCCGTCTACAGTCGATCGAGATAGTCCTGCAAGAACACGGACGCGGCAACCGCGTCGATCTGCGCCTTGCGCTTGCGCCAGTCCTTCTCGCGCACGGCCAGGCGGCTCTCCGCCTCTCGACTGGTGAGGCGCTCGTCCTCGGTGGCGATCGGCAGCGGCGTCCGCTTGGCGAGCCGCGCGATGAACGCGGTGACGCGCGCGGTCTGCGGCGTCGCGGTGCCGTCGAGGCTGGTCGGCAGCCCGACCACGATCGTCGCGATCCCTTCGTCTTCGGCGTGCAACTGCTCGATCCGGCGAGCCACCCGCTCCACCGCGTCGGCGTCACTCGCCACCGCGATCGTCTCGAGCGGCCGGGCCAGGGTGCGCGAGGCGTCGCTGATCGCGAGCCCGACCCGGCGCGCGCCGACATCCACCGCGAGAATCCGTCCCGTCACTCCTGAATGGTATAGTTTCTTCCTTCCAAACACCTGTGAAACCGATCCTGCTCGCGTCACTCGTCGTCTGTTTGAGCGCCGCCGCCGCGTGCGGCCCCCGGCGTCCGCCCCAGAAATTTCAGCAGAAGCTCGTGATCCTCGGCTTCGACGGCATGGATCCGCGGCTGGTGCAGAAATGGATGGACGAAGGCAAGCTGCCGAACATGAAGAAGCTGGCGGCGCGCGGCAGCGGCGTCCGCCCGCTCGGCACCACGCACTCGCCCGAATCGCCGACCGCCTGGGCGTCGTTCGCCACCGGCGTCAACGCCGGCAAACACAACATCTACGACTTCTTGATCCGCGACACGCGCTCGTACCTGCCGGATCTCGGCATGGTCCATTTCGAGCCGCCGCGCTTCATCCTCAACTACATTCCGGTGTCGAAACCGGTGGTCCAGTCGATCCGCGGCGGCACCTCGTTCTGGGTCACCGCGGGCAATGCCGGCGTGCGATCCAGCATGCTCACCGTGCCGGTCACTTTCCCGCCCGAACCGGTGCCGAACGGCGAGCTGCTCTCCGGTCTGCCGCTCCCCGACATCCGCCGCACCATGGGGACATTTTATTATTTCGGCACCGACTTGAGCCGCTACGAGGAAGGTAACACCGAGTTCGGCGGCATCCTGAAGCGGCTGGTGTTCGACGGCGACGTGGCGCAGACCGAGCTGGTCGGCCCGCCGAATCCGATCGTGAAACAACAGCTGCGCGAGCTCCGGGCCGGCAGCGGGCTGTCGGCGCCGACCGACGCCGACAAGATGAAGATCGCCGAGCTCGAGGCGCGCGAGGACGTGCGCCTGCCGGTGACCGTCCACTGGAACAAGGCGGCGAAGTCGGCCACGGTCAACATCGGCGACAGCACCATCCACCTCGGCGAACACCAGTGGAGCAAGTGGATCAACCTCGACTTCGAGATCAATCTCCTGATCCGGGTCCACGGCATGGCGCAGCTGTACCTGATCGGCGCCGGCCCCGAGCTGCAGCTCTATATCTCGCCGGTCAACTGGCGGCCCGACAATCCGCCGGCGGCGATGTCGTCCCCCGCGTCGCTCTCCGCCGATATCTACGAGCGGCTCGGACCGTATCGCACGCTCGGCTGGGCGGAAGCGACCTGGCCGCTCAACGAAGACCGGATCGACGAAAAGGTCTTCATGGACGACCTCTTTCGCGCGTTCGACGATCGCGCGCAGGTCATCCTCCAGCGGATCGACACCAGGCAATGGGATCTGCTGGTCGGCGTCATCGAGTCGACCGACCGGGTGCAGCACATGATGTGGCGGCTCATCGACCCGTCGCACCCGATGTACGACAAGGCGCTGGCGGCCAAGTACGGCGACGCGATCGAGCGCGTCTACCGCAAGTGCGACGAGTTCATCGGCGAAGTCGTCGCGCGCGTCGACGAGACGACGCCGATCCTGATCGTCTCCGATCATGGCTTCCATTCGTTCCGCCAGTCGGTGAACCTGAACACGTGGCTGGTCCAGGAAGGGTTCATGGCGATCCAGGGACAGCAGCCGGGCGAGAAGAAGCTGCAGGACCTGTTCGGCGGCGGCACCTTCTGGGAGAACGTCGACTGGACGCATACCCGCGCCTACTCGATGGGGCTCGGCCAGATTTACGTCAATCTGCAGGGGCGTGAAGGACACGGCAGCGTCGCGGCCGCGGACTCCGACGCGGTGCAGAATGCGATCGTCGGCCGGCTGCTGGCGCTGACCGATCCGAAGACGAAGGCGCGCATGGTCGACGCCGTCTACAAGCGCGACGACATCTACAAAGGGCCGTTCATCCAGAACGCGTCCGAGCTCCAGGTCGGCTTCGCCGACGGCTACCGCGTCTCGTGGCAGACGTCGCTCGGCGGCTCACCGCCAGGAATCGTCTACCCGAACATGAAGAAATGGTCGGGCGACCACGGCTCCTACGACTACAAGCAGACGTCCGGCACGCTCATCTCCAGCCGCCCGCTGGCCGGCGATCACGCGGACATCACCGACATCGCACCGACGGTGTTGAAGTACTTCGGCGTGCCGATACCGTCAGATATAGATGGCAGGCCGATTTTCTAACCAGCAGCGCACCACGAAGAAGCAACCGCGGAGCACGCGGAGACCGCGGAGAATGCTTGTCTCCGCGATCTGTGCGGTCCTTGCGGTGGCGTCTTCGTACGTGGCGACGGCTCAGGCGCTGCCCGAGCGGGCGCGGACCGAAGCGCTGGCGCGGCGCGCGGCCGAGCGCCTGCAGGCGCTGCAGCGCGAGGCCGATCGGCTGGCGTCCGAGGAACGCACGGTCCTCGGCGACCTCCGCAAGCTCGAGATCGAGCGTCAGCTGAAGTCTGAAGAGCTCAAGCGGGTGGACGCCGACGCGATCCGGGTCCAGACCGACCTTGACGACACGAGCGCGCGGATGACCAGGCTCGAGGACTCGTCGCGCGCCGAGCTCCCCGAGCTCCAGCAGCGGCTGGTCGAAATCTACAAGCTCGGTCGGGCGCGCTACCTGCGGCTGCTGCTGTCGACCCCGGATCTCCGGCGCCTCGGGCAGTCGACGCGCACCGTCGCCGCCCTGGCCAAGCTCGATCGCGATCGCGCCGCGTCGCACGCCAAAACCGTCGCCGACCTGAAACAGGAGCGCAAGGCGCTGGAAACGCGCCGCACCGACCTCGCCGCGCTCCGCGTCACCGCCGAGAACGCACAGGTCGCGGTGCGGCGGGCGG
Source organism: Acidobacteriota bacterium (assembly GCA_025463215.1). Classification (GTDB taxonomy): domain Bacteria; phylum Acidobacteriota; class Vicinamibacteria; order Vicinamibacterales; family CAVVIG01; genus CAVQFC01. Next base: position 8,434 of record JAOBWF010000376.1, on the reverse strand, counting down.
CGCAGGCGCGCGCCGACCTCATCCGCGACATCGACAAGAAGCGCGACCTCAATGCCCAGCTCTCGAGCGAGCTGCAGGCCGCGCAGCAGAAGCTGCAGGCGACGCTGCGCGATCTCTCCGCGGGCGCCGCGCCCGCCGAAGCGGTCCAGCTGCCGCTCCGCCCGTTCCGCGGCGCGCTTGACTGGCCGATCCCCGGGACCGTGACCCGCCGCTTCGGACGGGGATCGGCCGCCAACGGCATCGAGATCGCCGCCGCCGAAGGCGCCGACGCCCTCGCCATCCACGACGGCACCGTCGCGTTTGCGGGCACCTTTACCGGATTCGGCAATCTCGTCATCATCGATCACGGCACCCAAATTTTCAGCCTCTACGGCGATTTGCTCGACATCGTCGTCAAAAAGGGCGCGCGCATCGACCGCGGTCAACCGGTGGGCAGCACCGGTCCGATCCCGTCGGGCTCGGAGGGGATTTACTTCGAGCTGCGCGTCGACGGTCACCCGGTCGATCCTCTACAATGGTTGAAGAGACGGTGAAGTGCGGGGTGCGGAGTGCGATGTGCGGGGGCAAGGTGCGTAGCAGCGCACGTCGCACCGCGTACCTCGCACCGCGGACCTCGCACCTCTGAATTCCGATTGAGGTGATATGAGTTCCCGCACCCGCGTCCTGGTGATGTCGATCTCCGCGCCGGTCATCGCGTTCGCGATCGTCGGCGGCTTTCTCGGCCGCGTGATGGCGCGTGAGGACACGTATCAGCACCTCAAGATCTTCGACGATGTCGTCAGTCTCATCTCGAGCAATTACGTCGAGGACGCCGACATCGACAAGGTGATGAAGGGCGCGATGCACGGCCTCGCCGATTCGCTCGATCCCGACAGCGCCTATCTCACGCCGGCGCAGGTGAAGCAGGTCGAGAGTGGCGCCGCGCTTGCGCCCGGCGGCGTCGGCCTCGAGCTCACTCGTCAGTACTATCTGCGCGTCATCGACGCGCTCGACAATTACCCTGCGGCGAAAGCTGGCCTGCGCACCGGCGACTACATCCGCGCGATCAACGAGATGCCGACGCGCGACATGTCGGTGTGGGAAGGCGTCCGCGCGCTGCGCGGCGCGCCCGGCTCGAAAGTCTCGATCACCATCATCCGCGGCAACGCCAACGACCCGCACGTCGTCGAGCTCACACGCGAGACGGAACCGGCCTCCGTCGTCACCGGCAAGATGGCGGGCACCGGCATCGGCTACGTGCGCGTCGCCGTGATCGGCCCGAATACCGCCGCGCAGGTGAAATCGCAAATCGCCGAGCTCACGAAGAGCGGCGCGTCGAAGCTGGTGATCGACGTGCGCCGCGCCTCGAACGGCACCATCGACGAAGGGCTCGCGATCGCGCGGCTGTTCGTCGGCAAGGGCACCCTCGCGATCCGCGAAGCGAAAGGCGGCGCGCGTGAAACGATCGCCGCCGCCGCCGGCGACGGCGCGGTCACCTTGCCGACGGTCGTTCTGGTCGACACCGGCACGTCCGGCGCGTCCGAGATCTTCGCGTCGGCCATGGTCGGCAACCAGCGCGCCGACCTGATCGGCGAGCACACGATCGGCCGCGCCGCGTCGCAGAAGCTGGTGCGGCTGCCCGACGGCGCCGGCCTCTGGCTGTCGACGTCCCGCTATCTCACCCCGAAGGGGGACCCGCTGCACGAGAAGGGGCTCGAGCCGACCGTGCCGGTCGACGACCCCGACATCGAGTTCGGCGCCCCGGCGCCGACCACCGATCCCATTCTGGAAAAGGCGATCGAGCGGCTCGCCGAGAAAAAGGCCGCGTAATCGACCTGACCGTTGGCGAACCAATCACCCGATTATCCAATTACCCGATTCTGCTATACTTACCGTTCGTCTAAATCTGTATTTTTCGAGATTGTAGGCGCGTAGCTCAGAGGTTAGAGCGCCTGCTTGACACGCAGGAGGTCGGTGGTTCGAGTCCACCCGTGCCTACCAGCCTTCGCTCACCTCGACACCGCCGAAACGTGAGCTTCGGTCAGGCAGGCCAGGCGAAGGCGGCCACGCCGGAGCGGCTAGCCGCGAAGGCGCGCATCTGAGTCAGCGATTTTCCATGAGTCAGGTCTCAATCACTCTTCCCGACGGCTCGGTCCGCAGTGTGCCGACAGGCACGCCCGTACGCGGCGTCGCGGAAGCAATCTCGCCGAACCTCGCGAAGGCGGCGCTCGCCGGCGTCGTCGACGGCACGCTGGTCGACCTGACCTATCCACTCGAGCGCGATGCGGCCGTCCGGATCGTGACGGACAAGAGCCCGGAAGCATTGCCGCTGTTCCGCCACAGCACCGCGCATCTCCTCGCCGCCGCGGTGACGCACCTGTTCCCCGGCGTGCAGTGCGGCATCGGTCCGGCGACCGACGAAGGGTTCTTCTACGATTTCGTCGTCCCGCGTCCGTTCGTGCCCGAGGATCTCGAAGCGATCGAAGCGAAGATGCGGGAGCTCGCGGCGCAGGATCTCGTCTACGAGCGCCAGTTGTGGCCGCGCGACGAGGCGACGGCGTTCTTCGAGCGGCGCGGGGAGCCGCTCAAGATGCAGCTGATCGACGAGAAGACCGCGGGGCAGAAGGAGGTCTCGGTCTATACGATCAAGGATAAAGACACCTTCGTCGACTTCTGCGTCGGCCCCCACGTCCCGACGACCGGCAAGCTGAAGGCGTTCAAGCTGCTCACCACCTCGAACGCATACTGGAAGGGTGACGCGCACAACCAGCCGATGCAGCGCGTCTACGGCACCGCGTTCGCGTCCGACAAGGATCTCAAGGCGCACCTCACCCAGCTCGAGGAAGCGAAGAAACGCGACCACCGCAAGCTCGGACGGGAGCTCGGGCTGTTCACCTTCCACCCATGGGCGCCGGGGGCGGCGTTCTGGCTCGGCAAAGGCACCACGCTCTACAACACGCTCGCCGACTACATGCGCGAGGTGCTGTTCCCCGCCGGCTACGTCGAGGTCAAGACCCCGCTCGTCTACAACAAGGCGCTGTGGGAGCGCTCCGGCCACTGGGCCTTCTATCAGCCCAACATGTTCCTCATCGAGTCCGAAGGCGAGACGATGAGCATGAAGCCGATGAACTGCCCGGGGCACTTCCTGACCTTCGCGAGCCAGACGCACAGCTATCGCGATCTGCCGGTCCGCTACCACGAGCAGACGCCGCTGCACCGCAACGAGGCGTCCGGGGTGCTCTCCGGCCTGACCCGCGTCCGCCAGTTCTCGCAGGACGATGCGCACTGCTTCGTGACACCGGAGCAGATCGGCGACGAGGTCGAGCGGCTGATTCGACTGGTCCAGCGCGTCTACGGCGACTTCGGCCTGCCGTTCACCGCCAAGCTGTCGACGATGCCGGACGAGCACATGGGTGAGGTCGCGACCTGGGATCACGCCGAAGCCCAGCTCAAGGCGGCGCTCGAGCGCAGCGGCCTGGCCTACGACCTGAACGAGAAGGACGGCGCCTTCTACGGGCCGAAGATCGATTTCGACGTCACCGACGCGATCGGGCGCAAGTGGCAGTGCGCCACGATTCAGCTCGATTACATGCAGCCGGAGAATTTCGACCTGAAATATATCGGCGCCGACAATGCCGAGCATCGCCCCGTGGTCATCCACCGGGCCATTTTCGGCAGCTTCGAGCGGTTCATCGCGATCCTGATCGAGCACTACACCGGGGCGTTTCCGCTCTGGCTGGCGCCGATTCAGGCCGTGGTGCTGCCAATTGCCGACCGCCACCTCCCCTACGCCGCCGCCGTCCGGGCCCAGCTCAGGGGGGCAGGGCTCCGCGCCGATCTCGACGAGCGGCAGGAAAAGATTGGATATAAGATCCGGGAGGCCCAGCTGCAGAAGGTGCCCTACATGCTGGTCATCGGCGATCGGGAGAGCACGGAAGGCACGGTCTCGGTGCGGACGCGCACCGGCGGCGATCAGGGCGCGAGCCCGGTCGACGCGTTCATCGCGTCTGCGCGCGACGAAATCGCGCGCAAAGGTATATAGGAGGATTTATCGCTTTCGACAGAAGTCCCCGCCGAGATGACCGTACGCGGGTCAACGAACGCATCCGGGTCCGCGAGATCCGGGTGATCGACGATACGGGCGCGCAGCTCGGCATCATGCCGCCGCCGCAGGCCCTGGCGATCGCCAAGCAGAAAGGGCTCGACCTGGTCGAGATTTCCCCGACCGCCGTGCCGCCGGTCTGCCGGATCATGGATTTCGGCAAGTACCAGTACCAGGAACAGAAGCGTGCCCGCGAGGCCAAGAAGCACCAGAAGGTGATCCTGGTCAAAGAGATCAAGTTCCGCCCGAAGGTCGACGAGCACGATTACCAGTTCAAGAAGAAGCACATCGAACGCTTCCTCGAGGACGGCGACAAGGTGAAGGCGACGATCTTCTTCCGTGGCCGCGAGATGGCGCACCCGGATATCGGGCGACGGATTCTCGAGCGGCTGATCGGCGATTTGGCGGACGTGGCGCTGGCCGAGACGATGCCGCGGATGGAAGGCAACCAGATGCACACCATCCTGACGCGCCGGCCGCAGAGCGGCGGCGGCAAGGCGAAGGCGGCGGCAGCGGCGACAGCGGCGACAAAGTAAGCGACCGAAGAAACCGCGGAGAACGCAACGACCGCAGAGAAGGACGCAGAGACCAAACGGTTTCTCTCTGCGATCTCAGCGGTCTCGGCGGTCAAACAACAGGGACACGATGGCGAAAAAAGCGAAGAAGATCAAACTGAAGACGCACCGCGGCGCCGCCAAGCGCTTCAAGCGGACCAAGAACGGCAAGTTCACGCGGGGCAGCGCATTCAGCCAGCACATCCTGACCAGCAAGACCAGGAAACGGAAGCGCGGCCTCAAGGGGACCACGACGGTCTCGAAGGCCGACACGCCGAAGATCGCACGGATGCTGCCGTATAAGTGAGATGGGACATTTCAGAGTTCAGCGTGCCGATGGCAGATTCCATCTGACATCCAATCTGAAGTCTGAATTCTGAAATCTGAATTTCCGGGAGACAGAGAATGCCACGCGTCAAACGAGGAACGGTCCGCCGCGCCAAGCGCAAGAAGCTGCTTGGCCTTGCGAAGGGCTACTACGCCAACAAGAGCAAGCTGTATCGCGCCGCGAAAGAGTCGGTCGACACCGCGCTCAAGTACGCCTTCGTCGGCCGCCGCCGCAAGAAGCGTGACTTCCGCCGCCTGTGGGTGGTCCGCATCAACGCCGCCGCGCGCGAGCACGGGCTGACCTACGGCCAGATGATCAACGGCCTGAAGAACGCCGGCATCACGCTCGATCGCAAGAGCCTGTCGGAGCTCGCGATCTCGAGTCCGGCGGCGTTCGGATCGCTCGCCAAGCAGGCCAAGGCGGCCGCGAAGTTCGCGGTCAAGTCGGCCAAGAACGCCGAGAAGGCCGTCGCCTCGAAGGCGGCCAACGCCAAAGCCGCGGCGCGCGCGTAACATCAGAGCTGGGTGCTAGGATCTGGGGGCTCGCGGGCCGGCGCTCCTGCGGCTACGGCCTAGCACCCAGCTTCCAGCGCCTACTCCATGTCCGAAGTCCTCCCCACCTCCGAAGCCGTCGAGGCGCACGTCGCCGCGTTCGAGCGCGAGCTCGCCGCCGCGGCGTCGCTCGCCGACGCCAAACCGCTGCGCGATCGCTACCTCGGACGCAAGAACAGCATCGTCGCGTCGTGGATGCAGCTGATTGGCGGCGCGCCGCCGGATCAGAAAAAGCAGATCGGCCAGTACGCCAACGCGCTGAAGGTCGCAATCGAAGCACGCTGGCAGACGTACGAGGAGGCGGCGCAGAACGCCGCGCCCGCCGGCGGCGTCGACGTCACGCTGCCCGGCCGGCGGCCGCGCCTCGGCCACCGTCATCCGCTGACCGTGGTGCGCGATCGCATGGAAGAGATTTTCACGCGCATGGGGTTCGCGATCGTCGAAGGCCCGGAGGTCGAAGACGAGTGGCACTGCTTCGACGCGCTCAACATGCCGGCCGAACATCCCGCGCGCGACATGCAGGACACGCTGTACCTGGCGCAGCCGATGCCGCCGTTCGACCGCGACCCGGCGTCGCTCGTGCGCACGATGCTGCGCACGCACACGTCGGCGATGCAGATTCGCTACATGCAGGCGCACCAGCCGCCGATCCGCATCGTCGTCCCGGGGCGCGTCTATCGCCGCGACGATCTCGACCTGACGCACACGCCGATGTTCTCGCAGATGGAAGGGCTCGTCGTCGGCGAGGGCATCTCGCTGTCGGACCTGAAGGGCACGCTGCTCGCCTTCGCGCGCGACATGTTCGGCGAGCGGTCGCGGCTGCGGTTTCGTCCGAGCTTCTTCCCGTACACCGAGCCGAGCGCGGAAGTCGACATCAGCTGCTGGGCGTGCGACGGCGCCGGCTGCTCGATGTGCAAGAAGAGCGGCTGGATCGAAATCCTCGGCTGCGGCATGGTCCATCCGGCGGTGTTCGAAGCGGTCGGCTACGACGCCGAGCGGTACACCGGCTTCGCCTGGGGCATCGGCATCGAGCGGGTCGCGATTCTGCGCTACCAGGTCGAGGACATCCGGCTCTTTTACGAAAACGATCTGCGGTTTCTCGAGCAGTTCCCGTACTGATGGCGACGCGCGCCGTTCTCCGATCGCCGTGCGGCATTCGCCCGGCAGCACGACGAACCCGCAACGACGAACCACGAACGATATGAGACTGGTCCTGTCCTGGCTTCGTGAGTTTGTCGACGTGCAGGCGTCGGCGGAAGACGTCGCGCAGATGCTCGCCTTGCGCGGCTTCGAGGTCGCGTCGATCGAGGCGCTCGACGCCGGCGACGCGGTCATCGATCTCGAGGTCACGGCCAACCGGCCGGACGCGCTCAGCGTCATCGGGCTCGCGCGCGAAGTCGCGACCGCGTACGACCTGCCGCTGACGCTGCCCGGTACCGCTCCGTCGGCGGCGATTCGCCTCGCCGACGTGGCGATCGGCGCGTCGGATCGCGTCCGCGTGACCATCGACGACGAGGTGCTGTGTCCGCGGTATGCGGCGGCTGTCGCCGACGTCACGGTGGGGCCGTCGCCGGCGTGGCTGGCGGCGCGGCTGACCGCGGCGGGCGTGCGCCCGATCAGCTCGATTGTGGACATCACCAACTACGTCAACCTCGAGCTCGGCCAGCCGATGCACGCCTTCGACCTGGCGCGTCTCGCCGGCCCCGAGATCCACGCGCGGCGCGCGATGCCGGGCGAAACGATCACGACGCTCGACGGCATCGAGCGGAAGCTCGAACCCGGCATGCTGGTAATCGCCGATCGCGATCGCGCGCAAGCGGTCGGCGGCGTGATGGGCGGCGCTGATTCCGAAGTGTCCGCGTCGACGACAACCGTGGTGTTCGAAAGCGCGTACTTCCAGCCGGCGTCGGTGCGCCGGACGAGCAAGCGGCTCGGGCTCAAGACCGAGGCGTCGTCGCGCTTCGAGCGCGGCGCCGACCCCACGGGCCAGGTGGTCGCGATCCAGCGCGCGATTGCGCTGATGCAGCAGATCGGCGCGGGTCAACCGGTCGGCGCGATCGTCGACCGCGCGCCGCGCGTGCAGGACCGGCGGGCGCCGCTGCATCTGCGCCATGTCCGCGTCGAGCAACTGCTCGGCATTCGCGTGCCGCGCTCCGAGGTCGAACGGATCCTCAGCGGCCTGGGGCTCGGCGTCAGCGCGTCCGGCGACGGCTGGGACATCGTCGTGCCCGGTTTCCGGGTCGATCTCCTCCGCGAGGTCGATCTGATCGAGGAAGTCGGCCGGCACTACGGATTCGACAAGCTCGAGGCGACGTTTCCCGCCGTGACCGAGCCGGCGGCGCCGCCCGATCCACGCATTCCGCGCGATCAGCTGGTGCGCCGCGTGCTGACGGCCGCCGGCTTCTCGGAGGCCGTGACCTTCGGCTTCATCGAGGCGAAGACCGTTGAAGATTTCCAGAGGGAACCGCCGAGACCGCAAAGCTCGCAGAGCAACGAACCGTTCGCGGGCTCAGCGGTCTCCGTGGTTGCTGCTGATCTTGTCACGATCGCCAACCCGCTCTCCGCGAAGTTCGACACGCTGCGCCCGTCGCTGCTCCCGGGTCTGATCGATGCCGTGGCGCACAATCGGCGTCACGGCCGGCGCGACGTTCAGCTGTTCGAGATCGGCACGCGCTTCACCGCGTCGGGCGAGACGCGCGGCGTGGCGCTGGCGTGGACCGGCAGCGGCGCCGGCGAGCATTGGTCCGGCGGCGCGCGCGAGGTGGATTTCTTCGACGCCGCCGGCACGATCGAGCATCTGGGCGACGCGCTGGGCGTCGCGCTGCGCTTCGAGCCGGTGCGCGAACCGTTCCTGGTCACCGGCCAGGCCGCGGCGATCGTCGTCGCGGGCGGTGGCGATCCCGGCGCCCGCGCCGGCGTC
>JAOBWF010000372.1 GCA_025463215.1 Acidobacteriota bacterium | reverse complement strand
CCGGCATTCGAGATCGTCGTCGCGTCGTTTCGAACCGAGGCGCGCGCCGCCGCGGTCGCCGCGCAGGTGTCGGACGCGGGGCTCCCGGTCCGCCGGCGCGAGGCGGGCGGGTGGCAGCAGGTGATTGCCGGTCCGTTTGGATCGCGCGACGAAGCGGACGCCGGCAAAGTGCGGCTGGACCGCGCCGGCGTGACCGGCACGCAGGTGATCTCAGTACCACGATAACGGTCGTCGACGCCGCCAACCGCGATCACTGCTGACGTGGCACGCGCCATGCTCAGGCGTTCGCATGCGAACCATGCTCCACCGTGCGTCGGTCGTCGCGTTCGCCGCCGCGTGTCTCGTTCGTCCCTCCGTAGCTTCGGCTGATCAGATCTGCGAGGCGCGTCTGACCGATTGCCGCGCCGGTCTGATCGCGTACATCAACCGCGAAGCGATGGGGCTCGATATCGGAATGGAAGAGATGACCGATCCATTGATTGCCGACGCGGTGATCGCGCGCTTCAAGGCGCGCGTGCCCGTCCGGATCATCGCCGAGCCCCGACGCAACGCCAGCGAACCGCGCAACGGCCCGATTCTCGACAAATTGAAGGCGGCGGGCATTCCGATGCGCTATCGAAAAGTCGGGGACATCCTTCACTGGAAAACGATGATCTTTGCCGGCCAGAATACCGTCGAGTTCGCCGCGACCCAGTTCACGCAGGAATATCTTGTCCCTGCGAACCCCGGCGTCAATTTTACGCAGGACCCCGTCTTCTACACGGCGAATACATCCCTGGTGAACTCGTTCGAGCGTAAGTTCGACGACGCATGGGTCGACACCACGAACTTCGCGGAGTTCGGCAATTCGATCGCCGTCGCGCGCGCGTATCCGATCTATGACGTCGATCCGGCGCTGAATTTCGTGCCCGCCGCGAATTTCGCGAGCCGTTCCAAACCGCTCTACGACGCCGAGACAACCGGCATCGACGTGATCATGTACAAGATCACAGACACCATCCACACCGACGCGATGATTCGCGCCGTCAAGCGCGGCGTCCCGGTCCGGCTCATCACCGAACCGACCCGCTACCGCGCCAGGGACAACGTCTGGCAGGCGTATAACCTCGATCGGATGTACGCGGCGGGTGTGAAGATCCGCGAGCGCGCCCACCTCGGCTTCCTCCACCAGAAGACGACGCTGCTGTACTCGCAGACGCGGACGATTTTCGGCTCGTCGAACTGGACGACCGCCTCGAACCAGACCCAGTACGAGCACAACTACTTCGCCACCGACCCGACCTTCTTCGGCTGGTTCCGCCAGATCTTCGGCCGCAAGTGGGGGAGCACCGCGGAGACCCGCGCATTCGTGCCGCTGCCGCCGGATCCGCCGGTGTACGTCGCGCCGAAGAACGCCGCGAGCGCTCAGCCGGTCAATGCGACGCTGTCGTGGAAACCGGGACCGTGGGCGCATGGCGCCGACGTCTATCTGGGAACAGCCCCTGATCCGCCGTTCTATGCCAGCGTCGCGATCACCCCTGGTACGTCCTCGAAGAATCTGGTGATGAGCGGGTTGACCGCAGGCACCACCTACTACTGGAAGATCAGATCGAAGACGATGGCGGGCAAGACGGCGACCGGCCCTGTGTGGAGCTTCGGCACCTAGACGGTGCGCGGGTCCGGACGGCCGCACGCATCGCGCGTACGGCCGTCCGGCTGTTCTACGCGTTCCCGGGTTGAGCGCTGCCGTCGCCGCCCGCACCGCTGCCGCCACCGCTCCCCGCGGTGCTGTCGCTTCCACTGCTTCCGCTGCCGGCGCTGCCGGAAGCGCCGGTGTCGCCGCCAGGTAACGACGAGGCGACCTGCTCGACCTTCTGCGTCGCCGCCTCTTTCGCCTTGCCCACGAGACGATCGCGGGTCTCGCCGATGAGCTCGCGTTCGCGCTGCGTCTCCGGCAGCGCCATGCCGATGGCGGCGCCGATGGCCACCGCCGCGGCGCCGACCGCCAGCGGGTTGTCACGGATCCAGCGGTCGAACTGCCGTTCCGTCTGGTCCGCCAGGTCGCTGACGCGCTCGCGTCCCCGCGATGAATAATCGGCGACCGCATCGGTGGCGTCGCGCGCCATCTCGCCGAGCCCCTGGCCATAGCTGGCGCCGCCGGTCGCCCCCTGGCCGTAGCTGGTGCTGCCGGACGAACCGAGGTCGTCGTCGCGCATCCGCCCGCCCGCGTTGAAGTTGCCGTACTGGCGCGCGTACGGCGACGTCGACGACCCGTACGACGACGACGATCCATACGAACCGGACGATGAGCCGTAGGTGGACGCATAAGAGGAGCGTCCGCTGTCCGGCAGCTTGTTGATCAGCCACCACGCGCCGGCGCCGATCATCGCCGCCGAGATCGGGTGTTCTTTGATCTTGTCGATCATGCCGCTGGCGGAGCGGCCCGCGTTGTTCATCATGCTGTTTACCTTTCCGACGGTCGCTTCACGCACCGTCTCCTTGGCCTCGTCCATCAGGCGCTTCGGGTTCAGCCGTTCCTGGATCTCGTCGATCGTGCCGCTCATCTGCGCCCGGGTCTGTTCGATGTCCTGGCGGATCGCATCGGGCGAATCGCCGGACGACTCGGTGGCTGCCGCGCCCGTGATGTCCCCCTGCTCGTCAGCGTCGTCGTCGGCGTCCACGCCGATGACGTCGATCTCGACGATGCCGAATTCGACCGCCGCGTCGTCCGCACTCTCCGGCGTGATCGCGCGGCTGGTCGACTCCCGTTCGCGCTCCGAACGGTTCATCGCGTCTGGTGTTTCGCCCATTGTGCGGTCTCCTTCATCGAATCCATGGTCTGCCGAGGCGCCAGGTCCTCGTGTGTGAGCGCCGTGATCCCTTTCTGGGCGACGATGTAGCCGACGGCGGCCACGGCGATGCCGACGATGGTCGCGGCGAGCCAGGAGGCGAGCCCGGCCTGCACGAGCAGCAGGACGACGGCGGCGATGATGACGAGGAGCCCCGCGTGGGCGAGCGCGCCGCCGACGGCGATCATCGCCGCATCGCGGCCCGCCTTCGCCGCCTTCTCGGTCAGTTCGGTTTTCGCGAGGGCGACCTCGCTGCGGACGAGCGTGCTGGTTTCGCGCGAGAGCTCAGCGAACAGATCGCCGAGCGAGCGCTCATTCTGTGATCCCTGGGCCATCGATCACCTCTCGTCCGTGGTGCGCGCGCGAGGGCGTGAACCGCGCGCGGCGCGACCGCTCGGTCGATCGGCCGCGATGCCGGCTGCAGACGATTCGCTCGTCATACCCATCGCTTCGCCGCTGTCCATCGAGCCGCTCGACCCACTCGAGCCGCTCGAGCCTGCCGTGCCGCTCGCGCCGTACGCGCCAGCCGTCGCGAATTGCTGCGTCGACTGTCCCGATGTACTCGACGTATAGTCCCGCGTATTGGTCGACATGTAGCCCGAGGCGCGGCCCGACATGTTGTCGGTTCCGGAACTCTTCAGGAAGCGCGCCGCGGCGAGGCCGAGCGCGATGCCGCCGCCGACGAACAGCGCCGGCCGGCGCCGCGCAAAGGCGCCGACGTCGTCCATCAGCTCGGAGATGTCGCGGTCGCGCAGCTGCGACGAAAACCGTTCGAGCTGACTCGCGGCACTGTCGGCATACCCCGCGATCGTGCCGTTTTTCTCCCGCAGCGACTCGCCGGTCTGGCGCACGGCGTCGATCACTGCCTTGATGCTGTCGGCCGCGCGATCCTTCTGCGACGACAGCGCGGAATTCGCCTGTTGCTGGATCGAATGCATGAGCCCCTGGCCGCCGCCGCCGCTGCCGGCGCCGCCCGGTCTCTCGTTGCTGGGCATGTGTGTTTCTCCTTGCCTGAAATCTGTTGTGCGTGTGGATGGAGGCGCGACGGCGCCGGTGAACACCGAAGGCCAAGAAACATTCGTGCCACGCGGGACGGTTGAGTACGACCATCGCTGCCGGTCGTGATCGTCACAGTCGGTCATCGCCTTGGCCGGACAGGTCAACCGGTTGGCCGCACGAATTCCGCTTGCATTGTCGCAGCGCATCTCCAACGATGTGCTCCGATCAGCACGGGCGCGGATCTCGCGCGGCGGGAAAGTGCGCGCGGCGTCCGTCTCGACATGCGGAGGATCACGACAGCATGCGCTTCCGGGTTCTGCTGCTCGCCGTCGCGCTGTGTGCCGTGCCGCCGCTGGCGTCGGCACAGGTAGCGACCACGCCGATCGCCATCGGTCGCGCAATCGACACGGGCCTCCCGCTCGCCGACCTCGCCGAGCTCACCGCGCTCTACAATCGCGGCCGCTGGGATGAGCTCCAAAGAAAAACGGAGGCGCTGCTGAGCGCCGCCGCAGCCAAGGCCGTCGCGACCCCGAGCGGCCGCGCGATCGCCGACGGTCTCGATTTCAGGAACAGCTACGTCATCGTCGTGTGGATCGGCACCGATCCGTTCGGCAAGACGATGCTCGCGCGCACGGTTGTCCATAGGCCCGCGTCCGCGGAACCGTTCTCGCCGGACCTGCCCGGAGCCGGCGTCGGCGCCGCGGATCCACAGGTATTCGAGGCGTTCCTCAGCCGCGGCATGCGCGGCCAGCTGGTGTCGGTGTACGCCTCGTCGCGCGACAAGGATCCGGCGGCCCAGCAGCTGCCCGCGTTCATGCAGGCGGTTGCCAGCCCGCTGTTCGCGACATTCGGTGCGCTGGCGGGCAGCCTCGACGTCAGGGCGGCGGCAACGGTGGCGGGCGTGACCGAAGCCGCACCTCTGAAACCCGAACCGCCGTCGATCGCGGTGACGGTGTCCCGCGTCGGCTTGCCGTTCGCGCGCGCGGCGATCAAGTGGAAGGCCGCGGCCAAGGAGCCGGTGGATGTCGATGCGTTCTGGGATGCGACCGACCGGTTCATCCAGGATCTGATGTTCCAGGAGGTGCCGAACTCGCCGTGCGCGCGTGCGGTCGCCGGCGGGCTCGCCGCCGCCGTCAAGAATGCATCGGCGGGTCAGCAGTGCGCGTCGGCGGCGGCGACGACGTCGACCTGCCTGGCGCAGTTCGACAGCGAGCTCCGGAATGCCATCGCCGCGGGCTTGAAAGACGGCGCCTGCGCGACGCCCTCGAGAGACGATCTGTCCGCCGTCGCCAAGCTCGACGACAAGGTGCGCAAGTTTGCCGCGGCGTCGATGCTGACCGCCGCCGACGCCGAGCTGTCGTTCAAGAACCGCCCGCTGGCGCACTGGGCGTTCGGCGCCGGCAGTGGCGTGCTCGCGTCGGGATCGCTCAGCCTGCCCAGGGTCACGGTCAAGAACGACGTGCTCGTCGGCGATCCGCTGTCGCGCCTGGTGACGATGGCGTTCGTCAATTGGAGCGTCGCGGGCTACGACGCCGCGCTCGACGCGGTGAGCGCCGCGGAGCGCATCCGCCCGTTTTTCGGGGTCACGATCACGCCGGACTTCGGGCTGACCGCCGGCGTCAACCTGCTGCTGACCCGCGGCATCGGCATCACCGCGGGCGCCGTCCTGATGTTCGCGAACGGTGCCGGTGCGGACCAAATCGGCACGGTGACGCCGAATCCCGACGCGCCGTACGCGCTCTCGTACGCGCGCGGCCTCGTGATCGGCGTGAGCTACACCATCAAGTAGTCGGACCGGGTGCAGAACACGATTCAATGAGGAGGCGCGATGTCAACGACAGACCATGACCTCGCCGGCGCTGATATCCTCGACGCTCCGGCGACCGGAGCGAACCCGATGCCGGCCCGGGCGCCGGCCCGGGCGGTCCCGGCGCCTCGCACCTCGGGCGATCCGGCGCGCCCTGACGCGCCGACGGCGGGACCGGACTGCGCCTACTCGACACCACCCGACTATTTCGAAGACGCGCTCGAGGATGCCGAGCGGCTGATGAAGTACGCCGCCGAAGTCGGGATCGATGTCGAGGCCGACATTCGTACCGCGATCCTCCACGCCAGGATCGAAAGCGATTCGGGCTGGACCGATGTGGGAGTGGCGCGGCTGCTCGCGGCGCTGACGCAGCTCGCCGCGCGGGTGCGGCCGGTGACGGCGGAAAGTCTCAAGGCGTGCAGCGGCGAAACACGGCACGCCGTGCGCGGCTACTGGCTGTGGGCGGTCGGGCTCGCGACGATCATCGTGCCGTTTTCACTCGTCAGCTTCGTCACGTCCGGGATCTCCGACGCGATTCGCAAGGACATCGCCACCGCCAACGAACTGGCGGTCAAGCTCACGACCCAGGTCCATCCCCCGGCTGCACCCGCTGGTGTGGCCGCCGCGGCCAATAGCCAGAGTGCACTGCCCGCCGGAGTGTCGCCGGTCGAAGTGGTCACCGAGCTTCAGCAGTTCGCCTCGCTGATTCGCGCGATCGACGGCCGTGCGCTCGGATTGAACCGGTTCATCCTCAAGTCGGAGATCGATCCGTATCACGACATCAGAGAACAACCGCCACAGCTGCATGCCAAGTTCCAGCTGCCCGACGACTTGCCGCATCACCTCGAGGCGGCGGTCGACGGCCGCATCACGGTGTTCCAGGACGTCCGCTATTTCGCCCAGAACGTGCTCAACGATATCTCGGTGTTCTATGGCGCGGTCGCCGCCTGCCTGCTGCCGGCGCTCTACGCGCTGTTGGGCACGTGCGCATATCTGCTTCGCTCGTTCGAAGAGCAGATGCGAAGCCGCACGTTCACGCCGTCGGTGGCGAACTCGGCGCGGTTCCTGATCGCGGGCATCGGCGGCGCCGTCGTCGGGCTGTTCAACAACTTCACCGTGACGCAAACGGCGTCGCTGCCGCCGCTCGCGATCGCGTTTCTCGTCGGCTACGCGGTCGACGTCTTCTTCTCGTTCCTGGAAGGTGTGCTGCAGGCGTTCACGAAGACCAAGGACCCAACTGTGGCGGTGCCCGCGCCTGCTGCGGTCAACGGGAAAGTCTGAATGCGTGCCATCGCCGGGGAGACACGTGCGCGGCCGTCGGCCACTTCAGCTGTGGTCATACGGGTTGACTCCATCACGAACACTGCGAGGTTGCCATGACATGTGCGTGCTCGATTATTCCGCCGAGTGTCTTGAAGCGGTTCGCCGACGATCCGGAGTTGTCCGCCGAATTGCGGCAGCAATTCTACAACGCGATCGAGATCGACAACCGCATCAGGGCCGTGCGTCAAGAGACCGCCTTGCTGACGACCCTGATGGCGCGCCACAACTCGTTGGCCGGGATTGTCCCGGTCGCCGTCGCGCACGCGCCGCTCGTGACCGTGTACGACTGCAAGCACCACATGACGCTGCCGGGCACGCCCGTCGCCACTCCAGGTTCCTCCGCCGATCCGACGGCCAAGCGGACGTTCGACCAGACCAGCGAAATCGCGAAGTTCTTTCAAACGATCTTCAAGCGAAACTCGGTCGACGGCGCCGGCATGACCCTCTTGTCGTCCATCCACTACGGCACGAAGTACAACAATGCCTTCTGGAACGGGACGCAGATGACCTACGGCGATGGGGATGGCGCGGTGTTCACGGATTTCACGCGTGGCAACGACGTCATGGCCCATGAATTGACGCACGGCGTCACGCAGCACACGCTCGGGCTCGCATACGCCGACGAGGCCGGCGGGTTGAACGAAAGCCTGTCGGACGTGTTCGGCTCGATGTTCCGCCAGTGGCAGGCGAATCAGGACGCCAACACGGCCGACTGGTTGATCGGCCACGACATTCTCGGGCCCACGGCGCTGGCCAAGGGATTTACCTGTTTGCGCGACATGTCGAATCCGGCCGCGTCGCATTGCCTGTCGCCGCAGCCGATACACTTCAGCCAATATCGCGGCGGCATGGACCCGCATTTGAGCAGCGGCATTCCGAACGTGGCGTTTTGTCGGATCGCCAAGTCGGTTGCCGGCAAGAGTTGGCTCGGGGTCGGCCAAGTCTGGTACGATGTCCTCTCGACGACCGCCCCTCGACCCAACATGCTGATGTTGGAGTTCGCCAATGCCACACGAGCGACAGCGAAGAAGCTTCACCCGGCGGATGCGGCCTTCCATGCCGCTGTTGATGCTGGTTGGAAGTCTGTGGGGCTGTAGCGCCTCGCCGCCGGTTTTCGTCACCCGGGAGGTTCCTCACGTGGGCGAATTGAAGGTCGAGCAGGTTGGGGGGTTCGCCGGCTTCGGCGGACCTCACCTCAAGAGCTCGGGGACACTGGATCTCTCGACGCTTTCATCGAACGACCGGCTGGCGGTCGAAGCGCTCTTCGCGCGGACCAAGGCGCCGGCCGGTTCCGCGGGCGCCGCCACGGGCGGGGATCAATTCCGCTATCGCCTCACGCGAGGGACGGCGAGCGGCACCGAGTCGATCGAAGCGTCCGAGTCCGAGGTTCCACCAGCCGTGAAAGCGATCGTCTCCGCAAGAATCGAGTAACCGAGGCCTGGTACCGGATTCGGACGAGCGTGGACATCTGCCGCCTGCTGAACTCCAGCGCGACCCTCTCGCACAACACATACGGACCGAGTCGGCTGGCGAGACGGAGAACGTCCCGAACCTGCCGCCGGCATTCGCGTGTCACACTACCTTCGGAGGAGACGGCCCATGTCACAGGATTCCCGAACGACCGAGTGGACGCGTCGTGAGATGCTCGGCGCCTTGGGCGTCGGCGCGATTGCGACGATGCTGACCGAGAACGCATCAGCCGCCGCGCCCGCATTCTCCAAAGGCGCCGTCATCCGGACGATTCTCAAGGACTATGTCCCGGACGATCTGGCAGGCGGTGCGACACTGTTTCACGAACACCTGTCGTTTGCCGACGACTTCATGACGCGGTGGACCGGCTACGCGGCGGCGACGCGCGCCGCCAATGGCGGCCCGGCAAACGCGGCGGGTGGGCGCGCGACCCCGCCGGCGGCGCCGTCGGCACCGTTCTTCATGCAGGACCTCGATCTCATGACCGAGGAGTTGACGACGGCGAAGCGAGAGGGCATCGCCTGTATCGTCGATGGCGGCCATCCTGATATGGGGCGTGATCTCAACACCTTACGCCAGCTCTCGATCAGGTCCGGCATGCCGATTGTCGCCGGCGGCGGCTTTTACACGCAGCCGTTCTACCCGAAGGAAATCGGCACGATGAGCGAGGAGCAGATCGTGCAGGCGCTGGTCCACCAGGTGGAGAGCGAGCCGATTGGCGTCTTCGGTGAGATCGGATCGTGGGACGACATCACGAAGGACGAGCGCAAGGTCTTCCGCGCGATCGGCAAGGCGCACCTGGCGACGAACCTGTCGATCTTCACGCACACGGGCATCCCCGGAAAATCGGCGCTCGAACAGCTCGATCTCTTCGAGGACGTCGGGGTCAACCCAAACCGCATCGTGATCGGCCATCTCGGCAACCTCGTCGACGCGAACGTGCAGGTGCAGAAGGCGATCTGCCGGCGAGGCGCGTTTGTCGGGTTCGATCGCCAAGGTGGACCCGGCGATGCGCAGCAGGTGCCGATGGTGATGGCGCTGATCGACGCGGGCTTCGCCGACAACCTGATGTTCTCCGCCGATATTTCGAATGCGGGCCAGATGAAGCGGAACGGCGGAGCGGGCTACGCGAAGACGCTGACCGTGTTCGTTCCGAAGCTGAAAGCCGCCGGCGCGAGCGATGAGGTGCTTCGCGCCATCATGTTCGACAATCCGCGCAGGTTCCTGGCGTTCGTGCCGAAGACCGCGAGGAAGGGCTAGGTCGCACGCCTCGCGAAGCCGCGCAACCGGCGAGATCAGCGAGCGTTCGCCGGTGCGGCGACATGGCGGTCGGCGGGCGGGGCATGCAGCTCCGGGAACTCGTCAAAATCAAACGCCAGCGCGGCCTTGGCGTGGTGGTTTTCCCTCAGCTCGAGAATCATCGCAAAGCCGAGCGAGACCAGGCCGGCGAACATCGAGAACGCGGTCAACAGTTTCCAAGACAGCCACGTCGGCATCACCACGCTGACGCTGGTTAGCAGCACCGTGAAGATGAAGAACGTGACCGAGCAACCCAGCGACAGGGTCGCCTGCATGAGCATGCGCAATCGCCGCCCGTAGATCGGCAGCTGTTCGCTGATGATGCGTCGCCGTCGTTCGTCGATCGCCGGATCGCGGTACTCAGCGAACAGCGGACGAACGGCCGAGAACATGGCGGCGTACTTTCCCGACAAGGTGCCGAGGGAAATCGAAGAGGCGATGATCAGCGCGACTGGAGCAGACGCGGTGCCGACCAGTTTCGCCAAGTCGATGGACGTGCCCATACCGGGGGATCGTGCAAGATCCATGCTTTTATCAGGCGGCATGAAGATGCGGCGGCGGACAAGGCCAGGGCCGAGGCGACGAGCAGATGCACATCGAACTGCACATCTGGACATCGACACTGAATGGACGTGATCTGAAGATTTGCTAAAGAAGAAGCGAGATGCGGACCGCCGCTCAACACCAGTCGGCTCCAGAACGTTACAAAGTTGTTACAATCCGCCGAGGTACGCCGCTTAGACTGGCGGACACCGGCCATGAAGCTCAAGAAACGGATTCTCGTCGTCGAGGATGACGCAGCCCTGGCCATCGCGCTGCTCGACAACCTGGTGTCCGAGGGCTATGACACCAAGGGTGTCAACGACGGCGGTCGCGCGCTCGCGTCTGCCGCGGCGTTCAAGCCCGATCTGATCGTGCTGGACCTGATGCTGCCAGGGGTCAGCGGATTCGACCTGTGCCGGGCATTTCGCGGCGCCTGTGAGACACCGATCCTCGTCCTGACCGCCCGCAGTCAGAAGGCCGACAAGATTCGCTGCCTGGACTACGGCGCCGACGACTATCTGACCAAGCCGTTCGATCTCGAAGAGCTGTTCGCCCGCATCCGGGCGATCCTGCGGCGCACACGCCCGAGCCTCGAAACGCTGACGATCGGATCGATCACGGTCGACTTCAGGTCACGGTTGGCCGTGCGCGACGACACGGATCTTCGGCTGACACACAAGGAATTCGAGATCCTCCACTATCTCGCGGAGCGGCAAGGGCACGTGGTCCACCGCGATGAGCTCTTGAAGGATCTGTGGGGCTACGCGCAAGCGCCCTTTACGCGATCCGTCGACACGGCCATGGACCGCCTGCGCAAGAAGATCGAGTCCGACGCGCATCATCCGCGATTCATTCACACGGTACATGGCGATGGTTACTGCCTGACACCGCATGGTCAAACGACTGTCTGAGCGCCTTCGGTGGGCAGTGGCGATCGTTCTGGCCGCGTGTGCCAGCGCGTGCGCTCGTCCGGCTGCCGCGCCGACGCGGCACACCCTACGAATCGGCACCGGAGCGCAGCGGGGCAACTATTACCCCGTGGGAGTCGCGCTGGCGCGCACCTTTGCGATGGCGATGCCGGACGTCGATGCCGAGGTCACGGTGACAGCCGGGACGATGGCCAATCTCGAGGCCTTACGGAACGGTTCGGCCGACGTGGTGTTTTCTTTTGCCGACGTCGCGTACGCGGCATACGTCGGCGGTCCCGGAGATCGACGCGAACCGTTCACCGGCCTGCGCGCGCTGGCCCTTCTGCAGTTGTTGCCGGTGCAGCTCGTGGTCAGTGACCGGTCGTCTGTCCACGGCGTCACGGATTTGCCGGGCCGGAACGTGATCTACGTTGGAGGCAATACCGGCGCGGCCGCCGAGCGAATCATGCGCGCCTATGGCGTCGATCCCGCGAGCATCCTGCTGCAGCAGACACACTCGTTCGAGGACTCGATCGTGGATCTGTCGTCCGGCAAGCTGGACGCGATGTTCGTCTTGTCACGATACCCGGTCGACAATGTGAGCGGCGCACTCGAGAGGGGATCGCATCTGATGCCCCTCGCCGGCGATCCCATCGAACGGCTGCACAGGGAGTATCCCTTTTTCCGGCCGATGCTGATTGCCGGTGGCGCCTACCCGAACCAGTCCCAGCCGGTTCGCACGATCGGCATCCATAGCCTGTTGCTGTGCCGCGTCGACCTGGACGAGGGGCTCGTCTACCGGTTGACGAAGGCGTTGTTCGAGTCGCTGGCGGAGCAGTCGAACGAACTGTTGTGGTCGGTGGACCTCGAGAGGGCCGCCGCGACGCCGATTCCACTGCACGCCGGCGCCGCCCGCTACCACCGAGAGCGTGAGCTCTTTCCGTGACCGCCACATCGCTTCGCTGGCTGCGAACGCCCGTCGCGTTGCTCGCACTCGCCTTGTGCGCGGCAACCGTCATGCTGGCCTGGCACGACTACACCACGACGTCTGCCTGGCAGAGAAGTTCGGGGCTGCTCCTCGAACGGCACGCCGACGAAGCGCTGGAAGTGCTGGCATCCGCGTTCTCGAGAGACATGCGCGGCGCGCAGGCGAGCGTCCTCGCCGTGTTGGGCGGCGCCGAGCTCACCGACGACGGCCTGCACGAAATGCGGTCGGACGCGGCGAACGCGTTCGCGCGGTACCCGTACATCGAATCGCTGTTCGCGTGGCGCCGGTTTCCGCCGTCTGCGGATGTCGTGTTCTTCAACCGCGCGGAGCGCCGGCCTCGCTGGGCGACGCTGCGCACGCAGGCTGCGGCCTTTCCGGTGGAGGTCTGGGACCGTGCGCCGTTTTCTGCCGAGTTCGTCTCGCGGCTCGAGCACGAAGCGGCACGCGGATCCCGAACGGCCGTATTCCAGACCGCCATAGGAGGGGATGTCTATCAGGTGATCGCCCGTCTTCTGTACCGAGACGAGGTCGGGGCAGCGCTCAATGGCGTGTTCGGGT
This sequence comes from Acidobacteriota bacterium, assembly GCA_025463215.1. GTDB lineage: Bacteria > Acidobacteriota > Vicinamibacteria > Vicinamibacterales > CAVVIG01 > CAVQFC01. Next base: position 25,604 of record JAOBWF010000372.1, on the reverse strand, counting down.
TTACGGTCAACCTGTCGTGGGTACGACAGCACTATCTGCCGGACATGGCCCGGCAGATTGCGCAAATTGCCGGAATGGCGGACGAACTCACCGTGCAGGTGCGTGATGACGATGGGCGAGACCTTGTCGCGATCGGCGGGACCGCCGTGACGGGTTCGCTGAAACGCCGTCAGCTGCCTCTGTTGTTTGCCGATCCGCTACGGTCCCCGCCGGGTCCGCCAAAGACCTCTCATCGCTCCCACTTCACGATCGAGGTCGGCATCAAAGCGGACCCCGGCCGGCAGGCGGCGTTTCTCAGCGCCCGCCGCATGGCGCTGTTCACGAGCGGCGCCGTCCTGGCGCTCGGCGTCGGGTTCCTGATGACGGCGAGGGCGATCCGGATCGAGGCACGCCTCGCTGAATTGCGGTCCGACTTCGTATCGACCGTCACGCACAATCTCAAGGCGCCGATTACGTCCATCCGCATCCTCGGAGAAACGCTGGCCAGAAGAACGGATCACGCGGACAGCGGCGTCAGAAAATACGGGACGATGCTGGTGCAGGAGACGTGGCAGCTGGCGCGGCTCGTCGACAATCTCCTCGCCTACTCGCGGGTGACCGATGTCACCGAGATCTACTCCTTCGAGCCCGTTGCGCTCGATCAGCTCGTGGAGAAGGCGCTCGGAAGCTTCGGGCCGCGGCTTGTCGCGGACAACTTCGACGTCAACGTGGAGATCCCCGATGACCTGCCGGACATCCGTGCGGACAGCACGGCGCTCGGCCTGGTGCTGATCAATCTGATCGACAACGCCATCCGGTACTCCGGCGAACAGAAATGGCTGCGGATCACGGCCAGCCGACAGAGTGACGAGATTTCGATCGTCATTGCCGATCACGGCGACGGCATTCCTGCAGACGAAATGCGGCACGTGCACCGGAAGTTCTATCGGGGCCGTCGTGCGCGTTCAGACGGATCGGGTCTCGGACTCGCGCTCGCCGAGCGCGTGATTCATGACCACGGCGCCTCGTGGACGCTGCAGAGCTCTGTCGGTCAGGGCACGACCGTGGTGATCCTCCTGCCTGCCGCCTCTCTGTAACAACTTGTCACAAATCGGCGATTCATCTCCCCATAGACTCGCGCTGCCCCGCACCGACGCACAGGTGCGGTGGCGCGCGAAAGCGGCGGTGGCCGGCCGATCGACCCTCCCGTAGAGCGACATCGCGCAGCTTCACGACCGACGCGCGGCAGCCGACGTTGCGGCTCACGGCGCCGGACGGTTCACGTTTCTGTCGACGAGACATGAAACGGCGATGCCCAGCGCGCAGCTGGTTAGATTTGCAACCCGTGAGACCTGTCATAGAGGAGTCTGAGATGGCGACGATCCACGAATCCGGTCAGAACAGGTGGACCCGGCGGTGCGTGATCTTCGGCGTGGCGGCGTTGCTGTCGCTGACCGGGGTCAATGGGATCTTCGCGCAGAGCGTGTCGTCGGGCACCATCGATGGCACGGTGAAGGACGAATCGAACGCTGTGCTGCCAGGCGTGGCGGTCACCGTCACCAGCCCCGCGCTGCTGGTCGGGCAGATCGTCCAGGTGTCCGATCTCGCGGGAAGGTATAAGTTCGTCGATCTGCCAGCCGGCACCTACCGGCTCAAGGCCGAGCTCAGCGGGTTTTCGGCGGCGATTCGCGAAGACCTGCGGCTGACCGTCGGCTTCAACGCCCGCGTCGATCTCACGCTGAAACTGGGGGCGATGGAGGAGTCGGTCACCGTCAGCGGGCAGAGTCCGGTCGTCGACGTCTCGACCACGACCGCCAGCGTCGCGTTCACCAAGGAAGTGCTCGACGCGATTCCGCGCGGCCGCGACCTGCAGAACGTGTTTGCGATGGCGCCCGGAGTCACGCAGGCGGTCGCCGATGTCGGTGGCAGCACGATGGCGCAGCGCCAGAACCTGTCCAGCTACGGCGTATTGTCACAGCCGAAGCTCCAGGTCGAAGGCATGAACATCACGATGGGCGCCGACCAGAACACCGCCATCTACTTCAACGACAGCACGCTCGAGGAGGTGCAGATCAGGACCTCGGGCAACGATGCCGAGGTGTCCGTGCCGGGTATCTCGATGGTGGCGATCATGAAGTCAGGCGGCGATACGTTTCACGGCGCCTATCAGGCGTCCACAGAATCGCCGAGATTCCAATCCGACAACCTGAACGATGCCTTGCGGGCACAGGGACTCACCGCCACGTCGCCGCTGAAGAACTTCTACGATCTGTCCGCGGATCTCGGCGGCCGGATCGTCCGCGACAAGGTGTGGTTCTACGCGGCGTACGGGCGGCAGTCGAAGAACGAAGGTCTGCTCGGGTTCGCCTCCGGTCCTGGCCCCGACGGCAAGTACCTCACCGCCGACGACCCTCTCGCCAACGTCGAGACGACGCTCTCGCAGATATCCGCGAAGCTCTCGTATCAGCTCACGAAGAACAATCGGCTCGTCTACGCCTGGCAACGCGGGACCAAGGCCCAGCCGCAGAACAACGCCGGCCGATTCACGCCACTCGAGTCGACGCGGGACTACAAGAATCCGACGGCCATTCAGAAGATCGAGCTCCAGAGCATGGTCAATCCGCGGGTGCTCGTGAACGCCGTCGCCGGCTACAGCGGGTATGTGACCGACTACGATGCCGGCCGCTCGTACGCGCGTGCCGACGCGCCGCCGCGGCAGGACCTCGCGACCACGTTGAACACGGGCTCGGCCCCGCTGCACCAGAACAAGACCCGCGATCGCTTTCAGACCGATGACAGCGTCAGCTTTTTCCCGGAGCGCTCCTTTGCCGGCCGGCACGAGCTCAAGACCGGCGTCAGCATCTATCTCGACAAGAGCTCAGACGGATATTCCAACAATCTGGCCTGCAACTGCATTCTGTATACGGACACGATCGGCGGTGTTCCCGGCACGCCCTCGCAGATCCGGATCTACAACACCCCGGTCGTGCCCGCCGACCACGACAACACGTACGCGGTATATCTGAAGGACAGCTGGCGGCCGACCAGCAAGCTCACGATCAATCTCGGCGTCCGGTGGGAGCGGCAGCACTCGTTTCTGCCCGCGCAGGACTACCCGGGCGCGCGGGATTGGGCGACGGTATTCCCGGGCGGGTCCTACCCGCAAATCGACGTGCAGACGCTGACCCGCGCGGTGCCGCGGACCGGCATCGCCTGGGATCTCGGCCGCGTCGGTGTCGTGAAAGCGACGTTCGGGCTCTACAACTACATGCTCGGGGACACCTACGCCGACGCGTTCAACCGGAATGCCACCGCGAACGCCTTGTTCACCTGGCACGATCTGAACGGCGACAAGCTCTATGAGCCAGGCGAAGTGAACCTCGCCCTGAACAGCGCCGACTTCAGGAGCATCACCGCGGCCAGCAACCAGATCCTGAATCCAGGCCTCAAGTCGCCGAACACCTGGGAAACGACGGCGAGCTTCGAGCGCGAGCTGGCGGCGAACATGGGCATCCGTGTGATGTACGTCTACAAGCTGGTGTCCGATTCGATCTTCAACCCGGCGAACACCACCACGAACTCGTTCGTCGTGAACAATACACTGCGTCCCTACAGTGCCTGGAGCGTTCCGATCACCCGCCGGGATCCCGGTCCGGACGGGATCCTGGGCAGCGCCGACGACGCGGGGAGCGTGACGCTGTTCGACTACACCGCCGCCTACCGAGGTGCCGGGTTCGTGAACAGCCAAATCGTCAACGCCACCAACGCGGATCACTTCAACTCAGTCGAGGGCACGCTGACGAAGCGGTTCTCGTCGAGATGGACCGGCCAGGTGTCGTATTTCGCGGTGAAGAACCACCGCTGGCTCGCGTCGGTGTTCACCAGTCCCAACGATCAGTTCTTCCCGCTGGACGAAACGTGGGCGTGGGCCGGCAACGTGACCGGCAGCTATCGGATGCCGGGAGACGTCTCGATCTCCGGATTCCTCCAGACCAAGAACGGCCTCATGGGCCAGCGAACGTACATCTTCCGGCAGGCCGATCCGGATGGCGGCGCGGCGATCGCTCAGAACGGCAACACCACGTTGCGCGTGGAGCCATTCGGCGCGCAGAAGCTCTCGGCGCAGAACATCCTGAATCTCAAGGCGAGCAAGGACCTCAAGCTTGGCGGCGGGCGCCGGCTCAACGTCGACGTGGACGTCTTCAACGTGTTGAACGCGGCGACGCCGACCGCGGCCAATTTCGTGACTGGCCCGGCCTTCGGCTTTGTCAGCAGCGTCCTCCCGGCTCGCATTGCGCGCCTCGGCGTGCGATTCCTCTTCTGATGCGTCGTCGTGACCTTCGCTGTGAATTCTCTGTATTGGAGCCGCTCATGAACCTGAAAAGATCAACCGTGTCTGCCGGTCTTGCGGGCGCGGCCCTCGCGGCCGCCATCGCGCTGGCCCCGTCGACATCGACCGTCTCGCCGGTGCCGGTGTTGTTCGCCGACTCGCTGAACTGCAACCTCTCGCAGTACAAAGCGGCGCAAGGCCTGACCGCCGCCATCGAACAGGAGATGCTGGTCGTGTCCTGGAGCGGCCAGAACGGCGCCGACCTGCGCGCGCGGTATGCGATCGACAGCGGCCAGCCGGTGGTGCGGGATCTGGCGGTCAAGAAGGCCGGCGGCCAATGGACGACGCTCGGCAAGAATCTCCTGCCGGAGTATCACGTCGTCAGCGGCGTGCGCCGCATGGCTGACGATCAGGCGAACCCGCTGAAGGCCGCCGGCATCCAGTTGACGGAAGAGGTGATCACCAAGAATCGTTGGTACGCCTTCTGGGATGCGCCGCTGGTGATGCCGGGCTCGCAGGAAATGCAGGACGAAGCAGCATGGCGGCGTTCTCGACAGGTGGGCGACGGAGGCGGCCGTGGTCAGGCTCCGAACGCGGACGCATTGATCCCCAACCGGACGCTTGGCACGCCGCGAACGCCGTCCGAGATTCGGCGCGCTGACGCGGCGTTCCACAGCACCTCGTGCGCGGTGAAGACCGACGGCGCCAGCCTGATCGTGACGTTCCCCGGTTTGTCGATGGGAATCTTCGCGGGGGACCTTCAGTTCACGGTCTACAAAGGTACCAACCTGCTGCGGATGGATGCGGCGGCCAAAACCAGCGAACCGTGGGTCGCTTACAAGTACGACGCGGGTCTGAAAGGATTCTCGACCGACCTCACCCCGCGTGTCACCTGGCGCGACACCGGCGGCCATCCGCAGCAGCACCAGTTCGGCGGCGTGGTCAACGCGACGCTGGCGCGTGTGAAGGCGCAAAACCGCCTCATCATGGCCGAGGCCGACGGCGGCGCCCTGGCGGCGTTCCCGCCGCCGCACACCTTCTTCTTCACGCGGGAAAAGGACACGAATCTCGGCTACGTCTGGTACCGCAAGGACGCAGAGGGGCGGTTCGGCATCGGCGTCGGCTTCCCCGAGCGTGAAGAGGAAGCGCAATACGTGCAGAACTTCGCGCTCTACAATGCGCCGCCCGGAACGGTGCAGAAGATGGGCGTGTATTTCTACGTCAGCCCCGATGCCGCCGGCCCGGCGCGTGAGGCGGTGATGGCCTTCACACACGGCGATGCGTTCAAGCCGCTTCCCGGCTACAAGACGTTCGTGAACCATTTCCATCTCGACTTCACCGGCCGCCAGCGCGCCTCTGGATCGCTCGACACGCCGTTCCAGGATCTGGCGGCGATGCGGTCCCTCGGCCTCAACGTCATCGGCCTGAGCGACTTCCATTTCGAGCTGCACGGCAGCGACCCTGGGCCGCTGCGGCTTTCCGAACAGAAGGATTACTTCGAAGCGACGCGCCGCGCATCGGACAAAGATTTCCTGGTGGTGCCGTGGGAAGAGCCGAGCGCGTACTTCGGCGGCCACTACAACATCCTCTGGCCGAAGGACGTGTACTGGACCAAGGTGCGGCAGGCGGGCCAGCCGTTCGTCGAGGAGGTGGCGGGCTACGGCAAGGTCTATCACACGGGCAATGCCGAGGACGTGCAGAAGATGATGGACGCCGAGGGCGCGTACTGGTACCACGCGCACCCGCGCACGAAGAGCACCACCGGCTACCCGGACCTGATCTGGGAGAAGCCGTACATGAAGAACGATCGCTATCTCGGCGTCGCATTCAAGCCGGGCATGGGGCAGGACAATTCGGACGTGCGCATGTGCGACTGGCGTTGCTTCGATGCGATCGACACGATGAACAACATGTACGCGGGTCTCGGCGTCAAGCCCAAGTACGTCATCGCCGACATCGACACCTATCGCAAGGGCCCCGAGGACGACCTGTACGCCAACTTTCCGGTCAACTATCTGAAGATCGACAAGACCCCGGGGCCGGACGACGACTACACCCCGATCCTGAAATCGCTTCGCGACGGCAACTTCTTTGCGACGACGGGCGAGATCCTGATCAGGAATTACAGCGTCGGTGGCACCGGCAATCAGCGAACCATTACTGCCGACGTCGACTGGACATTTCCGCTGAGCTTCGTGGAAGTCGTGTGGAGCGACGGTAAGAAAGTGGATCGCCAGGTGATTTCAGCGACCGACTCCGCGCCGTTCAGCACGAAGCACTTCACCATTCCGTTCGATGCCACCGGCAAGGCCTGGGTGCGCTTTGCCGTCTGGGATTCGGCCGGCAATGGCGCATTCGTTCAGCCGGTCTGGGTATCGCCGAAGGCGGCGCAGACGACGAGCTCAGGGAAGTAGAAGGAAAGGCGTCATGACACTCAGCAAACGGATGGTGTTCCTCTCGGCGGCGGTGGTGACCACATCGACGGCGCTCGCGGCGATCGTGTCGACAGGTTGGGTGGTCGCGGCCAGCGGCACGACACCGGTCGCCGCCGATGCGTTGGCCTGCGACATGGCGCAGTACAAATCGAGCGCGGGCCTGACGGCGGCGATGGACCAGAACGTTCTGACCGTGGCATGGAATGGCCAGAACGGCGCGGAGATGCGAACCCGCTACGCAGTGGACGGCGGGCAGCCGATCGTCCGCGACCTGGCCGTGCGCAAGGCAGGTGGGTCATGGGTCACGCTCGGGCAGAACCTGACGCCCGAGTACCACGTGGTCAGCGGTATCCGGCGCATGTCGACGCAGCAGGCCGATCCGCTGAAAGCGGCCGGCGTAGAGCTGACGCCAGAGGTGATTGCCAAGAACCGCTGGTACGCCTTCTGGGACGCGCCGCTGGTGATGAAGCCGGGGCGCGAGATTATCGGGCCGGCACGTGCCGAGTCCGACATCAAGCGGGCGAGCTCGTCGTTTCACACCACGTCGTGCAGCGTGAAGACGGACGGCGCCGCGATCGAGGTGACCTTTCCCGGGCTGTCGATGGGCATCTTCTCCGGCGATCTGCGATTCACGGCGTATCGCGGCACGAACCTCCTCCGCATGGACGCGCTGGCGACGACCACGGAGGAGTGGATTGCCTATAAGTACGAAGCAGGTCTGAAGGGATTCTCGACCGACCTGATGCCGCGCGTCGTGTGGCGTGACACGGGCGGACTGGCGCAGCAGTACCAGTTCGGCGGCGTCATTCAGAAGACCATCGCACCGGTGAAGGCGCAGAATCGCCTGCTCGTGGCCGAAGGCAAGGGTGCGTCGCTCGGCACGTTCACGCCGCCGCATACGTTCTTCTTCACACGCGAGGTCGACACCAATCTTGGCTATGTCTGGTACCGGAAGGACTCCGCGACGACATTCGGCATCGGCATCCGCCAGGCCGACGGCGAAGAGGTCGCCCAATACGTGGACAACTTCGCCCTGTTCAATGCGCCTCCCGGCACCGTGCAGCACATGGGCGTGTATTTCTACGCCAGCCCCGATCCGGCCGAAGCCACCCGCCAGGCGGTGCTCCGGTTCACGCACGGCGACGAGTTCAAGCCGCTGCCAGGCTACAAGACCTTCGTGAACCACTTCCACCTGCGGTTCACCGATCGGGTCCGCGCCTCTGGCTCGTTCGACACCGAGCTCCAGGACCTGGCGGCGATGAAGACCCTCGGCCTCAATATCATCGGCCTGAGCGATTTCCACGGCGACCTGCACCCGAACGACCCGGGACCCCTGCGGTTCAAGGATCAGAAGGACTACTTCGAGGCCACGCGCCGCGCGTCGGATACCGATTTCCTCGTGACGCCCTGGGAAGAGCCGAGCGCGTACTTCGGCGGGCACTACAACATCATGTTCCCGAAGCGCAACGTGTACTGGTCCAAGGTGCGCCAGCCGGGACAGCCGTTCACCGAAACCGATCCGCTGTATGGCAAGGTCTACCACACCGGCAACGCCGCCGACGTCCAGCAGATGATGGACGCCGAAGGCGCGTATTGGTATCACGCGCATCCCCGCACGAAGGGCACGACTGGGTATCCGGACCTCATTCTCGACAAGCCGTACGTGAAGAACGATCGGTACCTCGGCGTGGCGTTCAAGCCGGGCATGGGCATGGATCTGTCCGAGGCGAGGATCTGCGAGTGGCGGTGCTTCGACGTGACCGATCGGATGAACAATCTCTACGCGGGCTCCGGGCTGAGGCCCAAGTACATCATCGCCGACATCGACACCTACAAGAAGGGCCCCGAAGACGATACCTACGCGAACTTCCCGGTCAACTACCTGAAGATCGACAAGACGCCGGGGGCCGATGATGATGTCAGCCCGGTCCTGAACGCGCTTCGCGACGGGAACTTCTTCGCCACGACCGGTGAGATTCTGATCACCAATTACGCCGTCGCCGGCGCCGGCGCGCAGCGATCGATCGGTGCGGACGTGGAATGGACGTTCCCGCTCTCGTTCGTCGAAGTGGTGTGGGGCGATGGCAAGAAGGTCGACCGCAGAATCATCTCCGCCACCGACCTGGGCGCGTTCGGCACCAAGCACTTCGCGATTCCGTTCGACGCGACCGGAAAAGCGTGGGTGCGGTTCGCCGTGTGGGACACCGCAGGCAACGGCGCGTTCGTGCAGCCGGTCTGGGTGAATGGACCGAAGTCGACGAGTGAGTGACGCGTTCGCTCACGCATTCGCGACACCGAATCGCCAGGTCGGCGGCGTCTGGGCGTGACCGTCGGTGTTCGCCGGCTCTCAAACGCGAGGGTCCGCGCAGTCAGCGCCTTGCCAGGGCTGGCATGATCTGGTTGCCGGCGATTGCCTGGTGCGCGGCGATCGTCACCCACTGAAAGAACTTCACCTCTGCGGGATCGGCGCGCACCGGCGATAACTCCGCGCGCAGCATCGGGTCGGTCGCCGCGTCGACCCCGACGCGATAACACCGCGGCGCGTCGTCGCCTTCGAGCGTGTAGCAGGCGTGATCGCCGAACCGGTAGTGCAGCTGCTCGTCGTGCCCGAGCACCCAGGGGGAACCGGCACCGTCGAGTGCGTTTCGACCGACCCAGGGCACGTCCTCGGTGAAGCCGGCGATGTCGGCGACGGTCGGCGCGACGTCAATCTGGTGGACCGCGTACGAGATCGCGCCCGGCGCCGGCAGGTGCCTGGTCACGAGTGCGAACGGAATGCGCGTCATCAGCTCGACGACCTGATGTTGCGCGATCGGCACATGAGGGGTGTACCGCTGCCCGTGATCGCCGAGCAGGACCACCAGCGTCCGGTCGCCGAGCGGACCCTCGAACAGGTCGCGGAAGAATCCGTCGAGACTCTCATCCAAGTACCGCAGCCGCGACAGGTAGCCCACATAGTCCTTTTGCGCCGGCCACTGCGTCGCCGCGGCCCGCAACGCCGGCGGCACCGGGCCTTCGGGGATCTCGGTGACCGGGTGGTGCGTGTTCAGCGTCAGGATGTTGGCGAAGACCGGCCGGCCGTCCCGCGCTTCGCGCTCGCAGATGCGCACCGCTTCCTGCAGCATTCCCGCATCGGGATAACCGCACCAGTCGTGCGTCGGGTCGAACGGAATCGTGTTGAGGTATTCGAGGCCGAAGAAGCGATCCGTGCCGTGCCGCGACTCGAATCCGCGCTTGTTGAGCAGGTTCTCCGGACTGCCCGAGACCCAGACGGTGTGGTAGCCGTGATCGCGTGCGACCGAAGCCAGTGACTTCACCCGGATATCGGGATAGGCGCGGTAGACCGCCCCTCCTCTGAAATTTGGCAGCACCGAATTCAGCGTCTCGAACTGCGCTTCAACCGTCTGGGCGCCGCCCCACGCCGACGAATATGCGGTCGGAAAGCGCAGGCCGTGCTGCGCCAGCAGCGCGCGCGTGCGCGGGAACACGGACGGCCACAGCGCCGGATGCTCCATCTCGAATGCGCGGACGCTCTCCAGGAACAGGACGATGACGTGGACCGGACCCTCCGTCGGCAGGCCCAGTCTGGCCCGCAGCGCGCGTGTGTGCGTCGCATTCGCCTCGCGTCTGCGCACCAGCGGCCGGGCGGCGGCGAAGGCGGCGAGCGTGGGCACGCGCTCCGTCTCCGGGTTCCAATCCCTCAGCGCGGCGAGCACGTGCGCCGGCGCCGACGGGTTCACTGCAGCCGCCGCTCCCAGCGTCCGCTCGATGCCGCGGCGCGCGGCGCCCTGCAGCGGCCGCAGTCCCAGCTCGCCTTCGATCCAAATCACGAACACCTGCTCGGCGACAATCGAGCGCCCCTCGACGAAGCGGTGCTTGACGGCGGTCGCGCCGAACACGAGCAGGGCCGCAGCGCTCAGGAGCGCCGCACCCCGTCGGATCGACATCGCGGGCGCGCTCGGGCGCGATCGCACCGACCGCACGGCGAGGAGGATCACAAAGACGATCGGCACCGCGATGACGCACACGAACAGCACGGGCGTCGCCAGCAGGTGCCACACCGAGCTCCGAATGGCGGGCAGATCGCGGGCGTAGGTCGCGATCACCCACGGTTCGAGACGCGCGTCGAAGTACCCGAAGTACGCGACGTTCGCCGTAGTGAAGCCCAGGAGGACGATCGACAGTGCCGCGGCAAGGTAATGGGCGAGGCGCGGCCGCGCCCGCCCGACACAGACGGCGCTGCCGACGACGAGCAGCGCCATCGCCAGATCGAGCAGCAGGCCGCACGGAAGCCCCAGCGCCACCGCCTGCGGGAGCGATACACCGACTTCGGTGACGAGTTGCGCACGCAGCCACCAGAGCGCGCCGGCCAGAATCACCACGTAAGCGCCGACTGCGCGTCGTGACATGGTCACTACCCTCCTGTGAATGCGTGCATGCGGCGCAGGCGGGTCCGCGCGCGCTGCAGCAGCCGTCGAGCGAGCGTCGGCGGCGCCGCCGGATCGTAGCGGAATCCCGCCCGCAGTTCGCGGGCATCGGTGAAGTACAGATTGCCCTTGTCGCCGCGCGATGCGACGCGCCGGGTGGTGACGCGCGCGAGCCAGCGCTCGGGAAACAAGAGGTCGCGCCACCCGCCGGTGTACGGCCCGTCCTGGAAGTAGCGGCCCGGTCCGACCGGCGCGCGGACGCTGTCACGGCTGCCATGGGTGGCGACCAGCGCCCGCGTGTCGGCGATCCACGCGCCGGTGATGACGTTGATGTTCGGGTACGGTGCGGGGACGCCCCATTGGATCCGCGGCTTGTTGCCGTTCGGGTTGGCCCAGAACGGCAGGCGCGTCCGGAAAAAGCAGGCGAGCCCAGCCAGCGCGTCGCGATCGTACTGGCGGTCGCGCAGAATGACGACCAGCTCGCGCTTCTGTTCACGAACGCAGCGCCTCACCTCGCGCAGGAAGCGCGCATCCGTGAAGTGCTGAACCGCATCCGGCACATCGTCGAACAGCAGCGAGATCGCATGGAAATGCACCGGGCCGTGCAGCAGGTTGACGGCAGGCGGCATGCGGCTCGGGACGCCGTGCGGCGCACCCGGCCGCGCGGCGGACTGCTCGGCCCGTCCGCGCATGAAGTCCATGACGCGTTCGATAATCGCCGCATCGTCCTCGAGGAGGATCTCCGCGGCCCGCGACCGGTACAGCAGGTTCTCGCGCCAGACGCGACGGCCGGTGCGCGGGTCGATCCCCGTGGCGAAGGGATGCGTGATATCGATGATGCCGCCGCGCGTGCGTCGCAGCCATACGAGATCGAAGACCGTGAGGATGCCGTGCGTGTTGCTCAGGACGTGCGCTGCCCAATGCACCGGAGCGGCCGCAACGTGCCGGAGTTGAGCGCAGGTCATCACATCATCCGCCTGGCGCGGTGACGCGAGGAAGCAGAGTTCGCGCCATCCGCATCGGCGAAGGAAATCGGAACGGATCCGCTCATGAGACTCGCGCCCGGCGCGGGACGGCTCGCGCATCGGGCGGCCTGCCATACTTGGGGATCGCCTTACCACAAAGAGGCAAATCTCTCGCGGTGGAGGATCTGCGGCAGGACATCATCCGCTGGCAGGCGCAGGCGTCGACCGGGAGTTCCATTCCGCCCGGCTCAGCTTTGGGTGCGCGAGTTGTTTGCCGACGCTGGCACGGCGCCGACGTCGGGATGCGACAGCGTCAAGAACTGTGTCGGCGCACATTGGTAACCACGTCCATCATCGTGAATTCGCCGTAGACGAACTCTCGCTCGGGCAGCTGCCAGCGTGCTTCGCCGTGTCCGGCGAGGTGTAGCGGTCCAAAGTCGCGATAGTCGCGCAGGGGAGTGGAAAACCGCGCGTTCGTGAACGCCCCGCCTGGCGACGAGCGCGCGCGGTCATCGGACTCGAAGTTCACCAGTCGCCCGCGGGCGTCGAAGAACAACGTGGCGGTGATGGCGTGGCCGCGGGACGTGAAGCGCGCGCGCGGTGGAGGCATCCACTGTCTCCCACATGATGCCCGGACCCACGAGGGTGCCTGGCGCGAGCACGCACATGTCGTTGAAGAGCGTGACCGCTTCGGCGCGGTCCATCTCGTCGCCGCGTGCATCGACGATTGGCACCACCCCGACCGCTTTCACACGCATCGTCGCATGCCCGTCGATCAGTTGATGAAATGCCTCGACGGGAACGCCGAACATGCGGGCGCGCATGAGGAACAGGCGCGAGGGTACGGCCGCGAAGCTCTGCTGCTCGGCGTCGAACGGCATCCACGCTGCAGTCGGCGCGCTTCGGATGCGCCCGGTAAACCGGATGCGGTAGTTGTGCACCGCGGGTTGCCCAACCGCACCCCTCACGCGCAGATAGCGCCGAACCGAGTCGGGCAACGGCAGCAGGTCCGTTTCGGTGACGAATGCCGCGTCGACTGACCGCGACAGGCCGATGTCGACGTCGTGGAGAACTGCGCACGGGAGCTCCAGGGACCTTCGATCAGCAGTCCATGCATGACGACCAGCAGGAGCACGGCGTTCGCGATGGTGCCAGCCCAGGCGTCGCGCCACACGGCCAGGATGACACGGCCTCCTGTTCGACACTCGTCCGGCCCGCCGACCGTTCCAGGACCGTGCTGCTCTGAACACCGGGCATGAATTGGGAGATGTGTTCGTAATCGGTGAGCACCGCCAACGCGACCGATGGTGGCTGTTCGACGATGAACCGGGCCAGCACCGTATAGACGCCGCGTTCCTCGCTCACGGACACCCTGCCGGCAGCCGGCTGGCCCGAAGCCGATGCCGTGGGCCACAGGAACAACAATACGGCGGCGGCCGGTATCAACTGGCCGCCAGTCGAGCCGCGGCGGAATGCGAACGCCATGGAAGCCATGTCTGCCTTCGTTTCGGTCAGAACGCGATGACGCCTTCGCACGAAGGGGTTCATCTGGAACGCCGTGACCAGCGGATGTCGGGATACCCGGCGGTGCGCAGCGCCTTGTGCATGTTCGCATCGAGACCTTCGCGCGGGGAGGTCAGCGTCGCGGCGGGCACGGCCACCTCGAACCCGGCGACCCCACCGGGGGCGAGTGCGTGCGCCCACAGCTCGGCGCCGTCGGGCAAGGCGGCGAGCTCCGCGCGCGTGATCCGGACCGTCGTCGTCGACGCGGTGTAGGCGTGAATGTTCGACGTGCCGCTGATCGTGATGCGCGCGGAATCGATCGCGAGTGGCGCGGCGGCTCCCGTGAGCGGCGCGGCGAACAGCGACAGCGCGAGCGCTGCCGCCGATGCGATAAGTGCATGAATGATCGTGTGTCTGTTCATATGAGGCTGCGTCGCTGAGTTGACGGTTCGAATCATGTAAAGGGCAATCGCGATGCCGCCCGATTACGCGGTAGATCGAGCGAAGTCCGTGCTCACGGTGGGGAAATTTTCGCGACCCTGAGGGGAATTGCGCATGTCCGACGTCGACTGGCATCGAACGCCGGTGATTGCGGCCCGAATGCGCTCGACCGAGCGGCGGCCCCCCGATTGCTGTGCTGTCGTCGAGCAGCAATCGGCGCTTACTGGAGGATCGGTCATGCGACGCATTGAGGTCACGACACTCGATAGGGAACCGACGGACGCGGCGTCCGCAGCGACGATGAAGGCATTGATCTACGAGGGACCCGGACGGCGCGCGTGGAAAGACGCGCCGAGGCCGGCCGTCCGCGACGCCGGGGACGCGGTCGTCCGGATCACCACGACCACTATTTGCGGGACGGACGTTCACATTCTGAAGGGCGACGTCCCGACCGTGACGCCTGGACGTATTCTCGGTCACGAAGGCATCGGTATCGTCGACGCGGTAGGGCCGGCCGTGTCGAGGTTCCGCGCTGGCGATCGCGTCCTGATCTCCTGCGTCAGCGCCTGCGGCACCTGCGACCTGTGCCGCCGAGCGATGTATTCACATTGCCGCACCGGCGGCTGGATCCTTGGTAACACCATCGACGGTACCCAGGCGGAGTACGTGCGCACGCCGCACGCGGACACGAGCCTGTATCACGTGCCGGCCGACGCCGATGCCGAGGCGCTGGTGATGCTCAGCGACATCCTGCCGACCGCGTTCGAATGCGGCGTCCTCAACGGCAAGGTCCAGCCCGGCGACACGGTGGCGATCGTCGGCGCCGGCCCGATCGGATTGGCCGCACTGCTGACGGCGCGGCTCTATTCACCGGCGGCGATTCTGATGATCGACGTGGATGCGAACCGGCTGCAGCTGTCGCGGCAATTCGGTGCGACGACCGGGATCGACAACTCGGACGGCACGGCGATCGATCGCGTCATGGCGCTGACCAATGGCGCCGGCGTGGACGTGGCGATCGAAGCCGTGGGCGTGCCCGCCTCCTTCGACATCTGCCAGTCGATTCTCGCGCCTGGTGGCCGGCTGGCGAACATCGGCGTCCACGGCAAACCGGTGACACTGCACCTCGAGAAGCTGTGGGATCGCAATATCGCGATCACCACGCGGCTGGTGGACACCGCGGCGATTCCGATGTTGATGAAGCTCGTGGACGCGGGCACGCTGCAGCCGGCCAGACTGGTGACGCACCGGTTCCGGCTCGAGCACATCATGAAGGCGTACGACATCTTCAGCAGCGCCGCACAGGAGCGGGCGCTGAAGGTCATTCTCACGCGGTCCCCGTCCGACGGTTCTTCACAGGAGGTGCAGTCATGATGCGTCACATTGCGGTGTCAGCCTTTGTCCTCGGCGCCTGGGTCGCGCTCGCCGCCCAGCCGCCGGCCAGCGCCCCTCGCGCCTATGACGCCGCCGCGGAGGTGACCTACGGCGGCGTCGTCACGGCCGTCCTGGCCACGACCGGTCCTGATGGCACGGTCGGTGTGCATCTCGAACTGGCGACCGGCAGGGGCGCGACCGTGATGGTCCACCTCGGCCCGGCGATGTTCATCGGGATGAACGACACCTCCTTCTTCGCAGACGATCAGGTCCTCGTCACCGGCGCGTTCGTCAGCCACGGGGGCGAAGTGGCGCTCTGGGCTCGGCAGATCAGCAAGCACGGCAAGACGCTCACGCTCCGCAGCCCGGACGGCACGCCGCGGTGGCTCTATGCCACAGCCGATGATCCTGACGGCTGCGGCGTGTCGCACGCACCGGTTCGCGACTGAACCCGTTCACACGACGACCACGCGAAAGCGGTACAGGAGGGTCGGATGCGCGCACGGGAATTGTTCGGCGCCGCTCTACTCGCAACGGCGGTCGGTTCGGCGACGGTGACGGCCGGCGATGGGGATCGCCGGCCGCCGCATCAATGGGCGATGGTGTATCTCGCGGCGCCGACGCTCATCGGCTCGACCATCGTGCAAGGCCCCGTGTTGTTCATGCACGACGCCGAAAAAATGGCGCGCGGGGAGCCGTGCACGTCGGTACGTCTGGTCGAGCCGGCGACCGGACCACTTGAAGACATCGCCGCGTTCCATTGTCTCGTCCGCCCGGGCGGCACGGCGCCCAATCACTTCGTCCTGACGATCGTTCCCAACGTGATCGCCGGGTTCGGCGGCGTCCTGACCGCCTATCAATTCGCCGGCGATTCCGAGATCCACGGCGTCCCGGTGCTCGCCGCGGCGCACTGACATGACCGCCAACGGCGGCCATCGAGTCGGCGGCCGCAGCGGGCGGTGTGAGGTGGCATCCTTGCCGCGTCGTACGCGGCGTACGCTGTGTATC
Source organism: Acidobacteriota bacterium (assembly GCA_025463215.1). GTDB lineage: Bacteria > Acidobacteriota > Vicinamibacteria > Vicinamibacterales > CAVVIG01 > CAVQFC01. The sequence goes on along the minus strand of JAOBWF010000372.1, from coordinate 9,142 downwards.
GCACGGGGCCAGGTTCGGGAATCGCAGCATGGTCCCGCCCCTGCCGTCGCCAGGAAATCATTGTGGTCCGGTGGGCCGCGTTGGAAGTGTCGAAAGCCGAATGGACGGCGGGCTCAGCCGCAATGCACCGTCACGCAACCGCGCTGCGGCTTGATACGCATTTCGAAACCGGACGCGCGCAGGACATGGAACATGCCCCCGTTGTCCGGCAGCGTGTGCGCGTCCACTCGCGCGAACCCCTGATCCCTGGCGAGCATCGCCACGCTCGTCAGCAGCACCGCGCCGAGGCCATGCCCCTGGTACGCATCGTCGACCGCGAACGCCACCTCCGCGTTGGTGGCATCGATTCGGAAGTAGGAGGCGACCGCGATCGCGCGGCCGACCCCCTCCACCAGACGCGTCGCCACGATGGTTGCTGCGTCCGCAGGATGTGACGAGGCGCAGAACGTGTCCAGCAGTGGCGGCGACGGTTCGGCGGGACCGAAGAAGCGGCGGCGAAGCGAGTCCGGCGAGAGGCGATGAAAGCAGCGGCTGAGCTCGTCGCGATCGCCAGGGATGCCAGACGGAGCTGTACGGCGGTGCCGTCGTGGAGTACCACGCGCTCCGGAAGGCAGACGGGGCCGGCGCCGGCGCGGTCGTCGCCCGTCATCTCAGGCCTTGGCCACGGCCACCAGGGCGTCCGGGTGGACAAACGCGTGTTCGGGATGGCGGACTGTCAGCACCGGGCAGGGCGCGGACTGCACGGCGCGCTCGGAGACACTGCCCATGAGCAGGTGAGCGAATCCGCCGCGGCCGTGCGTCCCCATGACGATGAGATCCGTTCTCGACTCGTGCGCGTAGCCGACGATGGCGGCAGATGGCGCGCTTGCTACCAGCACCACGCCCTCCGCGGCGAGGTGGGTGCGATCGTCATCGCTGATGGCGGCGGTCACCTGCGTCAGCGCGTCGGCTTCGAACTGGCGCTGGACGGCGGGATCGGTCACCAGGACCCCGCTGTCGACGCCGTATGCGCGCATGACGATGTCGTCGACGACGTGCACCACCGTCAACGTCGCACCGAAACTGCGCGCGAGCTCGCGTCCATAGGAGAGCGCGGCAATCGAGGGCGCGCTGAAATCGGTGGCGACGAGAACCTTCCGCAGCGTAATCATGATGGCCTCATTTCGCTGGTGACGGCGGTCGCCGTCGGCAGGACGATGAATTCGTGCTCGGGGTGGCGGACGGTCAGCACCGGACATGGCGCGGTACGCACGACCTGCTCCGCGACGCTTCCCATCAGGACATGGGCCAGTCCCGTGCGCCCATGCGTGCCCATGACGATCAAGTCGATCCCCGTCTTGTTCGCGTACGCGGTGATCGTGTTGGCCGGGCGATCCGAGGTCTCCATGACGGCGTGCGCGTTGAGCGTCGCGCGGTCCGCTGCTGTCAGCCGCTCCTCCAGACGACGGGCAGCCGCCGCCTTGAGGACGGACGGATCGATCGCCGTCGGTCGCAGGAAGTAGTTCTCCGCGACGTGGATGACGTGTAGTGTCGCGTCGAATTGCGCCGCCAGTGACCGGCCGTACGCCAGCGCGGCATCCGCGGCCGGGCCGAAGTCCGTCGCCACCAGGATGTTCTTCAGGACAATCATTGCAAACCCTCCACTCAGGAGGGAGCACGAGACGTGCCGCCTGGTTGACGCGGACAATCACCAAACGCCGGTCGCCGGTGGGGAAAAATCCGCGATCCTGCGGGGGAATTCGCAGGCAATGAGCGGCGTCGCCGCCCAATCATCGCCGTACCAGGCGATCGGGCGGCGGCATCGGCCTTGCGCATCGATCGGCAGGATCGTGTCTCCATCCCCGATTACCGCAGGAGTTCACATGTTACAGACCATCACATCGCGGCGCGTCCTCGGCGTATTCGAGCATGTCCTCGCGATCGTCGTCGGATTCATGCTGATGGTTCTCGGTCTCGGTCTGAGCGTGACGATGATCATGCTGCCGGTCGGCCTGATCGTCGGTCTTGCCGGACTGGCGATGTTCATCGCCGGCATGTGCGTACGCTTCGAGTGGATTTGAACTGTCTCTCGTTAACACGGTGGTTCTCGCCTGCCAGCGGTGTGCAGAACGAGACAGCGGCCACCGTTCGGTTCCCCTAAGGTGGACGCATGTCCCGAGTGTTGATCTGTTTCGCCCTATCCACCCTGGCCGCCACTGCGTCGGCCGCACCGCAGGACCTCAAAGCGCAGGGAGAACAGGTGTTCACCGCGCAGAAGTGCTCGCTGTGCCATTCCATCGCCGGCAAGGGCAACCCGAAGGGACCGCTTGATGAGGTCGGCAGCAAATTGTCCGACGGCGAGATCCGCTCCTGGATTACCGACGCCAAAGGGATGACCGAGAAGACCCACGCGGCCCGCAAGCCGGCGATGAAGGCGTACACGCTGTCGAAGGAGGACGTCGACGCGCTGGGTGCCTACCTGTCCACGATGAAGAAGAAGTAGGCGAAGTGGTCCGGACCGTGCGCCTGATCCGCAGCCCCGTGTCGGTCGCGGGCATGGTGCTGACGACGATTAGCGCCGTCGTGTTTCTGGTGGTGTTCTGTGCCGATCTGTTCGGCATGCACACCAACCCGTATGTCGGGCTGCTGTTCTTCATCGTGCTGCCCGCGCTGTTCGTTGTCGGCCTGCTGCTGATTCCGCTCGGCGCGTGGCTCGAACGCCGCCGGCGCGCCGCCGGCAAGCCGGCGTCCGAGCTGCGCTGGCCGCGCCTCGACCTGAACGATCCACAGCACCGCCGCACGGCGGTCGCGATCTTCGCGCTGACGATAGTCAACGTCGTCATCGTGTCGCTCGGCGCCTATCGCGGCGTCGAGTACATGGACTCGGTTCAGTTCTGCAGCTCCGCGTGTCACACGGTGATGAAACCGGAGGGGACCGCGCACCAGAACGGACCGCATGCGCGGGTCGCCTGCGTGCAATGCCATGTCGGCTCGGGCGCCACGTCGTTTGCCAAGGCGAAAATGGCCGGCACGCGACAGCTGATTGCTCTGGCCCGCGGCACCTATCCCCGGCCGATCGGCACGCCGGTGCGCAACATGGTGCCGGCGCGCGACACCTGCGAGCAATGCCACTGGCCCGAGAAGCTGCACGGCGACAAGGTCAAACGGCTCGTCGAGTACGCCGACGATGAGAAGAACACCGAGTCGGTGACGACGATGAAAATCCATGTCGGCGGCGGCAGCGAACGGCTCGGCGTCGCCGCGGGCATCCACTGGCACATGAACGTGGCCAACCAGATCGACTACATCGCCACCGACGACAAGCGACAGGTCATTCCGTACGTCCGCTTGACCGATCGATCCGGGATAGTCCGCGAGTACGTGGCCGGCACGATCGCGGCCGAATCGCTCGCCAAGGGTGAGCGGCGGCGGATGGACTGCATCGACTGCCACAACCGACCGGCCCACACGATGGCGCCAACCGCGGAGCGGGCGGTGAACGAGGCGATGGCGCGCGGCGAATTCCCGCTGACCCTGCCGTTCATGCACCGCGAGGCGGTCAAGGCGCTGACCGTCAGCTATCCGACCCAGGACGCGGCGGCCGAGTCGATCGGCCGATCGCTGCAATCGGCGTATCCGGCGTCGGCGCCGGCCGACGTCGCCCGGGCAGTCGCGGCGACGCGGCGGATCTACCACGGCAACGTCTTCCCGGAGATGCAGGTCGGCTTCGGCACCTACGCCAACAACATCGGCCATGTCGATTCGGCGGGCTGCTTCCGCTGCCACGACGACAACCACGTGGCCAGGGACGGCCGGAAAATCAGCCAGGACTGCGAGACATGCCACACGATCGAATAGATGCGCGTTATGGGTGGACCGGCGGCGGTCGCTGGTCCCTGGCGATTGCCGTCGGGATCGCCTCCGTCGTCACCGTCGGCGCCGCTGCGGCGCGCCAGACCTCGGCCCCGGCGGCTGCCCGCGAGGCGCCAGCCGCGGCTGCCGCCGACCAGGCGCCACCCCCGGCTCCGGCCAATGGCTTCGTCGGCGACGACACCTGCACGACCTGCCACGAGCCGGAAGGCAAGAGCCTGCCGGCCACGCTCCACGGCAAGGCGCGCAACGTGCGGACACCGGCGGCGCGGACCGGCCAGAGCTGCGAGACCTGTCACGGCCCCGGGCAGGCCCACGTCGATACCGGTGACAAAACGAAGATCAAACGCTTCACGGCGATGGCGCCGAAGGACGTCAACGCCACCTGCCTGACCTGTCACAGCAAAGGCTCGCACGCGCAGTGGAACGGCGGCATGCACGACGCGCGCAACCTGTCGTGCACGACCTGCCACAGCGTGCACAACCCGAAGTCGGAGCGGGCGCAGCTGAAGACGGTGACCGCGGTCCAGACCTGCGAGACCTGCCACAAGCAGGAAGCGATGAAAGTGAAGAAGTCCGGCCACATGCCGCTGCGTGAAGGCAAGATGGACTGCACCACCTGCCACACGCCGCACGGCTCGACCAACGTGCGCATGCTCAAGGTCGGCAACACGATCAACGAGACCTGCTCGAGCTGCCACGCCGAGAAGCGCGGTCCGTTCCTGCACGATCACGCCGCAGGCCGGGAATCCTGCGCCAGCTGCCACGACCCGCACGGATCGAACAACGATCGCATGCTCGTCGCCAAGGATCCGATGCTGTGCCAGCGCTGTCACGTCAGCAGCCGGCACCCCGCGACGATTTACGACGGCAGCCAGATCGCCGCCGCCAGCAACCGCGTCGTCGGCCGGAGCTGCGTCAACTGCCATTCGCAAATCCACGGGTCGAACCACCCGGCGGGGGAGAAGTTCCTGCGATGAGATACCTGACGCTCGCGGCGGCGCTGCTGACGATCGCCGTGCCGGCGGTTGCTCAGGACGCGTCGATTCCGGACCCGATGTTCGTCAATCAGATTGACCTCGGACTTCGCGGCACGATCTTCGGCGCCGGGTCCGACGAGGCGCGGTTTCAGCGTTATCGCGATCTGCGCAACGGCGGCCTGGTCGATCGCTTCCGGATCGCCGGTGACAGCGACGTGTCGCGGTATCACGTCCACGCCGAGCATGTCGGCTATCGGGATCAGCGCTATGCGGCGTCGTACCAGAACTTCGGCCGCCTCAAGGCGGAGGTCGAGTGGAACCAGATTCCACTGTTCTACAGCGGCGACACACGGACGCTGTACGACGTCTCGGTGCCCGGGCAGCTGACGATCGACGATCGCGTCCAGTCGGGGATACAGAACAAGACCCTGACGCTGGCGACAGCGTTGACCGGCGCCTCGCTGTTCGATCTCCGGACGCGGCGTGACGTCGCGAGCGCGGTGCTGACCTACAGCGCGACCCCGAGCATCGACCTCGCCGTCACCTTCAGGAACACCCAGAAGACCGGGGCGTACCCCTGGGGCGGCAGCTTCGGCTTGAGCAACTCGACCGAGCTGCCGGTGCCGGTCGATCACCGCACCACGGACATCGGCACCAGCGTCGAGTACGCCGGCGATCGCGGCTTCGCCCGCATCGGCTACGACGGCTCGTTCTTCCGCAACAGCGTGACGACGCTGACGTGGGACAATCCGTCGCGGGTCGCCGACTCGGCGACGCTCGGGCCGGCGATGGGACGGATGGCGTTGTGGCCGGACACCGAGATGCACACCGTCACCGCGGCGGGTGGGTTCAACCTGCCGGGCCGGAGCCACGTCACCGCGTTCGGATCCGTCGCCAGCCTGTCCAACGACAATCTGCTGCTGCCGTACACGGTGAACAGTGCCCTGGTGTCGCCGGCGCTCGATCGTCTGAGCTCGGACGTCAAGGCCACGGTGACCTCGATCAACGTGGCGTTGACGTCGCGCCCGGCAACCGCGTTCTGGTACAGTCTCCGTTACCGGCAATACGAGTTCGACAACAAGACGGTGCCGTTCCGCACCGCGAACAGCGTCAACTACGACACGGCGATCGTGGCGCTGAACGCGGCGAGCGAACCGTTCGGTTCGATCCGGCACACGTTCGACGCCGACGCGTCGTTCACGCCGGTGCGGTATCTCGGGCTGCGCGCCGGTTACAGCCGCGAACAGGTCGATCGCACCTACCGCATCGTTGAACAGACCACCGAAGACACCGCGCGTGCGTCGGTCGATCTCACCGGCCTCGGCTGGCTGACGGTGCGCGGAGTATTCGAGCACGGCCGCCGCACCGGGTCGGCGGTGAACGGTCTCGAACTGCTGGCGATCGGCGAGCAGCCGCTGCTGCGGCAGTACGACATCTCGGACCGGAACCAGGATCGGTTCAACGCGATCGTGCAGATCACGCCGGCGTCGCAGGTCTCGGTCAACGCCTCGGCCGGCGTCGGCCGGCAGGACTACCCGGGCACGACCTTCGGCCTGCGCAACAACGACAACCAGGTCTACTCGCTCGGGTTCGACTACGTGCCTTCGGAGAAGGTGTCGCTCGGCGCCAGCTACGGGCACGAGCGCTACTCCGCGCTGCAGGCCTCGCGGACCGCCAACCCGTTGCCGGCCAACACGCTCGCCTTCCTCAACGATCCGGCGCAGCAGTTCAACGACCCGCGCCGCGACTGGACCGACGACAGCGCCGACACGGTGCGGACGATCACCGCGTCGCTCGACGTCATCAAGCTGCTGCCCAAGATCGACGTCAAGCTGGCCTACGACTACAGCCGCGCGCAGTCGACCTACACCTACGGCCTGGCGGCCGACACGGTGGTCGCGGGGCCGGTGCCGCTCACGCCGGTGATCAACCAGTTGCGGCGCGGCACGATCGACGGCCGCTACTTCGTCAGCCCGCGCACCGCGGTCGGGATCGTCTACTGGTACGACGACTACAAGGTGGACGACTTCGCGCTCGGGCCGGTCGCGAGCCTGGCACAGCCCGCCACGGCCGCGCCGACGCTGGTGCTGCTCGGCTATTTCTACCGTCCGTACACGGCACACAGCGTCACGCTGCGCTTCACCTATCTGTGGTGAGTCCATCTAACATATGGATGTAGTCGATGTGACGTAAGGCGCGATCTGGAACGGACGGAACGATGACGGTCAAGGCAGCACGCCCGTGCGCGTCCGTATTGATACTCAACGGAGGCTCATCGAGTATCCGGTTCGCGGTCTATGAGTCGCGCGAGCCCTTGCGGCGGCTGCTCGCAGGAAAGGTGGACCGCATCGGCTCGAGCGGCGCCAATCTCACGGCGACGGCGTCGCCTGAACACTCCGCGCCGCGTCCGCGTCGGGTCGCCGCGGGCGATCACCGCGCGGCGGCGGCGGTCCTCCTCCAATGGCTGGAGGCGCAGCCGATCTTTTCATCCGTGCGCGCGGTCGGCCATCGCGTCGTCCATGGCATGAGCCGCTCTGAGCCGGCGCTGGTTACGGCGAAGCTGCTGGCAGACCTCCGCCGCAACGCGCCGTACGATCCCGATCATCTGCCGGTGGAGATCGGTCTCATGGACATGCTCCGGAAGCGCTACCCGCGGGTCCGTCAGGTGGCGTGCTTCGACACCGCCTTCCACCGGACCATGCCGGCAATCGCCCGGATGCTGCCTATCCCCAGGCGCTACGCGAACAAGCACGTGGAACGATACGGTTTTCACGGTATCTCCTATGCCTATCTGATGGCCGAACTGGAGCGCCTCGATCCGGCCGCCGCCAGAGGCCGCGTCATCCTCGCGCACCTCGGTAGCGGTGCGAGCCTCTGCGCCACGCGCGATGGGCTGAGCGTCGATACCAGCATGGGATTCACTCCCGCATCTGGACTGGTGATGGGCACGCGAACCGGCGACCTGGATCCCGGCGTCGCGTACTACCTGGCGCGGACCGAGGGCGTCAGCGCCGCTCAATTTCAGCAGATGGTCAATCACAAATCCGGACTGCTGGGGGTGTCGGGCATCAGTTCGGATCTGCGGGACCTGCTGGCGCGGCAAGGTCACGATCGCCGGGCGGCCGAGGCGGTCGAGCTGTTTTGCTACCAGGTGACGAAGTGGATCGGCTCGTTCGCCGCCGTGCTGGGCGGAGTCGACACACTCGTGTTCTCGGCCGGCATCGGCGAAAATGCGCCGATGATCAGGCGGGAGATCTGTCACCGGCTGGGCTTCCTCGGCATCGAGCTGGACGCCCGGCGTAACGCGCGGAATGCCGCGCTGATCTCGCCGCCAGGCGGCCGGGTCAGCGTTCGCGTGATTCCCACGAACGAGGAACTGATGATTGCCAGGCTCGTGATTCGCACCCTCGACATGAGCGCGGCATGACGGCTCCAACCGGCCATCGCACCCTCGAGCCGGATCTGCTCCGAAGGATTGACGCCTACTGGCGCGCCGCGAACTACCTGGCGGTCGGGCAGATCTATCTTTTCGACAATCCGCTGCTGAAGCGCCCGTTGGCGCTTTCGGACGTCAAGCGGATGTTGCTCGGGCACTGGGGCACCACACCCGGACAGAATTTCATCTACGTCCACCTGAACCGGGTGATCACGAAGTACGACGTCGACATGATTTACGTGTCCGGTCCAGGGCACGGCGGCCCGGCGGTCGTGGCCAACACGTATCTTGAAGGGACCTACACCGAGATCTATTCCGCGATCACGCAGGACGAAGAGGGCCTGCGGCGGCTGTTCCGGCAATTTTCATTTCCCGGCGGCATTCCCAGCCACGCGTCGCCGGAGTGCCCCGGGTCGATTCACGAAGGGGGCGAACTGGGCTATTCGCTGAGCCATGCGTTCGGCGCGGCCTTCGACAATCCTGAGCTGGTCGTCGCCTGCGTGGTGGGGGATGGGGAAGCCGAAACGGGGCCGCTCGCGACCGCCTGGCACTCGAACAAGTTTCTCGATCCCGTGACCGACGGTGCCGTCCTGCCGATCCTGCATTTGAACGGCTACAAGATCGCGAACCCGACGCTGCTGGCGCGGATCACGCGTGAAGAACTCGAGCAGTTGCTTCGAGGGTACGGGTGGACGCCGTACTTCGTGGAGGGGCGCGATCCGGCGCTGATGCACGAGGCGATGGCCGCCACCCTCGACCACGCGGTGGAGCAGATCAGGGACATCCAGCAGGACGCTCGGCTGCGCGGCAATCCTGTCCGACCTCGGTGGCCGATGATCGTGCTCGATTCGCCCAAGGGGTGGACCGGGCCGAAGGT
>JAOBWF010000369.1 GCA_025463215.1 Acidobacteriota bacterium | reverse complement strand
AAGCGGCCTGATGTCACGCCTGGATTCGTCGGTTCAATCACCGTGTCGCTTAGCCAACTACCTGCCGTAGCCGCCGCGCGTCACCGATGATGTTGATAGGCACGGCCTGCAAGACCCGAATGCGGCTCGAGGCCGCCGTCGGCATCTGCTCGGCCTCCGGTCACTTGAGCGAGGGCGGGTACGGGACATTGGGATCGCGTTCTCCCAGGACGTGAACGTGCAGATAACCCACCCCGACTCTCGCCGGTGACTTGACATAGATCTTGGGGTCCTTGATGCCCAATCGCGTGGCCAGGGCCGCGGCCGCGCGCATCACCTTCTGCGTCAGCTCGAGATCCTCTGCGGTGATGTCACTCGCCAGCGTTTTGCCGATGGTCTCGCGCGGCTGATTGGGGACCACGAGGATATGCGACCGGCGCTTCGAGCTACCGGGAGGTCCTTCGTCGTCGTTCCCCTGTTTGGCCGAATAGCGCGGGTGCCGTGGATCTTTGATATCGAGGAACGCCGTCACTTCCTGGTCGTGGACCAGCACGTACTCGCCGCTGTAGTCATGCTTGGTGGCGATTCGCGCGAAGATCTCTCCCCGTTCGCGCACTTCCTTCTCTCGCTCCTCGCGAAACTGGCGCATGAGTGCCTTCCTCTCGGTCGGCGTTCGGCCCGCGGCAGCCGTCGCTGCGCTATCGGCCCTAACGGGCTGCTTCGGCTTTTCCGTCGCCGATGGGTCCGCGAGCGCCGTGCGGGCCGCCAGAATGCTTAGCAGGACAATCCATTTCGGATGAATGTTCATGCCGGCCAGCATGCCATATTAGCTCGCCTTCCCGAGTCGAAAAATTCCCACGACTCGATGCTTCGTCCGAGTACGCCAGCGCCGCTGGCGAATTGGGCTCGCGAAATTTCGCGCTCCGATTCTTCACTCGCATGCACCTATCTTATCTCGTTCCATCATCTGGGGACGCCCTGGCGTCCGAACGCCGGTCGGCGCTCAGCGGAGATCGTGGGGTAGCGTGACCGCGCCGCGCTCGCGCGGAATTGAGCTCATTGCAGTTTCCGACGCACGCAGGTTTTCCCCGATCCTCCAGTTGCTGCATGAGCTCGAGGTTGTAGTCGCCGGGCACGCCGAAGATGAGGTGGATACCGACCTCTTCGAGGCGATGAAGCAAGAAATTGCCGATGGACTGTTTCATGGCGGGCCGCCTCCTGCGATGTCTCTGTCGTAGGAGCGAGCACATCGCCGTCAACGATTCGCTCCCTCGTCTCCACGACGGGCGGGCGGGGGTGATGGTGCGCTCGCCATTGCCTTGCGGCGGCCGGCGTCCAGCCCACACTCAACCAGGGGAGGGGATCATGGCGCATGTCGTCACGGATGCGGATACGACGGCGAGTCCCGAACGAGTGATCGCCGCGTTGACCGATTTTTCGCCGCGGCGACTCGAGCTGTGGCCGAACATCGATCGCAATCTTTACAAGGTCGGCGAGCGCGGCGAGCGGTTCGCCGACGTAACCGAGGGTTCGCGGGCCTTCGGCGGGATCTGGGAGCGGGGCCGCTACGATTGGTCGCAGCCCGGCACCGTGCGAATCGATGTTCAGGACTCGAATGCGTTCCGGCCGGGAAGCTTCTGGAAATACGACGTGACTCCTCGTGACGGCGGCGGCAGCCACGTGCACATGGAGTTGGACCGGCGACCGCGCAATTTCAAGGGGGCGTTGGTCGCCGCCGTGCTCAGCCTGTTCGGCAGGCAAGTCTTCGGCAAGAGCTTGCGCGAAACGCTGCACCGGATCGAGCGCTCCGACGCGCGGTGACGGCGACGTCAGGTTTTGCAACAACAGGAGATCCTCGATGCAAACCATGCGAGCACTCGTCGCTCAAGGCGTCGGCGAACCGTCCGAAATGCTGAAACTGGAATCCCGACCGGTTCCGCAACCGGGCGCGGGCCAGGTCCGTATCCGCGTAGAGGACGCGCCGGTCCATGCGAGCGACCTGCACGTCCTGCGCGGCCGATACGGATTCTCCCCGACCTTCCCGACCGTGCTCGGACTGGAGTCCGTGGGCGTGGTCGACGCGCTGGGCGATGGCGTCGCGGGCCTGAGGCCGGGTCAGCGGGTGATCACGCTCGGCGTGACGGGCACCTGGCAGGCGTACGTCGTCGCGGACGCCGCGCGCGTGCTCGCCGTGCCCGACGACATGAGTGCATCGACCGCGGCCCAGCTGACCAACAATCCACTGACGGCGCTGCTCCTTGTCACCAACGAGCTCGATGTTCGACCCGGCGAGTGGCTGCTGCAGACGGCGGCCGGCTCGACCGTGGGCAATCTGGTCGTCCAGCTTGGAACCCACTTCGGCTTCAAGACGATGAACGTGGTTCGCCGACGCTCCGCGGTCGACGAGATCCGGAAGCTGGGCGGCACGGCGGTGATATGCACCGAGGATGAGGATCTCCGCACGCGCGTGGCGGAGCTCGCGGGCGAGCAAGGCGTCGTCAAAGCGATCGACTGCGTCAGCGGACAGGTGGGCGCCGACGTCTCCCGCGCGCTGGCCCCGGGCGGCGAGATGATCGTCTACGGGGCCCTGGCCACGCACCGCCAGACCGACGCCGACAAGCTGACCATCCCGCTGTTCGCCCGCTCCGTGATCTACGAGACCAAGACGGTGCGGGGCTTCTGGCTCTATCGCTGGTTCTCCGCCACGCCGCAGGACCAGATCCGGGCGGCGCTCAAACGGACCTTCGACCTCGTCGCCGGCGGCACGCTGCAGGTGCCCGAAGGCCAGCCGATCAAGGTCGAGCAGTTCGCGGAAGCCGTGAGGCTGGCGGAAGCGCCCGCGCACCGCGGCAAGCCGCTACTGGTGTTCGAGTGAAACGAAATCCTGCAATCTGATCTGCGAGCGACGACGCGGCCTTGGACGATTGGTCGTGTAGTGGTCGCTATCGAGGGCAAGACATCATCGCGCAAGAATACGCGCTCGCAGACGCGGCCAAGGCCCACGCTCACAGCGAGCAACGCTCGGTGTTCGGCCGCGTAGTGATGCTCCCTCGCGGCGGCTGACAGAAACAGGCGTCGGGGGTCTCGGAGCGCAGTGCAGCGAGACCGAGCGCTTTGGCGGGGTATCGGGCCGGGTGTTGTTGTTGCTCTCGAATACCAAGGAGGAGAGCATGTCCCAAGAAATCATCCTCGTCACCGGCGCCGCCGGCTCGACCGCGCGCACGGCCATCGGCATCCTGCTGGAACAAGGCCATCGCGTACGCGCCATGGTGCGCAAGCTGGATGCGCGTGCAGACAAGCTACGTGACCTGGGCGCCGAAGTCGTGGTCGGCGATCTTCTCGACATCGTCGCCGTGCGCGCGGCCATGCGAGGCTGCTCGGTGGTGTATTTCACGATGTCGGTTTCGCCCAGCTACCTGGAAGCGGCCGCCAACGTCGCGGTCACCGCCCACAGCCTGGGTGTGAAGGCCTTCGTGAATCTGTCGCAGATGACGCTCTCGCAGATGAGCGAGACGGAGACCACGAGCAGCCCGCAACAGAAGCAGCACTGGCTCGCAGAGCAGATGCTGCGCTGGTCCGGGTTGCCGGTGGTCTACCTGCGTCCAACCGCTTTCTTCGACGGCCTGTTCTTGCTGCACGCGGCCAAGAGTATCCGCGACGACAACGCCATCCGCCTGCCGTTCGCCGACGGCAAGACCTCGCCGATCGCCGCAGCCGATGTGGGAGCTGCCGCCGCGGCTGTGCTGGCCAACCCGGGGCCGCACGTCGGCAAGGTCTACGATCTGACCGGCCCCCAGTCGCTGACGATGACGGAGATCGCGCAGGAGTTCAGCGGCGCTCTGGGCCGCACCATCCACTATGTCAACGTGCCGCCGCAGATCTGGGAAGCCAAGCTCCGGGAGGCTCAACAGCCGGCGCATCTGATCGCGCACCTGGTCACCATGGGCCAGCTGCATCGCGAGAACCGCTACGACCGCATGACTGACGGCTTCCAGCAGTTAGTCGGTCGCGCGCCGATTTCCGCCGCCGAGTTCGCTCGCCGCCACGCGGCTGCGTTCACGCCTGCCTGATCCTCGCTTTGACGAACCAACGGTGTTCGGCCGCGTAGTGATGCTCGCTCGCGTCGGCGGAACAGCAACAAGCGAGCGTCCCGGCGCGCAGTGCAGCGAGACCGAGCGCTCTCCACAGCCGACCGCGGCCCGCCGTTCCTCCGCCAATAGGCCGGATCTCGCCGCGCGCACGAGGTCGAGTAGACCGGTTCGGTCGATATGAGTTATTCGTCCGACAAATGAGTGCTCGAATCCAGGAACTGAGGGGCTTGGTCCGCACCGCGAGAGCGGCAAGGCCTAGCTTGCGAAGTCTTCGACGGTTGCCGTCGCCGACAGGTTGTTTCACAGCGACCCGGCGTCTCTCGCTCAGGCGGCGCTGGCGAGCCGACCGAAAGGCTG
>JAOBWF010000365.1 GCA_025463215.1 Acidobacteriota bacterium | reverse complement strand
CGCTCGCGGTCCTCACGCGGAGGACGGCGGCCGAGGAGGTCGACGCGCAGCGGCGCGTCGCGCCCGTGGCCGCCAAAGCGGCCGCGATCCGCGTGCTGGTGGTCGACGACAATCAGGACGGCGCGCGGATGCTGGCCGACGCGCTCGACACGCGCGGGTACCAGACGCGCGTCGCGCACGACGGTCCCGAGGCGCTGGCGATCGCCGCCCGCTTCGATCCGTCGATCGCGTTCCTCGATATCGGTCTTCCGGTGATGGACGGCTACGAGCTGGCGGCGCGCCTGCGCGAGCTGCCGGCACTGCGCGATATCCGCCTGATCGCGATCACCGGATACGGCCAGCCGGCCGATCGACGCAAGGCCCGCGCCTCCGGCTTTCACGATCTGCTGGTCAAGCCTGTCGATTTCGATGCCATCGATCGCGCCGTCGCCACCGTCGACCGTGTCTGACGGCTGACGCATTTAGAGACGGCGATTGTTGCTGGCACGACGCGGCGCATCGGCGGCGGACCGGATTCCTTACTGATCAGTCGTCCCGGTAGCGGCATGCACATTGCCTCGACAGTGCGCGATAAGGAGAGTGCCATGCCGAAACGCGTCGATGAATCCGAGTCGCCGTCTGCCGCGCCGCCGGACGGGTCGGGGCACAGGAACGACGAGGTCGCGCGCCGCGCCTACGATCTGTACGAGGCGCGCGGCGGCGAGCACGGCCGCGATCTCGACGACTGGACGCAGGCGGAGCGCGAGCTCGCGGGCGAGGGCACCAGCGGCGACGAGCAGGGCTGACGCGATCGCCGGCTAGCGGCGGAGATCGGTGAGCGCGCGGACCGCCGCGTAATACCCGCACATGCCGTGCACGCCGACGCCAGGCGGCGTCGAGGCCGAACACAGATACAGCCCGTTGAGGGGCGTCGAGTAGGTGCGCCGGGTCGGCCGCGCAAAGAACTGGCGCAGCGTCAGCGCACCGGCGCCGATGTCGCCGCCGGCCAGGTTCGCATTGTCCGCTTCGATGTCCGCCGGCGTCCGGATGGATCGCGCCAGCACGCAGTCGCGAAATCCCGGGGCGACGCGTTCGATCTGCCGCTCGATGCGTTCGAGCATGTCGACCGTCGATCCCGCCGGCACGTGACAGTAGCCCCAGGCCACGTGTTTCCCGGCCGGGGCACGCGACGGATCGAACAGCGTCGGCTGGCTGACGAGCACGAACGGCCGATCGGCGGTGCGCCCCTCCCAGGCCGCCTGCTCCGACGCCGCGATCTCGCTCAGCGTGCCGCCGACGTGTACTGTGCCGGCGCGCCGGCAGGCGTCGGCCCTCCAGGGGATCGGCGACGCCAGCGCCCAGTCCACCTTGAACACCCCGGGACCGTAGCGATACCGCTCGAGTTGACGGCGATACGACGCCGGCAGTCTGTGCCCGGCGATCGCGAGCAGCGGTTTCGGCGACAGGTCGCACATGACGATCGTGGCCGGCGGCAGGCGGTCGATCGTCGCCACCCGGTGATTCGTGACGACCTCGCCGCCGAGCGACCGCAGGTGGCGAACCAGCGCGTCGGTGATCGCCTGGGCGCCGCCGCGGGGAATCGGCCAGCCGGCCACGTGACACATCGCGCCCAGCGCGAGACCGACGCCGGCCGTCAGCGGACGATCGAGCGGCCGCATGCTGTGCGCCGCGATACCCGCAAAAAGCGCTCTCGTCCGTTCGTTGCGGAACCTGCCGGTGGCGAAGGCGCCGGCCGCGCGCAGCGCCTGCCAGCCAAAGCGGCCGAGGGCAAACGGATGACGGGGCAGTGTGAACGGTCCGAGCACCATGCGTTCGAGCTGCGGCCACGCGGCGGCCGCCGCGCCGATCGTGCGTCGATACGGGACGCCATCGACGCCGAGTGCGTCGGCGGTCGCGTCGAGCGACCGTTCCACCACGACCGCGTCGCCATCGTCCAGCGGGTGCGCGAGCATCGCTCCCGGTTGGATCCATTCAAGTCCGCAGGATCCGAGCGGCAGCGTGCGCCAGAACGGCGAAGCGATGCCGAATGGATGCACCGCCGAACAGGTGTCGTGGATGAAGCCCGGCAGCGTCAGCGGCGCCGACCGGGCGCCGCCGCCGGCGGTATCGTTCGCTTCGAACACCACCACCTTGCAGCCCGCCTGAGCCAGCACTATGGCCGCGCTTAGACCGTTCGGTCCCGAGCCGACCACGACAGCATCGATCATGCTTATGTGGACGATAGCAACACGATGGCCGAGTACTGGTATTCACGCTGGCTGTTCGAACGGGCGCTCGCCGCGATCTATCTCGTCGCCTTCGTCGCCGCGGCGATTCAGTTCGTGCCGCTGCTGGGAGCGCGGGGGCTCGAGCCGGTCGGGCCGTGGGTGCACCAGGTCCCGTTTCGGGCATCGCCGAGCCTGTTCTATCTGTTTCCGCGGGACGAGGCCTTCCGTCTGTGCGCCTGGCTGGGCGTCGCGCTCTCGATGCTGGCGCTCAGCGCGCTGCCGCAGCGCCTCGGGCCGTGGCCGTCGGCTGCGGTATGGGCCGCCCTCTGGCTGTTGTACTTGTCGTTCGTCAACGTCGGCCAGACGTTTTACGGATTCGGCTGGGAGACGCTCCTGTGCGAAACCGGGTTCTTCGCGATCTTCGCCGGCGCCGCCCGGATGACACCCAACGTGTGGCTGATCTGGATCTGGCGGTGGACCCTGTTCCGGCTGATGTTCGGCGCGGGGCTGATCAAGCTGCGCGGCGACGCCTGCTGGCGGGATCTCACGTGTCTGGACTACTACTTCGAGACCCAGCCGATGCCGAACGCGCTGAGCTGGTATTTCCACTGGATGCCGCACGCGATCCACGCCGCCGGCGTGGTCGTCAATCACATCGTCGAAGTGCTGGTGCCGTTCGCGTATTTCGCGCCGCAGCCGGTGGCGTCGATCGCGGGCATCGTCACCATCCTGTTCCAGGGCGTGCTGATCGTGTCCGGCAACCTGTCGTGGCTCAACTGGCTGACGATCGTCTTGTGTATTCCGCTGATCGACGATCGGTGGCTGTCGTGGCTGCCGCTGCATCCGCCCGCGGATCTGTCGACCGTGCCCGCCTACTCCGTGACGCTCTATATCGTCGCGGCGGGCGTCGCGCTGCTCAGCATCGGACCGGTGATGAACATGCTGTCGCCGCGGCAGATGATGAACGCGAGCTTCGACCCGCTGCATCTCGTGAACACCTACGGCGCATTCGGCAGCATCACGCGCGAGCGCTACGAGATCGTGATCGAGGGCACGCACGACGCGGCCGTCGGCGACAGCACGCAGTGGCGGGAGTACGAGTTCAAAGGCAAGCCTGGCGATCCAGGGCGGCGGCCGCCGCAGGTTGCGCCGTATCACCTGCGGCTCGATTGGTTGATGTGGTTCGAGGCGATGGCGCCATCACCGCAGAGCCCGTGGTTCTTCAACCTGCTCGCCAGCCTGCTCCAGGGCGACCGCTCCGCTCTGAGCCTGTTGCGGACGAACCCGTTCGCGGATGCGCCGCCGCGGTTCTTGCGTGCCCAGTACTACCGATATCGATTCACGACGCCGGATGAACACCGCGCCACCGGCCGGTGGTGGGATCGTCAACTGGTCGGCACGTTCTACGGCCCGGTCGCGCTGGCCGCGGTGCGGCGCAACTGAGACGTGACGCGAAACGCCCCACACGTCGTGCTGCTCGGCGATTCGATTTTCGACAATCGCCGATATACGGCCGGCGAGCCCGATGTCGTGACGCACCTGCAACGGCTGCTGCCGGCGCCCTGGCGCGCGACCCTGGCAGCGGTCGACGGCGCGACGACGGCCAGGCTCGCCGAGCAATTGGCGCGAGTGCCGGCCGACGCATCGCACCTCGTGATCTCGATCGGCGGCAACGATGCAGTGCAGAACAGCGACCTGCTCACCCTGCGCGTGGCGTCGAGCGCCGAGGCGCTGCAGGCGTGCGGCGAACGGGTCCTCGCCTTCGAGCGACGCTACCGGCAGGCGATCGAAGGCGCACTGAAGCTCGGGTACCGCACCGCGGTCTGCACCGTGTACAACGGCGCTCTGGGCGCGGACGTTGCGGCGGCGGCCCGCGTCGGACTGACGCTGTTCAATGACGCCATCCTGCGGACGGCTGCCGATCTCCGGATCGACGTGCTGGAATTGCGTCACGTCTGCACGGAGCCCGCTGATTATGCGAACCCGATCGAGCCGTCCGGCCGCGGCGGCCTGAAGATCGCCGCCGCGATCGGCCGGATGGTCGGCGCGCTGCCGGCGCCTGCGCCGCCGGCACAACTCTGGACCTAATCGTCGTTGCTGTCGCGTTGTTCCTTTTGCTTGTTGTCCCAGCGCTCTTGCGCCGCCTGATCCTGCTCGTTGCCGCCCGGTGCACGCTCCGGCTCGAGGACATCCTGGCCGGGGCGTTCGCGACCCGCGACTTTGTACTGGCCTGGGTTGACGTTGTTGTGTTTGCTCATGCCGACGACAATCGCAATCCGCGTGCCCGCGGTCCGCGTCGGCAGCGTCAGTGCGATCGCGCAGCGACGAGCTCGACCGGCGAGCCGCGCTGCTTCAGCTGTGCGGCGAGCGCGTCGATGCCGCGTGCCGACAGTGCGCCCGCGCGTGTGTGCGACACCGCCGTCAGCGCGAAACCCTGGTCGAGCAGAAAGCGCGGCAGCGCATCGGTGCTGTAGCCGGCCGCCTCCTGAAGCCGCGGATGCCACTCGACGATCATCCGCATGCGCGGCGAGCGGAGCAGCCGCGCCATGCCGCCGAGGACCTCCAGCTCGGCACCCTCGACGTCGATCTTCACGAGGTCGGCGTCGCCGTCCACCAGCGCATCGAGCGGCGCGACCGGCACCTGATCGACCGCGGTGACGCTGGCGTACATGCTCTCCGGAAACAGGCTGTTGACGGCACTGACGTCGCCGCGCAGGAAGAGATCCCGCACTTCGTGCGTCCGCCCGGCCGCGACCGCGTGGACGACGACCTGACCGAGATGGTTGGCGGCGACGTTGTCCCGCAGCACGCGAACGTTGTCGGCCGCCGGCTCGATCGCGATTACGCGGCCGCTCGCGCCGACCAGGGCCGCCGCATACACGGTGTTGTAGCCGGTGTTGGCGCCGACGTCGACGATCGTCGCGCCCCGTCCGGCCGCCGCGTGCATCAGACGATGCAGCCGGATGTTGCTCGCGACCACCGAGAGCCGGATCCTTACGGGACCGGGGACCTGCACGCGCGCGCCGGCGACGTCGACCCGGGTGCCGGCGACCGCCTGCGCGAGCGGACGAATGTATCGCCACATGGCCCTAGCATGCGCAATGGCGGCACACGGCGCAACTGCGCCAGGCGCCGGAACGCGCATTCAGACTTCGTGCGCGCGTCGACCGGAAGTTGTCGACCGACTCGCGCTGCGGTGGCGCCGGATCGGACCGCGTCACCGGCGCGCCCTCGACGATCGCAGGCGTACCGTGCGTGCGGCACCGTGCGTGCACACGCCGCGGGATGTTCGGATTCTTTTCGTCACGGCTCGGCTGTCTCGGGTCGGTGATTGTGTCGATCGTGGGCAGTCTGCTGCTGATGATGCTGATGCGAGGCTGTGCCTCGACCGCAAGCTGGTGACCGCGCTGGCGTGGCGACGTTCAAGCGCTCAGGATGCTGCTTTCCATGCGTTGGTGCGTGTCGACGCCGCTACCACGGCGGGTCGCGGGCGCGGCGCGCCAACGCTCAGCCGTGCATATTGGCCATCCGCATTGAGGCGAAGAAATTTCTGCTCCACGAGCGACTGCAGCACCACCTGACAGAGGGTGTGCTCGATCCCGCACAAGCGCTCGACCTGCGCCGCGTTGAGCGACAGCCCTGGCATTTCCAGATATTCAGCGCGGATACGGGCGGTGAGTGTTTCGTCCTGCATGGAAAATCCTTGATGGGAAATTCCACTGTATCGCAACGGAGACGCGCCGTCTGTCGCATCTTTAACGGAGCCGCATGAAACCGTGCAACGAGAGTCGCCGGTTTGCGACGCGGCGAGTGTCTCGCGCTGCACCGCGTGATCACCAGCACCTCATGGCTGAGGTCGCTTCGTGCTCGTGCTCGGTGACGCGAGGCCGACAAGGATCGTGAAGCCGCCTACAACGACTTCAGGTACTCCGCGAGGTCGATCATTTCCGTGTCGGTCATGCGCAGGTTGAATGTCTGGTTGTAGTGCTGAACGACGGCCAGGAGTGTCGGGTAGCGGCCGTCGTGATAGAAGCCGCCTTTGGCGTGCGCCCACAGACCTTTGAGCGGCGTGGTGCGGTAGCGCCCATCCGGCGATCGGCTCGCCTGGAAATCATCGATGCCGATCTCCTCGCCCGTGTGCATCGCCCAGCCGGGCTCGGTGAAGAGCGGCGGCACGTGGCAACTGGCGCAGCGGGCCGGCCCGTTGAACAGCTGCTGGCCGCGATCGGCGGCGCGCTGATCGAAGGAGCCGGCGGGGGCAGCCGGCGCCGGAATCGCCAGCTGATAGAACTGCAGCGCCGCGAGGCGCGACGTAATCCCGTCGTCGCCGCCGGTTCTGAGATTGCCGAATCCGGCGCGGGCGGCGACCGGGAATTTCACCTTGTCGTTGAGGCGCGGGTCGTAGAACACGCCCGAGCCGTGCATCTCGAGGTTGGCGACGAACGCGTTCCAGTACGGCACGCTGCCCCAGCCCGTATAGGTGTGCATGTTGACGCCGGCCAGGCCGAAGGCGGGCGGAATCAGGGTCGCGGCCGTACGGCCGTCGGGGCGGAACGCCTTGCCGTCGAGAAATAACTCGGCGTCGAACTTTCCGGGTCCCCAGCTGGTCAAGACGGTGCGCACCGTCGCCTGATCGACCTGGAGGAGACCGGCGACCGCGCTGAGATCCGGCGAAAGCGCGACGATGGCGCCGACGTTGAGGTCGCGATTCGGCCAGCCATCGAGGCGATGGCCGATACCGGGCGCGAACGAATCGTCGACGGTGGAGTGACAGAAGGCGCAGGTCAGGCCGACCGTCTGCGCCTGGCCGTTCGCGCCGCCGAAGGGCATCACGCCGATCACCGCCCTGGCGTTGATCAGGGCCAGAGTGTTCCCGGGATCGTTGAGGTCGATGGTGCGGTTCGCGATCGCCGACAGGACCGGCCGCGGGATCAGATCGACGTCCAGTTTGAGGCCGACCGCGAGCGCGGTGGCGGGGCTGACGCCAGGGCCGGTCCCGCCGAACCGCGCGCCGCCGATCGCCTGATGCAGTTTCAGCGTGTCGCTCCAGAAGCGTTCGTCGCCGAAGGTGTCGCCGCGGAAGATCTGCCGGCCGCGGTTGAAGAGATCGCCGTGATTCTGTTCGATCACCGCGTCGAAGGTGCCGGGTGCGGCCGCCGCTGGCGCCGCGCGTTGCGCGTGAAGGCGATCGCGCAGCAGCGGCAGGCCGAGAACGACGATGCACGGGCCGATAAGGACGAGAAGCGCTAGCTTGGCGCGCATAGGTGACTCCTGACTGGTGGTCAATCGATGACAGCCATTGGATGTCAGGAAGGCAGGCGGCGTTGCGCGCGGTGCCGACGCGCGCCCGGAGCGCCGACGCGACGCCTACGTCATCGTGGCGAGGCGGTCGAAGACCCGGCGGACGAGCGCATCGCACCGCGTGCGGTGGAACGTAAAGGCGTCGGCGGTCGAGCCGCCGGCGCGCGCGTACAACTCGCGGCGCATCAGGGCGCGGGCGCGGTGCAGCCGCGTCTTGACCGCTTCCTCGCCCAGATCGAGTCCTTCCGCCGTTTCCGCGGTCGACAGCCCTTCGATCTCCCGCAGCATGAAGACCGAACGGTACGAATCGGGCAGCGCGTCGACCGATTCTTCGACCAGCCGTTTCAATTCCGAGGCATAGGCCTCGCGTTCGGGGCTTGGTCCTGGGGCGTGCGGCTGGGGCATGGCGTCACCTGTGGCGTCGTTCGAGATCGGTCCGGCCGGCCGCTCGCGGCGGCGGCGGCCGAGTGCTTCGTAAATCACGATGCGCGTCAGCCAGGTCGCAAACGCCGAGCGCCCCTCGAACTGGTGCAGGTGCGTGAACGCATTCAGGTAGGCCTGCTGCATCACGTCTTCGGACTCCGCGTCGTTCTTGACGATGGCGCGCGCCACCCGGTAGGCGCGCTGGTTGTAGCGGCGCATCAGCTCTTCGAAGCGCGCGGTGTCGCCGCCGCGCACGGCGGCGACCAGCTGCTCGTCGGTCATCGTCGCGGGCGGTCCGGAGCTGTGGACGTCCTCGGAAGGGGTCACCAGAATATCCTCATGCTATTGGATGTCGCGATGCGATCCGACGTTGCAGAGCGATCCGACGTTGCAGACGGCCGGAGCCCTCGCGCGTTGAGGCGTCGGCTTCCACGACTTACCGCGTCTGAAAACAGTCACGCATTCGGAAAGCGTTGTGATCCAACCGGGCCAATTGATGGTGAAAACAGGCGTTCCTGCGACGTCCGCGACAGGCCAGAAGATTGCTAATCATGCACCTATGGACAGTAAACGGCCGAGGTCCGGCACGGATCGACGTACAACCCGTCAGGGGGGCCGCCGTGCCTCTGACGAGGTTCAGCCGGGGACCCGGATGGAAGTGGGACTTGGCGCAACGGTACTCTGGAGCGGAGCGGACGGCACCCGCTGCTGGATTGCGCACGAGTCCGGACGCGTGATCGTCGCCGTCAGCCGGGACACGAGGGACATTCGGGTCGAGTTGTGCGACTCCGACGCGCAGGCCACCGGGTGGGCCGACGCCTGGCGTCGCCAGTACGATGCGGGCACGGAGTTGACCCCCGGTTCGGCGCGCACCGTCTAGAGGTCGCGGTCAGCGGCGTTGCAGCTGACCGGCGAGAAAATCGACGACGCGCTCGAACGGATCGAAACCGAACGCGGCGGCGACCGACGGACGCAGATTCGAGTTGGCGTTGATGTCGTAGAAGACGCGGCGGCCGTCGTCTGTCTCGAGATACTCGATCCCCCCTACATCCAATCGCGCCGCCCGGACGATCCGCTTCGCGGTCTCGACCGCGTCGCGCGGCACATCGTGATACGCCACGAACTCGACCGGCGGCGCCTCGACCGCCGCGTCGGGGACGGCGCACACACCGGTGCCGTCGTCAGGATTGCAGACCGGCGACGGGCACAGATTGAACCGTCCGTGCGTGATGACGCGCATCGCGTAGAGCAGCTCGCCGCCGAGAAATTCCAGCCGCACGATGCCGTGCTCCGGATCGTGCGGCAGGTATTCCTGGAGCAGGAACAGGTTGTCCGGCAGCCACACGCCGGGATCCCGAGCGAAGATGGCGTCGACCTCGTCCAGCGACTCGACCACCTGAATCCTGGCCCCGCTGCCGCCCTGATCCGGCTTGAGCAAGGCCGGCCAGCGGATATCGCCGGCGTAGGGGCGCAGCGCGCCGGTGTCGTTGAACGTGATCGACCGCGGGCAGTCGATGCCCAGCGTGCGCAGCAGGCTCGCCTGCGCGCTCTTGCTCAACTCGAGCGCGAACACGTCGGCGCCGTTGAGCACCCGCGCGCCGAGCAGATCGAGCGTCCGCATGTACGCCAGCGCGAGCGGCACCGCGCGCGTGTGGCCGCGCAGGTACGCGCTCGGGCTCGCCTGGTTGAAGTAGAGGCCGCTGCGCAGCGGGTCGACGTTGCTGAACGCCGTGCGCGTCACGTCGAAGGGCAGGAAGGAGATGCCGCGCCGTTCGAGCGCGGCGAATAGGGGCTTCTGCCACTCGGGGTGTTCGTGCAGAACGACGAGATCGATGTTGTCCACTATTTCGGGTCCATGCCCAGTTTACGTGTCCGGTCGGCCCGGATCCCGTAGAGCTCGTCGAGACGCCGATCGAGCTTCTTGAGGAACTCTTTTTCGCCCGGGTACCAGTAGGCGAGGTGGCAGCTCTCGCACGCCTGATCGAGATTGTCGGCGGCGTCCCACAATTCCTTCGCATCGCGCCGTTTCACGATCGCCAGCACTTCGAGCCCGACGTTACGGAGCGCTTCGATCTTGGCGTTCCACAACACCGGATCGGCCTCGAGCTTGGCCTTGATCTGCGCCGGCGACAGCTCCTCGGGATCGGGGCCGGTGCTGTTGTTCTCGTCACCCGCCGGGGCAAACGGACGCGGCACCTTGAGCAGGTAGGCGCCTTCCGCGAGCATCACCGCGCCGGTCCGGATCTTGTCCCAGTCGGCGTCGCTCTTCGGCGCGGTTTCCACGATATTTTTTTGCGTGCTCACGATCCCGACCGCGTCGAAGACGTAGTCGGACGCGGGATCGATGAAATCGCGCATCAGTTCCTTGACCGAGACGACCGGCTTCATCTCGCCCCACAGCGCCGGCGTCGCCGCGAGCGCCGGCGCGGCTGTCCTCGCCGGATCGCCCGCATGCGTCGGGCTGGAGCACGAGGCCGTCGAAGCGGCGGTGACGCACAGGGCTGTGAGGATCGTCAGTTTCATGCTGGTGAACCTACCGCGGATGAATGCACGGCCGCGTCCGCGGGTTGTGAGGGCTCGCCCCGTGCGGCGACTTGAGTGTAGCCGAACGTGCGGCGGCTACGCTCAGCGCTCCTCGCCGGCAGGCGGCGTGGCGGCGTGCTCTTCCTTGCGCAGGACGACGAGGTAGGTCACCGTGTCCCAGACGTTGTGGATGGCGATGAACATCAGCGTCAGCGTCGCCGCCGCGATCGCGACGAGCCCGCGCGCCAGGTCGGCCCGAAGCAGGTAGCCGCCCACCGCGATCGTGCCGTAGACGATCGCGGGCAGGATGACGTGAAACATCCAGTCCTCGAGCACCGGTTGGTAGTCAGGCTGGTTCCGCGCCCGCCTGGCGATGATCAGCGAATAGACGAACCCGGCGGCGCCGAGAGCGCCCAGCATGAGTGCGAGGAACGCCAACGACCGCCACGGCGCGCTCAACACCGCGGCGACGAACAGACAGGCGCTGAAGTGCATGGTCGTCGGCGTGCCGAAGGCCTCGAGGGTATCGTTGCTCGCCGGCCGCGGCAGGTCGGCCACCAGCGCCATCGCGACGAACTGCAACCCGATCAGCGCGGCCGCCGCGGATCCCACGATCACATAGAAGGATCCCCAGTCTCTCAGTGGCACCATCCCGCCTCCTCTCGAAGTGAGAGGCTGACGGTACCATCATGCCGGCCCTGTTTCTAGCGCTGCCAGCCGCCCCCGAGCGCGCGGTAAATCTGCACGAAGGCGAGCAGCTCGCCAAGCTCCGCCTGCGTCACGCCGAGCTCCGCCGAGAACATCCGGGTATCGCTGTCGAGCACTTCGAGGTAGCTGGTCGCGCCGCCGCGATACCGGATATCCGCGAGCCGGCGTGCGTCTTTCGCCGAGCCGTTCAGCAACTGTTGCTGCTCGCGGAAGTCGCGCCCCTTGCGATACCCGACGAGCGCATCGGATATCTCGCGGAACGACTGCTGGATGATCTGCTGGTAGATCAGCGCCGCCTCGTCCTGTTGGGCGGTGGCCAGCGCGACGCGTGACCTGGTGCGTCCGGCGTTGAAGATCGGCCCGGTCAACCCGGCGCCGATCGCCCAGAACCCGGCCGGCGTCGTCACCAGGGTGGCGAGGGCCGTGCTCGCCGCACCAGCGCTGCCGGTCAGCGCGATCTGCGGGAAGTAGGCGGCCCGGGCGACGCCGATGTTCGCGTTCGCCGCGATCAGCTGCTGCTCGGCCTGGCGGATGTCCGGCCGCCGCTCGAGCAGCGCCGACGGCAAGCCGACCGGGATGTCGGGCACGTGCACCTGCTGTTCGAGCGAATCGCCGCGCGCGACCTCTGACGGATTTCTGCCGAGCAGCACGCTGATGTCATTCTCCTGCTGCGCAATCGAGCGCTCGAGATCCGCGGTCGTCGCCGCGGCGTTGAACACCAGCTGTTCCGCCTGACGCACGTCGACCAAAGAGGTCGCGCCGCCCTGCGCCGTCACCTCGGTGAGCCGCAGCGATTCACGCCGTGACGCCAGTGTGCGAAGGGCGATCTCGAGTTGCAGATCGAAGGCGCGCATCTGGAAGTAGGCGCTCGCGACATCGCTGACCAGGCTGGTGACGACGGCGCGCCGGCCCCATTCGCTGGCGAGCAGCGAGGCCCGCGCCGCTTCGGTGGCGCGGCGATACTTGCCCCAGAAGTCCAGCTCCCATCCCGCGCTCGCCGACAGCTGGAGGTCGCTGCGCTGAAACGGATCGAGCGGGAACGGCACGACGCTCTTTTCGACCCGGCTGCGGGAGACGCCGGCGCCCGCGTCGAGCGCCGGGAACTGGTCGGCGCGCGTGATGCCGAGGCGCGCGCGCTCCTGCACGATCCGGCTCGCGGCGATCCGCAGATCGAGATTCTGCTGCAGGGCGGTGCGGATCAGCTCGCGCAGCGCATCGTCCTGGAACACATCCCACCAGGTCTGCTCCCCGATCGAGGTCGCATCGGCCGGCGGATCGACCAGGACGGCACCGCGGTACGCCGCCGGTGCCGCGACGATCGGTCGCGCGTAGTTCGGGCCGACGGTGCAGCCGGCGGCGAGGCCGGCGGCGAGGAGAATGATCAGCGTTTTCATCTCACGCGCTCCCTTCGAGCGGCGCCGGGACAGGGCTGGTGTGCGGCGTCCGTGCGACGCGGCTTGCGATCCGCTCCATGAGCACGAACAACATCGGGATGACGAAGATCGCGATCGCCGTTGCCGCCAGCATGCCCGCGACGACCACGGTGCCAAGCACCCGTCGCGACGCGCCGCCCGACCCCGAGGCGACCCACAGCGGCACCGAGCCGAGGATGAACGCGAACGAGGTCATCAGGATGGGTCTGAGCCGGATGCGCGCGCCTTCGAGCGCGGCGTCGACGAGGCTGCGGCCCTTCTCGAGCTCGTCCTTCGAGAACTCGACGATCAGGATCGCGTTCTTGGCGGCGAGTCCGATCAGCATCACCAGCCCGATCTGGGCGAAGACGTCGAGATCGAATCGCCGCAGATACAATCCCAGCACGCCGCCGAAGACCGCGATCGGCACCGACAGCAGCACCGAGAAGGGCAGCGACCAGCTCTCGTAGAGGCCGGCCAGGATGAGGAAGACGAAGATCAGCGACAGGCCGAACGTCGTCACGATGTTCCCGGACGCCTTGCGCTCCTGATACGACAGGTCGGCGAAGTCGTATCCCATCTCCGGCGGCAGCGTCGCCTTGGCGACGTCTTCGAGTGCGTCGAGCGCCTGCCCCGAGCTGTAACCGGGCGCCGCGCCACCGAGCAACTGGGCCGCGCGATACAGGTTGAACCGGTTCGTGTAGGTCGGCCCGTAGGTCTTGGACAGCGTCACCAGCGTCGAGAGCGGCACCATCGTCTGCTGGTTGTTGCGGACGTAGAACCGGCCGATGTCGTCGGCCTGCATGCGGGCGTCCGCATCGGCCTGCAGGAAGACGCGCCACTGCCGGCCGAAGCGATTGAACTGGTTGACGGAGAGCCCGCCGAGAAACGCCTGCAGCGTCTCGTAGACGTCGCCTACCGCCACGCCCTGCTTCAGCGCCTTGTCCCGATCGACGCTGGCATACACCTGCGGATCCGAGGCAGAAAAGAGGGTCGCGACGCCGGCGAGCTCGGGGCGTGTGCGGGCCGCCGCGATGAACGCCTGCACGTTCTGCTCGAGGAATTCGACCGAGCCGCCGCTGCGATCCTGCAGCCAGAACGAGAAGCCGCCCGAGTCGCCGAGCCCCGGAATCGCCGGCGGCATGAATGCGAAGGCGAACGCATCCGGGACCTGCGTCATCAGCCGGCCATTGAGCGCGTTGACCATGGCTCGCGCCTGCTGTGAGGCGCCGCGGCGCTCTTCCCACGGCTTCAGCGCGACGAAATAGAACGCCGAGTTGTCGGACGACACCCGCGAGATGAGGCTGAACCCGGCGACGGTCGTCGCCGCGTCGACGCCGGTCGTGTCGCCCAGCATCTGTTCGATCCGGCGGCAGACTTCGTCGGTGCGCGCCAGCGACGCCGCTGGCGGCAGCTGCACGTTGAGGAAGAAGAAGCCGTAGTCTTCCTCGGGCACGAAGCTGGTCGGCAGCCGTTTCATCACCAGTCCGTCGGCGACGACGAACGCGGCGAGCAGGGCGACGCCGATCGCAGTTTTCCGGATCAGCGCGTGGCTCAGTCGCACGTAGCCGTGCGTGGCCGAGGTGAAGCCGCGGTTGAACGCGTCGAAGAACCGCCCGACGAGGCCGCGCGCCGCGCGCCGCGGCCGCAGCAGCATCGCCGACAGGGCCGGGGTCAGCGTCAAGGCGTTGAAGGCGGAGATGATCACGCTGATCGCGATGGTGACGGCGAACTGCTTGTTCAACCGTCCCTGAATGCCGCCCATCAAGCCGATCGGCACGAACACCGCCGCGAGGATCAGCGCGATGCTGACCACCGGACCCGACACTTCCTTCATCGCCTGAAATGTCGCCTCGCGGGGCGACCGTCCCTGTTCGATGTGATGCTGCACCGCCTCGACCCCCCCGTTCGCATCGTCGACGACCAGGCCGACCGCGAGGACCAGTCCGAAGAGCGACAGCGTATTGATGGAGAACCCGAGCAGCGGAAATGCGGCGAAGGTGCCGACCAGCGACACCGGCACGGCGAGCATCGGAATCAGCGTGGCGCGCCAGCTCTGGAGGAACAGGAACACGACCAGCATCACGAGCGCGATCGCTTCGGCGAGCGTGACCACGATTTCGTGGATGCCGGCGCTCACCGGCGTGCTCATGTCGAGCGCCAGCGCGTAGTGGAGATCGGCAGGGAACTTCGGTCCCTGCGCGACCATCACCCGCTTGACCGCGTCGGACACCGCGAGCGCATTCGATCCGGGCGACTGGAACACCGCGACGATGCAGCTCGGTTGGCCGTTGAACCGGCCGATCTGCCGGTAGTTGAGCGCGCCGAGCTCGACGCGCGCGACGTCGGCCAGCCGCACCACCGATCCGTCCGCGTTCGAGCGGACGACGATGCGGCCGAACTCCTCGGCGCTCTGGAGGCGGCCCTGCGTCCGCACGGTGAGCGTCGTCTCCTGCGCCGCCGGCGCCGGCGCGGCGCCAAGCTGGCCGGCCGGGTTGACGGAGCTTTGCTGCTTGACCGCGTTCGACAGGTCGGGGACGGTCAGCCCCAGCTTCGCCAGCAGATCGGGCTTGACCCAGATCCGCATCGCATAGTCGGTCGCGCCGAAGACGACGACCTGGCCGACGCCCGGAATGCGGCGCAGCGAATCGACCAGGTTGATGTTGGCGTAGTTGCCGAGGAACAACGAATCGTGCGTGTGCTTCGGCGAGAACAGCGAGACCGCCAGCAGCGGCAGGCCGGTCGAGCGCCGGATCGTGGCGCCGAACTGGTTGACCTCCGGCGGCAGGTTGGCCTGCGCCTCCGCCAGCCGGTTCTGCACGTTGACCTGGTCGGTGTTGATGTCGGTGTCGGCGTCGAACGTCACCGTCAACTGGGTCGTGTTGTCGTTGGCGTTGGTCGACTGCATGTAGAGCATGTTGTCGACGCCGTTCATCTGCTGCTCGATCGGCGTCGCGACCGCCTGCTCCATCGTCACGGCGTCGGCGCCGGGGTACGTGGTGGTGACGACGATCTGCGGCGGCACGATGTCGGGAAACTGCGCGCGCGGCAGGCCGCGGAGGGACACGACGCCGACGATGACGGTGACGATCGCGATCACGATCGCGACAATTGGACGGTTGATGAAGAATGTCGCCACTGATCAGCCCTCGGTGTGTGTGTACGGTTTCGGCGTGACGATGCTGCCGTCGCGCACCGCCGCGGGTGCGCCGACGATGACCTGCTCGCCGGCGGTGGCGCCGGAGGTAATGATCCGCAGGTTGCCGACGCGGTCGCCGACCGTCACCGTCCGGATCGTCACGTGGTTGCCCGGCCCCAGAACGCGGATCTGATAGCCGCCCTGGAGATCGCTCACCGCGCGCTGCGGCACCACGAGGGCGTGGGCGTCGGTGCCGGTCAAGGCGCGGACGCGGCCGTACTGACCGGGACGGAGCAGGTTGCCCGGGTTGGGGAACGCCGCGACCAGGCGGATCGTGCCGGTGCCGCGATCGACCTCCCGATCGGCCGCGACGAAGGTGCCCTTGTGCGGATAGATCCGGCCGTCGCTCAGCGTCAGCGACAAGCCGGCCTGCGAGTCCCACGGCTGCCGGCCGGATTGGGCGCCGTTGATCGCCCCGGCGATCCGCAGGTACTCGAGCTCGCTGACCGCGAAGTAGGCCTTGATCGGCGAGACCTGCGACACGGTCGTCAGCAGCGTCGCGGGTCCGACGAGATCGCCGATCTGCGCCGTGGCGATCGCGGCGACGCCGTCGATGAGTGACGTCACGCTCGTGAAGCTCACGTTGAGGCGCGCGGTTTCGACCGCCGCCTCGAGCGCGTCGACGTTCGCCTTCGCCGCCCGCCACGCCTGAATGTCGGCGTCGAGCTGACTCTGGGCGATCGCCTGCTGCGAGGCGAGCGGCGTGTCGCGTTCGACGTCGCGCGCGCTCTTGGCGAGCTGCGCCTCCGCCTGGGCGGCCTGTGCGGTCGCCTGCGTAAGGACCGCCTGCAGCGGCCGCGGATCGATCTCGAAGAGCACGTCGCCGCGATGCACCGCGGCCCCCTCGCGGTAGCGCCGCGTCACCAGGTAGCCGCTGACCTGCGGCCGGATCTGGGCATTGACGTAGCCGTCGAGCGTTGCAATCCATTCGCTCGCCGTCGTCACGGGCTGTTCGACGACTGCGGCGACCGAGACGTCGAGAGGCGGCGGTGCCCCCGGCACCGCCGCCTTGGTGGTCTGGCACGCCGCCAGCGCCAGGAGAGACGCGGCCGCCGCGAGACCGCCGCCGAATTGCCGTAGTGCGCGCATGGTCACGAGTGCTCCTTTGGGGTCACGGTGCGGTCGATCAGCGCAGCGCGTTGATGATCACGGCGCCGTAGACGCGGTGGCCGTAGCGCGTGTCCTGGCCGAAGAACGCCGGCGCGGTGTCCTTCGACTGCGTCGCCATGAAGCGGTAGTCGCCGCGCAGCCCCCAGCGACCGTTCGGGGCGTACCACTTGAGGCCGCCGCCGACGTTGCCGGTCAGGAAGCTCTCGGTGGTGTTGATGCCGAGGCTCGCTGTCTGCAGCAGGGTGAGCGCGCCGATGCCGCCGGTGACGTAGGGGACGATCGACGAGTGGGTCGGCGCCGACAGCACGACGTTGCCGGCGTAGGTCAGCGTGTTCGGGGTCTTCTGCGTGCCGCGAAAGCCGCCGTCGGTCAGGTTCTGCGAGATGCCGATTGACGATCCGAATTCACCTTCGATGCCGACGATCCGGTTGACGTTGTAGGTGAGCCCGGCGCCGACGTTGTAGTTGCCGAAGCTCGAGCCGTTGTTGGTGTTGGTGAAGAACGTCGCGCCGCCCGGAATCAGCGTGACCTCGACCGTCCCCGGTCCGGGAGCCGCTTCCTGTGCGGCGACGCGATCGGCGCCGCCGACGAGCAACACGGCGATGAGAGCGATGGCTGAACGAAACATGACTGCCTCCTGTGATGGCCGGCCGTGATGGCCGATGCCAGTCAACAGGGCACGTCGCGTGCCGTTCGCCGCAATCGGCGCGGCGACTGGGAAACCGGCCGCCGTGCACGGTGGAATCACTCGCCGCGGTGTATGTGATGGCACACAGTGTGTCCTCACACGCACGCACGGCCGCGCATCGTCGGGCGCAGCTCGCGCGGCGCCGCATCACAACGCGATGGATAACGAGATGAGAGCAATGACAAGAGGAAGGCGAATGCGGCGGTCGCGATCGAGCGACGCGGATCAGCCCGCGTCGTGGAGCAGGCTGCAGCGCTGCAGGCGCGGGTGGATGCGGCGCGCCGCCATCTCCCAGACGCCCGGTTCGGTGTCGATCAAGGCGAGGATTTCGAGCGGCGTCAGCGCCAGCCCCTGCTCGCTGAGGGCCCGCAGGACGCCGGCAGGGTCGGCGACGAAGCGGCGCCGCAGCTCCTCGTCGGTGACGATCTGACCGATGAGCAGCTGCACGGTGCGTTGTGACATGGCTGGAGGCTCCCGCTGCTGGCGTGGCAAGGACCGCGCCAGACCCGCGCCGCGGGGGGCGCTTGACAGCGCCACCGGGACGGGGGCATCATTTCGAAGTATTTCGATATATCTATGGATGGCCCCGATATGGATGCAGTAGTACTGGCCCAGGCGCTCAAGGCGCTCGGGGACCCCAAGCGGCTGCGGATGGTGCAGGAGATCGCGGCGGCGGGGGAGCTGTCGTGCGGCCAGGTCTGCGCCCGCTTCGATCTCGCGCAGCCGACCATCTCGCACCACCTCGCCAAGCTGGTCGACGCCGGCGTGCTGACGGTGCGCGAGGCGGGGCAGCACCGGTTCATCTCGATCAACGCGGCGGTGATTCGCGAGCTGGCGCGCCTGCTGCCCGCT
>JAOBWF010000360.1 GCA_025463215.1 Acidobacteriota bacterium | reverse complement strand
TTCCGTCGGGCCCTCGGCGGCCCCGACGTCCTCCGGCGCGCGAGGCTCGGTCGTACGCGCCGTGGCCGTATCGAGCGGACCGACCTCCTTGCCGAATTTCGCATCGGCCGGTACCGCGTTGTTTTCTCCGACCGGCACGTCGTCAGACGTCGGCGCTTCGCCTGAACCGGGCGATCGTCAGAGCGCCGACTTGCGCGTGATGACGATCCAGGACGATGGCGCAAAAAATTATCACGTCAGGCCGTCGCCGGACGGCAGGCGCGTCGCGTTCGACTCGGACCGCGACGGCGAGCGGGGGATTTACGTCGCGTATCGCGATGGCAGCGGTGCCCGCCGGGTGAGCGGGACGGGGTTCGCAGCGGTGCCGACGTGGTCGCCGGACGGTTCGACGCTGGCGTTCGTCCGGGCCGAGACCGATCGGCCGGCGGTCTGGAACCTGTGGCTACTCGATCTCGCAAGCGGCCGTTCGCGCCGCCTGACGTCCTTCGCCCGCGGTCAGACATGGAGCGCATCCTGGTTTCCGGACGGAGATCGCATCTGCTACACGCACGACGATCGATTGATCGTCCACGATCTCGCCACCGGGTCGGCACGCGAGTACGCGTCGCCGATGCCGCGCAGCGTCGTCGGCCTCCCGGCGGTGTCGCCCGACGCGACGCATGTGATCTTTCAGGTGGCCCGCAGCGGGGCATGGCTGCTGGATCTCCACGACGGGTCGATGCGCTGCGTCGTGACCGACCCTACGGCGGAAGAGTTTGCCTGGTCGCCCGATGGCCGGCGGGTTGCGTTTCACAGCCGGCGCGACGGCCAGTGGGCGATCTGGGTCATGACGCCCGCGTGAACCGGGCTGACGCCTCTGCGCCTCCAAGCGCTACTGTCCGGCGTTTTCGACTTCATCGACGGCATCGCGCGCCAGGTCGAGCGCCTGTCGCAGCTTGCGCAACGTCGACTGGTGCGCCGAAGCGTCCGGGTTCTCGATCAATTCCTCCACGGTCGTTTTCAGATCGTCGAGGTCACTCGCCATCTGGTCGAACGTGTCCCACGTTTCTGAGGTGCGCATATGAGGCCACTGCGGCGACCGCAAAGAGGAGGCCACGCGGTGGTCGCCGCGGAGCATGCCGCACGCCGAAGGATCGCGGCGACCGCCGGACCTGTTGTTCG
The DNA here is from genome assembly GCA_025463215.1 of Acidobacteriota bacterium. Taxonomy (GTDB): domain Bacteria; phylum Acidobacteriota; class Vicinamibacteria; order Vicinamibacterales; family CAVVIG01; genus CAVQFC01. The sequence goes on along the minus strand of JAOBWF010000360.1, from coordinate 51,144 downwards.
CCGGTGCGCGGATGTGTCGGTGCAAATGTGGTCGTCGACATCCGGCCTGCGGGAGCTGTTTCGTATCGCCGTGGCGGAGTCCCGGGCCCCGCGCCGATTTCGGCGACGTTTGCGTCGGCGATCGCCAACGATCCCAAACAGTGTGAAACGCTGCGCGCGTCAGCACCGTAATGGTAGAGGATTGGCCCGGCGGCAACCGTTGGCCCCGAACGGCCGCCGTGCAATAGTGGGTAGCGGTCGGTTCGCGCCTGGTTGAAGGGGCAGGGTGCAGCTCGACTCTGATCGGAAAGGGCCGATCGTCATGACTCGAGGTGTCGGCGCCGGCCTCCTCCTTCTCACCGTCCTGACATCGGCGGGCTGCGACACGCGCCGCGCGCCCGCCGGGCCGGTGACGATCACGTTCACGGACAGTGGATGGTGGGACGCCGCCTCGCGGCGTCGTCGCCGCGAGGAGATCGGCCAGTTCACGCAGGAGACCGGCGTCCAGGTCGATGAAATCATCTCCACCGGCGATTCGGCCATGCAGCTCGGATTGCGGCGTGGACTGCTGGACAAAGGCACGCGCGGAGCCGATGTCTACGGCTTCGACGCGACGTGGCCGGGCATGTTCGCGGACGAGTTCGTCGATCTGACGCCGTATGTGCCGGCGTCGGAAATCTCGAGTCATTTCGCGGCGCTCATCGCCAACAGCACCGTCCACGGGAAACTGGTGTCGCTCCCGCGCGCGGCGATGGTGCCGCTGCTGTGGTATCGCGCGGACCTGCTCCGGGACTATGGCTACCGCGCGCCGCCGGGCACCTGGGACGAGCTGGAACGCATGGCCGCCCGGATTCAGGCGGGCGAGCGCGCCAGGGGACGGCGGGATTTCTGGGGCTTCGTGTGGGCAGGGGTGCGCTCTGAACCGCTCGCCACCGTCGCCCTGGAATGGCAGGCGTCCGACGGCGGCGGCGCGATTCTGGATAACGGGACGATTACCGTCAACAACCCGACCGCGCTGTCGTCGTGGCAGCGCGCCGCCCGCTGGATCGGCTCCGTGTCCCCGCCCTCGGTGGTGGAGTACTTCGAGCCCGACGTGTCCAACGTGTGGCGCGCGGGGCACGCCGCGTTCATGCGCAGCTGGCCGCTCGAGTTCGCGTTCCAGGCGCGGTCGGTGGCGGACGAGAATATCGGTATCGCGCCGCTGCCGAGGGGCGCGGTGCGCCGCGCGGCGACGCTGGGCCGCTATGGCTTCGGCGTGTCCCGCCGGTCGGCTCATCCCCGGGAAGCGGCCATGTTCGTTCGCTTCCTCGCCCGCCGCGACGTGCAGTTGAAGCGCGCCCTCGAATTCCACGTGCCGCCGAGCATCCCCGACCTGTACGACGACCCTCGCCTGATGGCGGCGAACCCGCACTTCGCCGCGATTCTCGAGACCCTCGCCGACGGCGTGATCGCGCGGCCGTCGGCCGCCGCCGGCGTGGCGTACCCCGAGGTGTCCGCGTCGTACGTCGCCGCCGTGCATGCGGTGCTGACGCACGAACAGGGCGCTCCCGAGGCGGCCGCGCATCTCGAAGACACCCTGCGGCGCATCACCCATCTCGAACCGGCGCGCCGGCCATGAAGGTCAGGACGCGGGTCACCGCCTCGTTCGTCGCCATCGTCGTGCTGATGGTGGTCGTCGACATCATCGCGGTGGTGCCTTACCGGCTGATCCTGTCGTCGAGCGAGGGTCGTGCCGCGGTCGATCAGGCCGCGCTGGCGGTGCTGCGCGTCAATGTCGACGTCTATGCGTTCACCGGACCGCTCGCGGCAGCGACCAGCAGCGCCGATGTGCGGCGGCTGAAGGGCGAGGCGGCCGTCCTCCGCGGGGCGTTCGGAGGGGACGTGGACCGTGCCGAGCGCCTGATCGTGTCGTCGACACACCTCGCGGGTGACGCGACAATCCGCGGCGCGCTCGACGCGATCAAAGCCGGCCTTCCGTTTCAGCTGGATCGCATTGTCGCTCTCGCCGCCGCCGGAGACTGGCCTGCGGCGCGCCTCCGCCTGGCGTACGACGTGCCGCCGCTCGTCGACATCAGCTCGGTGCTGGTCGATCGCCTCGAGTCGGCTGTGGCCCATGAACGGGAGGCGGCCGATGCGCGCGCACAAGGCGCCCGGCAGTTATTCGTCGTCGTCGTGATCGCCACGTTGGCCGCGCTGCTGATGGCGGTCGGCCTCGCGTGGTCGACGACCCGCGCGATCACGAAACCGCTCGCCGTGCTCGAGGCGGGGGCGCACGCGCTGGCGCGCGGCGACTTTCAGCACCGCATCACCCTGACCGGGAGCCACGAGCTCGCGGGCCTGGGATCGGCGTTCAACTACGCCGTCGATCGGATCGGCGAGCTCTTCGCGGAGCGCGAACGTGCGGAAGAACAACTGCGTCGCTCGCAGGCGGATCTCGCGCACGTCACGAAAATTACGACCGTCAGCGAGCTGGCGGCGTCGCTCGCGCACGAAATCCGCCAGCCGATGACCGCGGCGATGACGGATGTGAAGACCTCCCTGCGGTGGCTCAGCCGCGACGAACCGGATACCGCCGAAGCACGAGCCGCGGCGACGAGAGCGGTGCAAGACGTGACCCGCGCGACGGAGATCATCAGCCGCATCCGGTCGTTGTTCAAGCAGGACGATCAGCAACGTCAGCTGCTCGACGTGAACGATGTGATCGACGAGATGGTGCCGCTGCTGCGCGGCGAGGCGCACCGCTACGGAGTGTCGATCCGCGCGGATCTGGACCGCGGCGTGCCGCCGATCATGGCCGATCGGGTCCAGGTGCAACAGGTGCTCATGAACCTGATGTTGAATGGCATCGAGGCGATGAAGGAAACACGAGGCCATCTGATCGTCATGTCGCGAGCCAGCCAACAGGACGTCCTGATATCGGTCAGCGACACCGGGGTCGGACTGGCTCCCGAACACGGCGATCAGATGTTCAACGCGTTCTTCACGACCAAGGCACAAGGCACCGGGATGGGGTTGTCCATCAGCCGTTCGATCGTGCATTCGCACGGGGGGCGGCTATGGGCCGACGCCAACGCCGGCCCCGGCGCGACGTTCTCGTTCACACTGCCCATCGCCGACGGTCGATGATGCGGCGCGACGTCCGCGCCGTTCTTCGCGTCGGCGGCCGAGCGAGCCGGGCGACGCGACCATCCCTCCGGTTCCCGCGCTGCTGATCACGATGGACACCGTCCGGACAACCCTTGCTCCAGCGGGTCAGCGCGATCCGGTCGACGGATCGGCGCGGTGTTGCGGGTACAGGAACTCCAGTCCGATCGCCTCGCCAGGATAGAAAATCGTGTCGATCGCCTGAGGCGACCCCTTCGATCGCGCTTCCAGCGTCACGACCGGATCGTCCGTCGGCGTCGTTCGCCGCTCCGCGACCGCGGCGATCGTCGCGTAGACCCGCGACCCGTCGGCGCTCAGGACCGTGATGACGCTGCGATCCGAGAGCGGATCGGCAAGCTTGAACTGATAGGTGCCGGCGGGGAGCACGACGCCAGGGATCTCGACGGGAGCGCTGAAGGTGAAGACCATCAGCTGGTCCCACTCATCCGCCCGCGCCGACCGTGAGATGAGAACGAGAAGCACCACCGCACACACCACGCCGAATCGCTTTACATAAGACATAAAGACTCCTTTCATGACGGTCGGAAGGGCAACATGGATGCCACCCCGTCCTCCTCTGAACGGCTCGGACGCGCGCGGGCAACACCGCGATCGAACGAACAGGTGTGAGTGTTTCTGCGCATCGCCGCCGTGACGCGCGTCAGGTGTCGGCGCGGCGACGTTGGCGCGCCCGTTGCCTTTCGAGACTGGCGAGGATGTGAGTATGAGAATCTGGCTGTGCGGCTTGTGTGTGGTCGTGGCGTTGCCGGCCAGCGGCGGCGACCGCATGACGATGACGGTGACGCCGGCGCAGGCGTTCGCGCCGTCGCCGCTGCGGGTTCGGGTCCGGCTCGAGCCGAGCGTCGACAATCGTTCGCTGACCGTGACCGCCGATTCTGGCGGCTTCTATCGCAGCAGTGAGGTGCCGCTCGAAGGCGAGCGCGCCCCCAGGACGATCGATCTCGAATTCCGCGGCGTCCCTGAAGGCGAGTACGACATTGTCGGCGTCGTGAAGGACAGCACCGGGCGGCAGCGATTGATCGCCCGCCGTTTCGCGCGGGTACTGTCGCTCTCCGGCAGCGACTGATCCGCCTGCGCCTGCCGTGTCAACGTGCGGATGGAAGCGGCAGTCGATCCACCGCGCGGCCGGTGGAGTTCACGAGGGCTCGATCGGCGTCACCCGAGTTGGTCCTCCGCTGAGACTGCGTGGACCGTCAACACGAATGCGGGAACGAGGTACAGGAAGGTAATCGCGACCCACATGAACGCGCCTGCCGCCTGCTGGTCGGCGAGAGCAGCCGTCGCAGAGAAGCCGGCGTGGACGCGTTCCTGGTTGTAAACCACACGATCGCTGAAGACCAGGAACGCAGACAGTGCATCGCATGGCAGCGTCGCCGCGAACAGGTAGAGCGGGATGAGAAGGTAGGGGAGGCGCGGCGCCGCCGGCGAACGCCGGATCACGGGCCACCAGAACAACAGGCCAGCAGCGACGAACGACAGATCTTCTACCGCATGCCACGCCGGCGAGCGCTGGGCGAGCGCGAAGGCGCCGGGCACGTGCCAGACGATCATCGTCAGCGTGCCTGCCAGCCAGGTGGTCGCCGGATGGGTCAGCACGCGGCCGAGTGCTATGGCCGCGCTCGGCACCAGGAAACCCGGTCGACACGCACGGATCAGAGCTGGTGCGATCAGCCACACCAATGGCGGCAGGATTCCGGCGAGCACCACGTGCCGGACCATGTGCACCAGGACGAGATTGTGTCCGTTCATCTCATTCCCCTTCGCGGCGCGCTCCGTCGCTGGCCGGCGCCTGACCGGTCGGGTGCAGCGTGCGCAGGAACGCGACGAGCGCGGTGGTTTCCGCCGGGCTCAGGTTCCGGCCGTACGCGGGCATGTTGCCGCCGCCCTGAATCACCTGGCGAATGAGCTGCCCCCGCGTCAGGCTGACGGCGACTTCGTCGAGCGCCGGCCCGCGCTGACCGCCAACGCCGCCGAGCGCGTGGCAGTTGCGACACTGCTTGTTTTGAAACACGGCCGCTCCCTGGCGCTCCAGCGCGGTGCGTCCATGCAGGTACAGCACAGGAATGGCGGCGCCGCTCCACGCGTTCATGGCTGGACTCCACGGCGCCGCGCCGCCGAGGCGCGTCAGCGCGCCGAGCGTCACGGCGATCAGGACGACCGCGAGGACCGCGAGTGGCCTCCGCGTCCAGCTCTTCTCTCCTTCGCCCGCGACAAACGGCAGCGCCAGGAGCGCCGCGATTCCGATGGCGGGACCGATCAGCAGGATCGGCGTTTCCGCCGACGGCGGCAGCAGCGACAGCAAACCGTACAACCAGAGGAAGAAGTAGTCGGGCCGCGGCGCGGTCTGAATGATCGTCGGATCGGGCGGACCGCTGGGGCCGAACGGGCCGAACACGAGCGCGCAGCCGCCGATCGCCAACAGGATCACGCCGGAGAAGATGGCGTCCTTCCAGACCGCGTTCGGCACGAACGGCACTCCGTCGCGGTGGATGATCTCCTGATACTCGCGCAGATAGGTCGCGCGCCGAACCAGGCGCCCCGGCATCGGCCATTCATTGACCCCGAGTTTGAGCACCAGCAGAACGTGGACCGCGACGAAGGCGATGAGGAGACCCGGAATCGCGAACACGTGCAACGCGAAGAATCGCGACAGCGTCGCTCCGGCGATGATCGGCCCGCCGAGCATCAGCTCGACCAGCCATGGTCCCGCCACCGGTACGCGGCTCGCGATCGACGCGCCGATGCCCAGTCCCCAGTACGCGTCCTGATCGAACCGGAGCACCTGTCCGGTGAACGCCATCGCGAGAGTCACGAGCAGCAGCAGCACGCCGATCACCCACGTGAGCTCGCGCGGAAATTTGTAGGCGCCGAACAGGAACACCTGGACCATGTGCACGAGGACGATGGCGATCATGAAATTCGAGCCCCAGCCGTGCAGCGCGCGCACGAACCAGCCGAGCGCCACGTGCTGATTCAGGTTCTGCAGGCTGTTCCACGCATCGCCGGCCGAGGGTACATACAGGAACGCCAGGAGAATGCCGGTCGCCACCTGAAGGCCGAACGCCGTCAGTGCGGCGCTGCCGAACACGTACGCCCAGCTCGCCGACTCTCGCGGCACCGGATGCTCCATCGTGTCGCGGAGCGTCGCCGCCAGCTGCAGGCGGGCGTCGAGCCAGGCGCCGATCGCGGTGATCACGCGCACGGCGGCCGCTCCCGCGACGCATCGGCGGTCGAACCGGGCGTCGGCATCTCGCCCGCCCTGATCATCAGCGTGCCGCGATCGACCTGATACGCATACTCGAACAGGCCGCGTTGCGGAGGGCCCGACGCACGCGAGCCGTCCGCGTAGTACGCGCCGCCGTGGCACGGGCACAGGAACAGTCCCGACTGCGCGAACCAGCGGACCGGGCAGCCGAGGTGCGCGCAGTTGACCGCGAATACCTTGAACGTGTCGTCATCGACGCGCCGCACCCAGCACGCCGTCCTCGCGGTCTCTCCGTCCCAGGCATTGAGGCTCGGGTGCCGATATGTCGCAAGGCGTGTTTCACCAGGGGGGAACCGGGTCACCGCGCCGAGCGCGACCCACGATCCGTACGCCGCCTTGCGGCCGCGGAGGACGGGGGACAGCAGGTAGCCGGCAATCGGCACACCGAGAAGCATGGACACGAAGCCGCTGAAGAGCAGCCCGAGCTTCAGCAATAGCGCGCGTCGTGACGGGTCGTCGGGCACTGTCATGGCACTCTCCGCGCGGCGAGCCAGACGACGATGTCTGACACGTCTCGATCGGACATCGGCCGCCCCGGAACGTTGCCGCGCCAGTCCGGCGCGCCGAGATCGGGCCGGCCGGCGATGATCGTGGTGCGCAGGCTCTGGTCGCTGACGAGCGTCAGGTAGGCCGGGTCGACAATCGAGCCGGCACCTGGACCGCCGCGGCCGTCGGCGCCGTGACATCTCGCGCAGAACGTGGCGAACGCCTCACCGCCCCGCACCGCCTCACCCGGCGTGACCGCAGCGTACGGCGGAGGATGCAGCGCGCCGGACTGTCCCGCATCCGCGCCCCGCGACCGGAGCGCCTGGACGATCGCGTCGATCTGGTCGTCGCTCAGCGCTCCGCCTGCTGTCTCGGCGAACGCCGGCATCGCGGTCTGCGGCACGCCCCGGGCCACCACATCCCGAACGACGCGGTCGTCCGCGGTCGCCAGATACACTGCATCGACGAGACCGCGCGCCGCACCGCCGGTGCCGTCCGCGCCGTGGCAGCCGGCGCAGTTCTGCGCGTAGAGCGCGTTGAACGCGGTCGCGGGAGCCGTCGGGATGAACGCGGCCCCGAGGCCAGCCGCGGCGACCGTCGCGGTCACGAGGATTAGCGCGCGGACGGTGATCACGGAGGCCCCTTCTGTTCGTCGACGCTGAGCAGCCCAGGCATTTCCATGCCGATGCGCACCGCCAGCGGCGCGGTCTGCCAGGTGCGGACCCGTTCCTGCCGCGAGACGATCACGCCCGCGACGAGACCGAACGCGACCTGCGACAGCACGAACCACAGCCAGTCGATACGCTGATACAGCACCGGGTTGATGATGTTGAGGATGCCGTAGAGGAGCCCCGACCAGAAGAGCGGCGCGATCGCGCCGCCGAGGAGAATCGGCCGCCGCGGCATCACCGGCAGCATCGCGCCGTACAACAGGCCGACCAGCAGCGAGGTGATCAAGTGAATCGGAATCGCGATCAGCAGCAGCCGCAGGTGAAAGGCCGACAGCTCGCTGGTCGTCGTCGTGTGCACGGCGTTCGGGATGAAGCCGGCCGCCAGCAGGTTGATCGGATACCAGACGCTCGTCCCGCTCGATAGACCGTAAATCATGGCGAGCCCCGCCATGGCGACGCTTCCTGCCAGACCACCTTTGACGCCGGCCGACACCGGATAGATTTCGAGCGGCAGCTGCGCCCGCTGCAGCTCAGGAGCGAGGCGCACGCGCGCCACCTGGCGGCGCGCGGTCGCGATCGGCGGCGCCGGTGCGGTCACCCGAACCAGTTCGGTCGCTTCGCGAGGGAGCACCTCGCGAAACCAGCCCACCGTCGCGATCACGGTGCTCACGAGTCCGACGAGGCTGACGGCCAGGGTCGTCACCAGCCCGGCGGCGGTCAGCGTCACACCAAATGCGAGGATCAACGGCCACGCGGTCGGCGCGGGCAATTCGATCGCCGGTTCGTCAGCCATGTGTGCAGCCCTACCGCCCGATGACGTACACGACCATGAACACGACCACCCATACCCCGTCGACGAAATGCCAGTAGATCGACAGCACCTCGCCGCGCCCGGCGTGTTCGGCGCGGACGTAGCCGAGGAATGCGAACGCCGATACCAGGGTCAATGCGACGAGCCCCGCGGTGACGTGAACCGCGTGAAGGCCGACCAGCGCGTAGTAGGTGGTGCCGAACAGGTTCGTCTGGATCGTCAGGCCCTTCGCGCCGATCAGATCCCGCCATTCGAGCGCCGTGCCGACGAGAAACGCCGCGCCCAGTGCGATGGTGGCCAGCCACCATGCGGCAAACGCCGACATCGCGCCGCGCTGCCATGACTTTACGGCGCGGTGAATCGTGAGGCTGCTCGACAGCAGACAGATCGAAAACACGATCGGCGGGTGCAGCACGTCATGAGGCGTCGGCCCGCTGCCACTCGCGCCGGCGTAGAACAGATACGCGACGACGAAGATCGTGAACATCGCCGCTTCGGCCGCGATCAGGCAGTACATGGCGACGCGTCCCCTGGTCATTCGTACCGCCAATCGGGATCTTCGGGGTGTTTCAGATCCCACAGCGGCCGCCGGCTCCTCACTGCCGGCAGCGCGGCGAAGTTATAGTCTGGCGGCGGCGACGCAGTCGACCATTCCAGGGTCCACGCATCCCACGGGTCGCTGCCCGCCGGCGTGCCGCGGCGGTACGACCAACCCAGGTTCGCGAGGAAGACGAGGATGCCGCTCGCCTGGAACACGACGCCGATGGTGACGATGAGATTCCAGATCGCCCACCCCCGATCCGCCTCGTAGGTATAAATCCGCCGCGGCATGCCGAGCAGGCCGGGCATGTGCATGAAGTCGAAGGTCAGATGGAACCCGATCACGAACAGCCAGAAGTGCAGCCGGCCGAGCGCTTCGCTGTACATGCGGCCCGTCGCCTTCGGGAACCAGTAGTAGAACGCGCCGAACGTGGTGAACAGAATGCCGCCGACGATGACGTAGTGAAAATGGGCGACGACGAAGTAGGAGTTGCCCAGCTGCCAGTCGAGCGGCGCCGCGCCCAGCATGATCCCGGTCAGGCCGGCGACGAGGAACTGGAACAGGAATGCGGTGCAGAACAGCATCGGCGTCGTGAACGCGATCGTGCCGCCCCACATGGTGGCGAGCCAGTTGAAGATCTTGATCCCGGTGGGCACCGCGATCGCCATCGTCGACAGCACGAAGAACGTGTTGGCCTGTGCCGTCATCCCGATCGTGAACATGTGGTGCGCCCACACGCTCAGGCCGATGAAGCCGATGCACACGGTCGCGCCGACCATGACCGGGTAGCCGAACATGGCCTTCCGCGAGAACACCGGGATGATTTCGGAGGCGAAGCCGAACGCCGGCAGGACGAGGACGTAGACCTCGGGGTGGCCGAAGATCCAGAAAAAATGCATCCACAGCGTGGCCGAGCCGCCCGCCTGCGTGTCGAAGAAGTGGCCGCCGAGATACCGATCGATCAGGAGCATCAGCTGCGCCGCGGTGAGCGGGCTGACGGCCAGGATCACCATCGCGGCCATGACCAGGATCAGCCAGGCGAACAGCGGCATCCGGCCCAGCGTCATGCCGTCGCAGCGCAGGCAGAGGATCGTCGCGATCAGGTTGATCGCGGTGCCGACGCTGCCGATGCCCGACACGAGCAGGCTCAGCGTCCAGAAGTCGGTGCTGTGACCGCGGGAGAACGTCGTCGAGGTCAGCGGCGCGTAGGCGAACCAGCCGACATCCGGGGCGTTGCCGGCGCCGTACAGGCCGCTGGCGCCGAGCACGCTGAAGTAGAGCAGCAGGCCGGCGAACGCGGTCAGCCAGAAGCTCAAGGCGTTGAGGCGCGGGAACGCGGTGTCGCGCGCGCCGATCATCAGCGGAATCAGGTAGTTGGCGAATCCGAACAGCAGCGGCATCACGACGAAGAAGATCATCGTCGTGCCGTGCATCGTGAACAGGCGGTTGAAGACCTGGGGCGAGACGAACGTCTGATGCGGCGCGATCAGCTGGATGCGCATCAGCGCCGCTTCGACGCCGCCGATGACCAGGAACACGAGCGCGTAGCCGATGTACATCAGGCCGAGACGCTTGTGGTCGACGGTGGTCACCCAGCTGTTCGTCATGACGTCAGCGCAGGGACGCGAGGTAGGCGGTCACCGCGTCCAGTTCCTGTTCGTTGAGGTTCATCGCCGGCATGCGCGAGCCGGGCTTGATATCGTCGGGATTGCGGATCCAGCGCCGCAGATTGTCGCGGGTGTTCGGCGCGATGCCCGCGGCGATGGTGTCGCGGCTCATGACGTGGGTCAGGTCGGGTCCGAAGCGCCCGTTCGCCGCGGTGCCGGCGATCGTGTGGCAGTTGACGCAGGACGTGTGCTGGAACACGCGCCCGCCCTCGGCGACCGTGGCATCGACGGCGGCCCGCCGGCGTTGCCCCCCGATCCAGCGTTCGAATGCCTCCCGCGTCTCGACGTACACGCGCAGCAGCATCTTGGCGTGCTGCGTGCCGCAGTACTGTGCGCACTGGCCGAGGTACACCCCCTCCTCAGCCGGTTCGATCCATGTGCTGTTGACTCGGTTGGGGATGAGGTCGGTCTTGCCGGCCAGACGCGGCACCCAGAAGCTGTGATCGGTGTCGGCCGAGAGCAGTGTGATCACCGTCGCCGCCGGGTGTCCGGCCTCGCTGACCGGCACGTGCAATTCGTTGGCGGTGACGACGCCGGAGCCGGGATAGCGATACTCCCACCAGAATTGATGGCCGACCGCGACGACCTGAAGCGCGTCCGCCGGGCGGCCGGCCTCCTGGACACGGGTGATCACGCGAACGGTGGCGAGAAAGAGGACGACCACGATCAGCATCGGCACGACCGTCCATGCGAGCTCGACCTGGTTGCTGCCATACACCTGCGCCGGTTCGATGGCCTGGTCCGGGCTGCGCCGGAATGCGACGATCGCGTAGATCAACAGACCGGCGACAGCCACGAAGATCACGCCGGTCATGCCGACCACGAGCATGGAGAGCCCGGCGATCGCGTTCGCTGGGGTCGAAGCCGGCGCGAAGATGGTCGTCGGACTCATGGCCGCCGCTGCGTGCCGAGGTGCTCGACGTGCGTGGAGGCGCCGAGCCGGCTGATGCGGGCCGGGTCATCGCCGTCGGCGTCGTTACCGAACACGGCACCGACGATCAGGCCGAGAGATGTCCGCATATTGCTTCCAGCCCGTCACGGCGGCAAAGCGAATGCCGCGCCGAACCGCTTCACAACACGCCGGAAGCTGCGGCCGGCAACCCCGATTGCGCACATATGCGCGCCGACAGTGCCCCGGCGTGCGCATCCGCGGAATGCGACGCGTGTACGCGAGAGCGGATGTCTGATCCGAAATGCGAGCGCACCGATGTGAGTGCTGATCGTCGACGAGCGGAGGTCGAGGGGTCGGTCGGAATTGTGCGGGGTTGCTATTTCATGAGGCCGAGGAAGACCAGCGCCAGCTCCAGCACCAGAATCAAGACCACGGTGAGCTCCATGAACTGGCCGCGTGAGATGGTGGACTGCTCGACCGCGAACCGGTAGACGTCGTCCAGCGTCTTCAGCTTCTCCTGGACATTCCCCTTCCACGCCTGCAGCGCCAGCCGATTGGTGACGAGCGCGAACAGCCGCGCGGCGTAGATGTCGCCGACGAATTTCAGCGCGTTCTCCGTCCGGTCGGTCAGCTCGTTGACGTCGATCAGCAGCGAGTGCACCTGGCGGGCGGCGCGCGCATACCGCGAACCGATCCACTCGTCGTACCACTTGGGATGTTGCAGCCTGGCGTAGATCGCCGTCAGTTGGTCGTCGAGCAGTTCGTCATACGCGCGGAACTCGAGGAGCTGGGAGTTCGCGAACTCGAGGATCTCGAGGGCCGCCTGGGCACCGGCCGGTGTGTCATAGACGAACGCGGCGTTCCAGGTCGGGATCACCAGGTCGTCGGCGAGGTAGGAAATCCGATGGCGCAATATGTTCGACTGCTCCTGGGCGCTGAGCGGCTGGCGTTCGCCGCGCAGCATCGAGGCGATCACCTTGCCGTATTCGGCAACCAGCTGGTCGCCGGTCTGGCGCTGTGCGAGCTCGTGCACGACGTACACGAAGTAGTCTTCGCTCAACAGTGTGTCGCGCGCGTCGACCAGCGCAGGTCGGAGGCGGTCGATCAGCCGGCGGCAGATGCCTTCCGCCCGCTGCTCCCACTCGTCGTTCTCGATCAGCGTCTGGCCGATACTCAGGAGTGCCGACCACTCGCCGGCGAACTCGCGCGAGAGCGCCACCGAGACGACACCGTAATCGTAGACGCGGAGACGGACGTGGAAGCCGTCGATCCCCGAGATCCCGATCGCGTGGCCGTCGAACGACAACGGCGGCTTGTCGTACTGGACGTACGCGGGCGTGGCCGGTTTTGGCGCTAACCGTGCTTGAGTGGCGGTACCGCCGACCAGGCCGGGTACTCGTGTCAGGTCGATCGTTTCGGCGACGTCGAACAGATAGAACACGACAATCTGGCCGGATTGAATCGCCGCCATCAATTTATGGTAGCGCTGATTCTGGCGCTCGCCGAGCGCGCCCAGGACGGGCGCGGATTACGCATCGTGCATCGGTTCGCAAGCCGCCGCTTCCTTGCACGACCGCTGCAGGCCGGATCGGCATCGGTCGCACGTAGCCACGGCGCGTCCCCTCGACGTCATCGGGGCGTGCCTCGCCTGGGCCGACTTCACTGCCGTTGGCCAACGGCGCCCCGCCGATCATGGGGCGGTTAGCTGTCTTTGTACTCAGCGCGGATGCGGGTGAGGACGGTGCCGGTCACGAAATCGCCGCCGCCCGACCGGACGGCATTGTGAATGAATCGCGCGATGCTGCCGAAGGTGAGGAGGCCTAACAGGCCGAGCGCGACCGTATATAACATGGCGTTCTCCGTGAAGGGGACGGATCCTACGCCTGCGGCAGGCGCTTTGTCGACGCCGATTGCACGGAACAACGGCTCAATGCGCGCTTCTGCAGCCCGCTGAGCTGGATCCTGCCCTCAAAAGTTCCACCAGCGGGGCAGTGGTGACGATTTTGCTACTCATCCTTGGATGAGCACCCTTCGACCCACTTCGTACTTCCTGGCGGCACTCACAGCCCTCTTGGCCGCGACCGGTTGCGGCTCCAATTCGCCGGCATCGCCCACTTCTACGGGGACGGCGGTTTCGAGCGTGCTGCTTGCTGCATCAAGCATAGGCGTCGGCGGCACGACCCAAGGCACCGTGACGTTGGCAGCAACCCCGACAGTCGCCACGAGCGTGACGCTGACCAGCAGCAACGCGGCAGTGGCTACGGTCGCATCACCGGTCACGGTTCAGGCCGGCGCGTCCACCGTCACGTTCACGGTGACCGGTGTCGCACCCGGCACCGCGTCAATTTCGGCGTCGGCCGGCGGGGCGGCGACGCAGTCGTCGATCCTGACGGTCGCGCGCATCGCACTCGCCTCGATCTCGCTGAGCGCCCCCAGTGTGGTTGGCGGCGGTTCGCTGACCGGAACGGCCGTGCTGACCGCACCGGCTCCGGCCGGCGGCGCAGCTGTCGCATTGTCGGCCAACGATCCGGTGTCAGTTCCCGCCACGGTGACGGTCCCCGGCGGCGCCAGTTCGGCCAGCTTTACGGTGACGACCAGGCTCGTGGGCGGCACCGTCAACGGCACCGTGACCGGCACCTACGGCGGGGGGACCGCGTCAGCCGCCGTGTCGATCACCAAGCCGACCGTCGCGACCGCCAACTTCGGCGTGACCGGACCGACCGAAACCGACACCTGCACGATGTCGAACGGCGGCAACACACTGAACTGCACCTTCAACGGCAGCACGTCCACCGCGCCCGGGAACATCGTCGGCTACGACTGGTCGTTCCGCGTCGGGGCCATGGCTCCGCTGACCCAGACGACGACCGGCGCGATTCTGGCGCAGCCCACGGTGCGCTGCGACTGGCTCCCGCCGGCGCCGCTGCCCGCCGGCAGCCAGCAATGGCTGCCGCTCACGGTGACGCTGAAGGTCCGCGACGATCTCGGTAACGTCAGCGCCGAGGCGATCAACAACGACGCGCGCGTGTTCCCGCAGGGGGTCTGCGGCTACTGAGGTGACCAGCGACAGGTCGCTGGCGCGCAGGGGATCCGGCCGTCGCCGGTGGCCTAGCGTTGGAAGGCGTATGACAGTTTGACGAAGAACTGGCGATCGAGCGGCTCCAGGCGCCGCTCGTCCGACAGTTCCCGATCGTCACCGTAGCCGACGAACATCACCGACTGCCAATTGAGCTTGTACGCGAACAGTCCCGAGCCGCCGAATGTTCCCGACCGCGCGTTGACGGTCGACGTGTACAGCGAGGCATCGCGGCTCGTCGCGACGTATTGGCCGATGGCCCGGACGAACAGCCGGGACGTGAACGTGTAGGTGCCCTTGACGCGCGAGACGCGCTGGGTGAAGAGGCGCGCGGCGGCCGAGGGGGAGCCGTCGACATCCAGCCAGCGCGTGTTCTCGAGGAAATCGAGCGCCACGTGATCCGTCGGTTGCAGCGTCGCGCTGGCATTGATCGTCGAGCCGCGGCCGGAACGCGCGTTCGCGAAGTCGATGTCCTGGCCCACCGTGCCGCTGACGCGGACGGTGCTGACGCGACGCGACGGACTGAACTGCGCGTCGTATCCGAACTGCTTGCGGCCAATCACGGCCTCGCCCGCGCGCGTCGGATTGTCGATATAGCGGAGCTGGATGAAGCCGCTCCATCGCGTGTTAAGCGCGATCCCCGGTTCGAGGTCGCGCGTGATCACCGCGCCGGACGGCTCCACTTGGTAGTCGACAGTGACGAATGGTCGGGCAATGGACACGAATCCGGTTGCATGCACGGTCCATCCGGCGGAGCCATAGCCTTCGCGATAGCCCACTTGCGGTACGAAGCCCGTGTCGGCCCGGAACCCACGGCCGACATCGCTGTACTTTGCGTACCAATCAAGGTGTCGTGTGTTGTGACTCCAGTTGGACTGGAAGGCACTGCCACTCAGTTGCTGCCCGTTCCATTCCTCGGACAGGTCAGGGCGAACCGGCGTCCGCGTCTCACTGAACAGCCACTGACCGGTGACCACGTCGGTGCCCGACGGCCGCCACTGGAAGTCGGGACCGGCGACGCGGTTGTGCGCGCCCGCGTCGACGGTTTCGCGATCGGTCACCAGCGCGCCGATGAACGACAAGCCGATGTCTCGCTTCGCGCGGCCGACGAAGACGCGTGACGCGAAGTCCTGCGGCGCCGTCGACGAACCGTTTGGACCGGGGAGGATCGCGCTGCCGCCGCCGGCGTCTTCGGTCACCAGCGCCGTGTAGCGGATACCGCCTTGCTTGCCGGTCACCCGTCCGCCCCACGTCGGCGCGGTGATCGTGCGCGTGTAGACCGCCTGAATCGGCGTCTGCAACAGATCGACGCCTTCGAGAAAGAACGGCCGCTTCTCCGGGAAGAACAGGGCGAAGCGCTCGTTCGCCGAGATCTGCGCCGTGTCGGACTCCACCTGCGAGAAGTCCGGCTTGATCGTGAAGTCGATCACGTTGTTGGCGTTGGGTGTGAACTTGACGTCGACGCCGATGTGCGGTTCCACCGGCGCGGTGACCAGCGGCGATCCCAGGGCGTCGCCGGTCGGGTGCGCCGCATCGGTGGCGCTCAGGTACGGCGCCGCGATCAGGTGTCCGCCTCCGGGCAGCCGTTCGAGCCCGGAGACGACGTTTTCGTGGCAGATCAGACAGTTGCTGCCGCGCGGCAGCGGTGCCGACATCAACTGATAGCGGTACCGCCTCGGATAATTGCGAAACAGGATGATGCCCCACGTCTGCGGGTCGCTGTTCCGATAGCGCAGCGTGGAAAACGGAATCCGCATTTCCACGATCCAGCCGCGGTCGGTGATGCGCGCGGCGGAGTCCCAGAAGAAGTCGGGTGACGAATTCTCGCCGGAGGCGTCGTCGGTGATCGCGTCGTACTGCACGTTGCGGGGGTTGACGAAGAACTCGAACGCCGTCCGACCGGTGTTCAGCGGATCGACGAAGATCCCGCCGAAATCCATGCTGTTCCCGTTGATGGCGTCGTGGTCGCCGAGCGGCGCGCGGATGGTCGACGGATTCGGATCGTCGAACTCGAACGCCGCGTAGAAGAACCGGTCGTCATAGGTGAGGTAGCCGACGCTTTTCACCGGCGGCATCCCGTTGTCGCCGGGCTGGACCTCGTACCACGTGTCGATCCGGGTCGCTGTGCGCCACGCCTCGTCGGATAGGTCCCCGTCGATGCGGATCGACCCCGTCGCCCGCGACATGTGAAACGTCGTGCCGGCGAGCGTCGACTGGCTGCTGGCCGCCGCGGGCCAGGCCGCCACGACCGCCATCGCGAGAGACACGTGAGCCGCACGCATGCGACGCTCAGTGTAACCGGGACCACGAAGATATCGACCCGCTCAGCCCATCGCCACGCCGAACAGTCGACCGATCGCGGCGGTGACCGCCATGGCGACGGCGCCGCCGATGGTCACCCGCAGCGCCGCGCGGCCCAGCGGGGCACCGCCGAGATGCCCGCCAAACGCGCCAAGCGCCGCGAGACTCACCAGCGACAGCGCCGCCATCGCCGGGATCCGCGCGGCCGGGGGCGTCACGAGAAGGGCCACGATCGGCACCAGCGCGAACGCGGCGAAGCTCGCGGCCGAGATCCACGCCGCTTGCAGAGGACGGGCGAGTGACGCCTGATCGATCCCGAGTTCATCGCGCAGATGCGTGCCGAGTCGATCACGGGTGCTGAGTTGCTCGGCGACCTGCCTGGCGAGGTCGGGGTCCAGTCCTCGCTGCACGTAAATGGCGGCCAGTTCCTGCAGCTCGCTTTGTGGTTGATCGTCGAGCTCCTGCGTCTCGAGCGCGATGTCCGCCTGCTCGGCGTCGCGCTGCGAGCTCACCGAGACGTATTCGCCGACCGCCATCGACATCGACCCGGCGACCAGTCCCGCGACCCCCGCCAGCAGGATGGCCTCCTTCGACGCCGACGACGCGGCGACGCCGATCATCAGGCTGGAGACCGACACGATCGCATCGTCTGACCCGAGCACCGCCGCTCGTAACCATCCGGCTCGCCCACTCCGATGTTGCTCGGTCATCGCGTTCGTCGCCTCATTGCGTAGGGATTCTGATTGGACCATCAACATCCATCCGCAGCAACTGGCGCCGCGCGCGGCGCGCCCGGCCTGGCGGACGCGTCCGGGATTCGGACGATGACCCTGCACATTCTCGATGCGCTGCTTTTTCCGCGCAACAGCTCGGCGGGGAGCGCGGCGATATCGGTTGTAGTCAACGAGGTTGGCGACGCCGCGGAATGACGTGAGCGCGGACGGCAAACGGATTGCACCTCCCGCTGCACCGTGCGTGCTCAGCTATTCGCGGTCGCCTCGCTGTGCGTTCTCGCCAGCGCGTGCACTGGTTCGTCGACGTCGACGTCGGTCATCGCGCCGACCGAAAGTAAGTGCAGCGTCACCGTCGGTACCGGAACGGCCGGCGCCGCGCCGGCGAGTGGCATGTCCGCTACGCTCGCGGTGGAGACCACTCGCGATTGCACGTGGACGGCGACGACGAGCGCTCCGTGGGTCGTCATCACCTCAGGCACGTCGGGGCAGGGCAGCGGATCGGTCGCGTATCGGGTGAGCGCGAACCCCGATCCGTCTCCCCGCCAGGGCTCACTCGACATCAACAACCTCCTCGTCGCGGTGACGCAAGAAGCGGCACCATGCCGCTACAGCGTCGTTCCATCGAACACGACCGTTTCGGCCGGCGGTGGCGATGTCACGGTGACGATCGACACCCTCACCGGATGCGCGTGGTCCGTGTCGAGCGCCGCGACGTGGATCACGGTCG
Source organism: Acidobacteriota bacterium (assembly GCA_025463215.1). GTDB lineage: Bacteria > Acidobacteriota > Vicinamibacteria > Vicinamibacterales > CAVVIG01 > CAVQFC01. The sequence goes on along the minus strand of JAOBWF010000360.1, from coordinate 32,829 downwards.
CACCCAACGCCGGGACGAACCGGTCGGGCACGATCGCGCTGCACGTCGCCCCGAACCTGGCGAATGTCGGCCGCACCGGAACCGTGACCATCGGTCCGCAGACGGTCACCATTCAGCAGTCGGGTGCGTCGACGACACCGGCGCCGGTGCCGGACCCCACGCCGGCGCCTGCTCCTACGCCAGGGCCGACGCCAACGCCGCCCGCGCCCGCGCCGCCTCCGGCTCCGGCGCCGACACCGGCGCCCACGCCGCCGCCCACACCGTGCGCGTTCAGCATCTCGCCGACGAACGACAGCGTTGGCGCCGACGAATCGACAGGAACGGTTCGGGTCACGGCGGGCGCGGGCTGCGCATGGACGGCGAGCGAAACCACCAGCTGGCTGACCATCACGTCGGGCTCCTCCGGCTCGGGTAATGGATCAGTCAATTATCGCGTCGGCGCCAACACCGGTTCCGCGAGGACGGCCGCTATCATGGCCGCCGGAAAGACCTTCACCGTGAGCCAGGCGGCAGCAACGCCGCCAGCCTGCACATTCTCGATCTCAGCCTCGTCGCAGAATGTTGACGAAGCGGGCGGCTCAGGGTCGTTCTCGGTGACCGCGTCCGCGAACAGTTGCGCGTGGTCGGCGACGACCGCCGCCGCCTGGATTCGCATTGCCAACGGCAGCTCGGGGACCGGCAGCGGCACGGTCGCGTTCACCGTGGCGGCGAACACCGCGACCACGCCGCGCACCGGGTCGATCGTGGCGGCGGGGCGGACGTTCAGCATCACCCAGGCGGCCGCTGCGCCGGCTCCCTGTACGATCTCGATCGCGCCAACCGCTCAGAACGTGAGTGACACCGGCGGCACGGGATCGGTCGGGGTGACGGCCTCGGCGGGCTCATGCGCGTGGACCGCGGTCGCCAATGTCGCGTGGCTGGCGGTCACCGGCGGATCGTCAGGAACGGGCAACGGGACCGTGGCATTCACGGTGGCCGTGAACACCGGCGCCGCGCGGACCGGCACGCTCGCGATCGGAGGGCAGACCTTCACGGTGTCGCAAGCGGCGCCGCCGCCGCCGCCGCCGCCGTGCACGATGACGATCGCCCCGGCGAGCCAGAACGTCGGCGATACCGGCGGGTCCGGGTCGGTCACCGTCACCACGTCCGCAGGCACCTGCGCGTGGAGCGCGAGCGCGAACGCGGCATGGCTGACCGTCACGGGCGGAGTATCCGGCGTCGGTAATGGCACCGTGGCGTTCACGGTGGCCGCGAACGCCGGCGCGGCACGTACCGGCACGCTGACGATCGCGGGACAGACGTTCACGGTGGCGCAGGCGGCGCCGCCCCCGCCGCCGTGCACGATCACGATCGGGTCGACGGGTCAGAACATCGGCGATGCGGGCGGCTCCGGATCGGTCGCGGTGACAGCCTCTGCCGGCAGCTGCACATGGACGGCGAGCGCCAACGCCGGATGGCTGACGGTGACCGGCGGCGCGTCGGGAACCGGCAATGGCACGGTCAGCTTCAGCGTCGCCGCGAATACCGGCGCCGCGCGCGCGGGGACGCTGACGATTGGCGGCCAGACCTTCACCGTGACGCAAGCGGCGCCGGCGCCGCCCTGCACGTTCTCGATCGCACCAGCCGGCCAGATTTTCTCGGAGACCGGCGGTTCCGGGTCCGTGTCCGTGACCGCGTCGGCCGCCTCGTGCGCGTGGACCGCAACGGCGAATGATCCGTGGCTGACGGTGGTCAGCGGCGCATCGGGAACCGGCAACGGCACCGTCGCCTTCACGGTCGCCCCGGCGGGCGGTCCCGACCGGTTGGGCTCGCTGGCGATTGCCGGACAGCCGTTCGTCGTCTTGCAGCGGCGAGCTGAACACGGCGACGGTGGGAGCTCGCCCCACTGACGTTCCTCCGGCGTGCTATCGCGTCGCCGAGAAATGGTGCTGCGCCAGCGTGTCCTCCAGCTGTTGCAGCAGGTCATCGCACTCAGCCGTCACGGTTCGCTTGCGTCCGAGCGATAGCGCGAGTGAACGGACATTGCTGTTCCGGCGCGAGAGCGTGACGATCTCCGCGTTGACGGCGGTAAACCGATCAAGAGCGCCTGCGGCTGCGGTGATCCGGCTCCCGTCGGGTGCGGGTCGCAGCCCCTTCAACCCTTCGAGCGCCTGACGTGCCGCCGCCTCGGAGGCGGTCATCGACGCCTCCATCCGCGTCATCGCCGCCTCGTCCGATTCCGCGATGTGGCGCGCCTCCATCACCTGTACCTCGAGCAGGGCAGCCAGCGCGCGGGCGGCAAGCGCGTCGCCGCGCGGCTGCGTCGACGCGAGCGGCCGGACCGCCGCCTCGAGTGCCTGGCGGAAGGCGTTCACCGCCTCCTGGCCGGGACCGAACGACAGCCGCTGCGCCTTGATGTTCGTGTTTTCAACCGCCAGAGGCAGGATCGTCTCATCCAGCTTGCGATATTCCTCGAAGCGCGCTGTGAATCTGTCTAACTGACCGGCTTCAGTGCGATCACCCAGATCGTCGAGCACACGGTGCAGCGCGTCGATGTCCTGCAGGACCGTCTGCGTTGCCTGTTGCGCGTCATGGGCGGCCGTGCCCGAGGCTTCGTCCGTGTCCGCCATGACGGCGCGATTGGACGCGTCGGCCGCGTGTGTGAATTGGACCCGCAGATGAGCAGCGAGCCGATGCGCTTCGGCCTGCTGCGTCAAGACCGGTTGTCGGCCATGGCTGCAGCCCGCCACGGTGATGGTCGCAAGGGCGAGGACGCCCGCTCCTGTCAGGACGGTCGTACGAACATCGTGGGGTGTGGTCATGCCTGCCATCGGCTGCATGAGTAGTCTATGCCTCGTTTACCCACGCGTCGACCGGCCACGTGACGGAACACCGGATGTCGACGGTTGACGTGCATTCGAGCGCAACATATATTCAACCGGTGATCCCCGTCGGTCTCGAGAACGACCCCGCCTTCGCCGGCGGCGCACGATGTGCGCTCGCGTGCTGTTGTTGTCGGCATCGCGGTCATGGAGCTCGCGCCGTGTAGGCACATCTCGACACGACGCGACCACGATCCTGGCCGTTCGCAGCTTTTCTGCGGGCGGCCTTTTTGCGTTTGGACGTGCGCCATTGACTGACACGTACGACGAGCGGCTCCGACAATGCGATTGGGTGGTGCGGTCCGCGGGGCTTCTCCGTGGAATCGACCGACCGGCGATCGGCTTTCACGAACGGAACCGAAATGACTGAGACCGCCGTGAGCGTTCCCTTCGCGGCGATCGTGACCACTCCGTCGCACGCGAGCCCCGTCCGGCCGGACGTGAACCTCGGGCCGATTGTCGCGGCCGGCCTGCTCGTCGCGCTCGGTACGATCTATCTCGGTCGAGAGATCAGCGCGGGGCAGGCGCTGCTCTTTCTGGTCGGCGTGTTCGCCGGCGGCGTCCTGTATCACGCCGCTTTCGGTTTTACGTCATCGTGGCGGAGCTTCATCACCGCCGGCCGCGGCGCGGGACTGCGCGCGCAGATGCTGATGCTGGCGCTGACGTGCGCGGTCTTCTTTCCGCTGCTGGGCCGCGGGCAGATCTTTGGCCAGGCGGTTCGGGGATCCGTGTCGCCGTTGGGCGTGTCGGTCGTTGCCGGGGCGTTCCTGTTCGGCATCGGCATGCAGCTCGGCGGCGGCTGCGCGTCGGGCACGCTCTACACTGCGGGCGGCGGCAATACGCGCATGGTGCTCACCCTGATCGCCTTCATCGCGGGCTCGGTGATCGGCACCGCGCACATGCCGTGGTGGGCGGCGACGCCGGCAGCGAGACCGATATCGCTGATCACCACCTTCGGTGTGTGGACCGCGCTCGCGGTCAGCGGCGCGCTGTTCGCCTCAATCACGATCGTGACCGTCGTCATCGAGCGCCGGCGGCACGGCGGCGCGATCGGCGTGCTGACGAACGGCGCATCGCGATGGCTGCGGGGCCCGTGGCCGCTCGCCGCCGGAGCCGTGAGTCTGGCCCTGGTCAATATCGCGACGCTCGTGCTCGCGGGCCGTCCATGGGGCGTGACCTCGGCGTTCGCCCTGTGCGGTGCGAAAGCACTCGCCGCGCTGGGCGGTGATGTCGCGACGTGGCCCTATTGGTCGACCGCTGCACAGGCGGCATCGCTGCGTGCCCCGATCGCAACCGACGTCACATCGGTGATGGACGTCGGCATCATCCTGGGTGCGCTCGGAGCCGCCGGACTTGCCGGTAGATTTGCGCCTGCTTGGCGCGTGTCCCCACAGTCGGCCGCCGCCGCCATCTTCGGCGGTCTACTGCTCGGGTATGGCGCCCGGATCGCGTACGGCTGCAACATCGGCGCGTATTTCAGCGGCATCGCGTCTGGCAGTCTGCATGGCTGGCTGTGGCTGGTTGCCGCCTTCATCGGCAATATCGCCGGGACACGGCTTCGGCCGGTCTTCGGATTGTCGCGCTAGCGAATCGCGCCGCCGGTTCGTGCTGGGCGATGTCGCCGTTGGCCTGACCGACATCTTCAAAAAACGCGACGGCACATCGCCTATCGGCGGACGGTAAATTGCGTACCCCAGCGGCGCGGCTCTCCTGGCCGACCGTTGAAGGCGGGCAGTGCCACGTTCGTCGCCGTGCTGGTGATGTACGCGCGCCCTCCGGCGTTGCGCACGTAGACGGCCAGCTCCCACCGCCGGCTCCTCGGCTCGAAGGCGGTACGCAGGTGGACGAGCGCATACGCCTGCTGCGTCTCGATCGCATCGTTGAATGGTGTGAAGAACACGCGGCTCTGCCAGGACACGTCGCCGTGCAGCATGACGGCTCCTGCAGGGCCGGCTGGCAACTCGTAGGTCGCAGAGCTGCTGCTCGACCACGCCGGCGCGTTGTTCAGTCGATGGCCCGCGACGTCGGCCGTGATGGCGGCCAGTCCGATGGCGACATAGCGACCGTAGATGGCGTCCAGCCACGCGACCTGGCCCGCGAGCTGAAGTGCTCGCCACGGCGTCGCCGCGAGTTCGACCTCCACGCCTTTGATCGTCGCCGCTGCGGCGTTGCTGATGTCGGTGACGCCCGGGCGGATGAATGCCTGCACCTGCAGATCCCGATAGTCGGTGACGAACATCGCCGTGTTCACCCGCATGCGCCCCTCGGCCGCCGTTTCCTTCACGCCGCCCTCGTAGCTCCACGCGAGCTCCGGGCCGAAGGCGCGGCCCGGCGCGTTGCCGGTGGGGTTGAAGCCGCCGCTCTTGAAGCCGCGCGTCGCGGAGACGTAGAGAAACGTATCGCGCGCTGCCCGCACTTCGAGCGCGGTTTTGGGCGTCCACGCGTGAAACGCGGCGCGGTCGTCGAACGCGTAGAACGACGCGGGCACGGCGAGTATGGGCGTCCCGAGCCGGTAGACGCCGCCCGTGCTGACGATGTCCTTCCGCTCGTCGGTGTCGCGGACGCCGCCCGTGAGCGACACGCGGTTGGATACGCGGTACGTGGCCTGGCCGAACGCCGCCCAGGCACGCGTGCCGGTGGTCGCGAACGGCCGCGTCTGGGTGTCGCTCGGATACGCCGTGACCTCGATCTCGCCCTCATCGTGTTCGTCGAACACGAACGCTCCGGCGATCCACGTGAGCGCCGGCGCCTGATGCACCAGCGTCACCTCCTGTGAGACCTGGTGCTGAACGTCGGACAGACGCAGTGCCGAGATCCGCAGCTCGGTGGCGTCGGCATCGACGAAGAAGCGATCGTTCGATGCCCGCCATGCGGTGAGGCTGTTCACGGACGTGCGGTCGTCGATCGGCACGGTCAGCCTGGCCGACGCGCCCCGCTGGATGTTTCGGCCCGTGGTCACATCGCTCGTGCGCACGTCCCACAGGCTGGCCGGGCTGTCGAAAGTGAAGCCGGGCTTCGCCACGATCGGCTTGACCCAGTGGAGCGGTACGCCTGCGAAGCGACCGCCGTCCGCCGACAGCACCAGTTCGCTGCGCGGGCCGAAGACCATCCGCAGCCGGCCGCGGCCGGCCCAGGTGTCCTCGGTGCCGAGCGAATGATCCCGATGATCGAGGTCGCGGACAAAACCATCGCGTGAGCTGCGAAGGATCGCGATGCTGCCCATCGCCTTGTCCTTGATCAGCGGACCGCTGAGATCACCCGCCACGCGCAGCGTGTTGAAGTCGCCGGCCGTCAGCTGCAGCCGCGTCTCTGGCAGGTTGGCGGGCTGACGGGTGACGACATTGATCGTGCCGCCGACGGAGTTGCGGCCGTAGAGCGTCCCCTGCGGACCGCGCAGGACCTCGACGCGTTCGACGTCCAGGAAGTCGGCAAACGCCATCGCCGGCCGGGCGAGATACACCCCGTCGAGATGAATGGTCGTGCTCGGATCCGACCCGGCGAACACCGCGTTGCTGCCGATGCCGCGGATCGTCACCTCGGCGAGCCCGGTATGCTGCGCGATGGTGAGCGTCGGCACGAAACCGGCGAGCCCCTCGATATTCCGCGCGCCGAGTTGCTCCAACGTCCGCGCCGATAGCGCGGTAATGGCGATCGGCGTCGACTGAATCTCCGCGGTCCCCGCCTTGGTGCCGGTGACGGTCAACCGCTCGAACAGCGGCGCAACCGCAAGCGCCAGGTCGAGCGTGGCACCCTCGACGCGGACATCGACATCGCCGCGTGCCTGGTCGAAACCGGCAGCCGCGCACTCGACGACGTAGCGGCCGGGCGGAAGGGGTACGAACTCATATCGACCCCGATCGTCGCTGACTGCCGTCGCCGGCGTGATCAAGCCGCCGCCGGTGACGGTCACCGTCGCTCCCGCCACGGCATTTCCCGCGGGGTCCCGGATGGTGCCGTTCAGCCGCTCGACGCTCTGCGTCGACGCCATGGCCGCGTCGAATACAAGCAGCCATCCGATGCAGCCGAGGATCTGCAGTGTTCGCCGCACGCCCGCCTCCCGTCCTGCCGCGCGAATGGCCGATCGTCGTCCGCGCCCGGCTGCCGCTGAGTGCACGCGTCGGTCGCGCTGACGTCAGCGGCAAGAGTGCGGCCGAACCTGCAACGGCATGATGTCACCAAACCGGTGAAATGGTGCACGCATCGTGTAATGCTGAACTATGCTGGTCATCTCGTCGCGTCGGAGCATCGCTCGAGCGATCGACACCGAGCTCATGTTCATCTTCTTTCCGTCACTGCTGACGGCACCGTCTGGATGCCGCGTTGAAGGACCCCGGAGTTCCTGAAATCGATCGCCTCGATCGCGTGGCGCAGCACCCGATGGCGCTCGGGCCTTTTCTGCGGTTCGCGGTCGGGTTGTCCGCCGCCGTGGGCGACGTGCACCGGCGCGGCATCGTTCACAAGGACATCAAGCCCGCTCACGTCCTCGTCAACTCGGCGACCGGTGAAATCTCGCTCACCGGATTCGGCATCGCATCGCGGCTTCGCCGCGAGCGCCAGTCGCCGGAGCCTCCGGAATTCATCTCCGGGACGTTGCCGTACATGGCGCCTGAACAGACCGGCCGCATGAATCGGTCGATCGATTCGCGCGCCGACCTCTACGGCGTCGGCGTCACGCTGTACGAAGTGCTGATCGGCGCGCTGCCGTTCGTCGCGTCGGACCCGCTCGAATGGATCCACTGCCACGTCGCGAGGCGGGCGGTCCCGCCGGCCGAGCGGCGGCGCGACATTCCCGGCGTGGTGTCGGCGATCATCATGAAGCTCCTGGCCAAGACGGCCGAGGACCGCTACCAGACGGCGGCCGGCCTGGAGCGCGACCTGCGACGGTGTCTCGCCGCCTGGGACGCTGAGCGCCGGATCGACCCCTTCGCACTCGGCGAACAGGACGTGCCAGACCTGCTGTTGATCCCGCAGAAACTGTACGGTCGAGAGCGCGAGATCGAGGCGCTGCGCGCCGCCTTCGATCGCGTCGTCGCGAGCGGCACCCCCGAGATGGTCCTCGTGTCCGGGTACTCAGGCATCGGCAAATCATCGGTCGTCAACGAACTGCACAAAGTGCTGGTGTCGTCGCGCGGGCTGTTCGCGTCCGGCAAATTCGACCAGTACAAACGCGACGTTCCGTATGCCACCCTGGCGCAGGCGTTTCAGGGCCTGGTACGGGGACTGCTGGCGAAGAGTGAGCTCGAGCTTGCGCCGTGGCGCGACGCCCTCCTCGAGGCGCTGCGGCCGAACGGACGGCTGATGGTCGATCTCGTCCCACAGCTGGCGCTGATCATCGGGGAGCAGCCGGCCGTCGCCGAATTTTCTCCGCAAGATGGGCAACGGCGCTTTCATCTGGTGGTCCGGCGCTTCGTCGGCGTCTTCGCGCAATCCCACCATCCACTCGTGATCTTCCTCGACGATCTGCAATGGCTGGATGCGGCCACGCGCGAAATCGTCGAGGCCCTCGTGACGCACCCGGACGTGCGCCACGTGCTGTTGATCGGCGCGTACCGCGACAACGAAGTCGATCCTTCGCATCCGGTGATGCGGACGGTCGACGTGATTCGAAAGGCGGGCGTCGCCGTCCAGGAGATCAATCTCGCGCCGATCGATCGTGAACGCCTGTCGCAGTTGGTGAGCGATGCGCTGCACACGGACAGTGAACGTGTCGCGACGCTGACGCAACTCGTTCACGAGCGCACGGCCGGCAACCCGTTCTTCGTAATTCGATTCCTTCAGGCGCTCGCCGAGGAGAAGCTGCTCGCTTTTGCGTACGACACGGCGCGGTGGTCGTGGGATCTCGATCGGATTCGCGCCAAGGGGTACACCGACAACGTGGTCGATCTGATGGCGGCGAGAGTGATCCGGCTGCCCGCCGCGGCGCAGGCGGCGCTCCAGCAGCTCGCGTGCATCGGCAATGCGGCAACCGTCGGCCTGCTGGCGAGTGTCCACGGCACGACCGAGGCGGCGCTGCATGCCGTGCTGGAGGACGCGGTTCACACCGAACTGCTCGAGCGCCGGGACGACGTGTATGGCTTCGTCCACGATCGGATTCAGGAAGCCGCCTATTCGCTGATCCCTGCGCGATCCCGCGTCGAGGCGCATCTTCGGATCGGGCGGCTGCTCGCCGCGCAGACGCCGCCGGACAGGCGCGAAGAGGCGATCTTCGAGATCGTCAACCAGCTCAATCGCGGCGCCGCCCTGCTCACGTCACGCATTGAGCGTGAACAGCTGGCCGAGCTGAATCTCGACGCGGGCAAGCGGGCGAAAGCGTCGACCGCGTATGCCTCGGCGCTCACGTATCTCGTCGCGGGCGCGGCGCTGCTGGCGGATGATGCCTGGGACCGCCGGCCCGAGCTTGCCGTGGCGCTGGAACTGCACCGGGCCGAGTGCGAATTCCTGACGGGCGAGTACGCCGCCGCCGACGCCCGGCTGTCGAGCCTGTCGCGCCTGGCCTCGACGCCGACGGATCGCGCCGCGGTCACGCGCCTGCGCGCGGCGCTGTTCACCACGCTGGATCGCCCCGATCGCGCGATCGCAGTGGGCCTCGATTACCTGCGTGAGGCCGGCATCGACTGGCCGTCGCACCCGACCATGGAGGCGCTCCGCGACGAATACGCGCGCATCTGGCAGCAGCTCGGGGACCGTCCAATCGAGGCGCTGATCGATCTGCCGCTCATGCGCGATCCCCAGGCGCTGGCGGCGATGGATGTGCTCACGGAGATCATCACGCCGGCCGTGTCGTTCGCCCCGCACCTTGCGGGGCTCGTCGCCGGCCGCATGACGAATCTGAGTCTCGCGCATGGCAACTGCCACGGGTCGTGCTTCGCGTACGTGCACGTCGCTCTGGTCCTCGGCACACAGTTCGGCGACTACCAGGCGGGATTCCGCCTGGGCAGCGTGGCTCTCGAGCTGGTCGACACCCCCGGACTGGACCGCTTCACCGGCCGCGTCTACAAGGAATTCGGCGCCCAGGTTCTTCCGTGGACACGGCATCACCGCATCGGCCGGACGCTGGTCCGCCGCGCATTTGATGCGGCGCTGGCGCGCGGCGATCTCACCTTCGCCGCCTACAGCCGCAACAACCTGATCGCGATCATGCTCGCCAGCGGCGATCCGCTCGCCGACATTCAGCGTGAAGCCGAGCGCGGGCTCGCCTTCGCGCACACCGTCGGGATCCGCCGCAACATCGACATCCTCACCGCGCAGCTCGGACTGGTGCGGACGCTCCGCGGCCTGACCGATCGTCTTGGATCGTTCAATGACCGCGAGCTCGACGAAGGCGCCTTCGAGCAGCGCCTCGAAGCGGATGCGCGACTGGTGCTCCCTGCGTGCTGGTATTGGATCCGGAAGATGCAGGCACGCGTCGTCGCCGGCGATTACGGCACGGCGCTCGACGCGGCGGCAAAGGCGCAACGCATTCTCTGGGTCACGGCGTCGTTCACCGAGGTCGCCGAGTATCACTTTTATGGCGCGATCGCCCACGCCGCCTCCTGCGACGCTGCGCCCGACGGACGGCGGCCGGCCCACGTCGAGGCCCTCCGTGCTCACGCCCGCCAGCTCGCCGCCTGGGCCGTCGATGGTCCAGAGAATTTCGGCACCCGTTCAGCGCTCGCCGATGCCGAGATCGCCAGGCTCGACGGACGCGATCTGGAAGCGATGCGTCTGTACGAGACGTCGATCCGCCTCGCGCGTGAGCACGGATTCATCCACCTCGAAGCGCTCGCTGACGAGGTCGCGGCCCGGTTTTACCGGGCGCGCGGCTTCGCGACGATCGCCGACGCCTACGTGGGGCAGAGCCGATCGTGCTATGTCCGGTGGGGGGCCACCGGCAAGGTGCGGCAACTCGACGCCTCGCACCCGCACCTTCGCATCGAACCGTCGCTCGAACCGGCCACGACGATCGACACGCCGGTCGAACATCTCGACCTCGCAACCGTGCTCAAGGTGGCGGAGGCGGTATCCGGCGAAATCGTCCTCGAAAAACTCATCGACGTGCTGCTGCGGACCGCCTTCGAGCACGCGGGCGCCGAACGCGGACTGTTGATCCTGCCGCACGGCGACAGTCTTCGCATCGAGGCCGAAGCGAGCGTCGGCGTCGGCGGGGCCGCCGTCCGGCTGCGCAGCGCGATCGTCTCGCCGGACGAACTGCCGGAGTCGGTGCTTCACTACGCCGCGCGGACGCACGACAGCGTGTTGCTCGCCGACGCCTCCGCTTCCGGCGCGTTCACCGCCGACGCGTACATCCGTGGACACGAGGCCCGGTCCATCCTCTGCCTGCCGCTGGTCAAACAGGGCAGGCTGATCGGGCTGTTGTACCTGGAGAATCATCTCGCGGCCGGTGTCTTCACCCCCGCGCGCATCGCGGTGTTGAATGCGATGGCGTCGCAGGCGGCGATCTCGCTGGAGAACAGCCGCCTGTACCGCGAGCTCGAGCAGCGGGAAGCCAAGATCCGCCGGCTGGTCGATGCGAACGTCGTCGGAGTGTGGGTGTCGGCGGCTGACGGTCGCATCGTCGAGGCGAACGACGCCTTTCTGCAGGTGGTGGCCCGCACCCGCGACGATGTCACATCAGGCCGGCTGCGCTGGCAGGCGCTGGCGCCGCCGGAATGGCTGCGCGTCACTGAACGGGCCTTCGAGCAGGTCGGAGCGACCGGCCGCCGCGAAGTCTTCGAGACGGAATACGTCCGCCCCGATGGGAGCCGGGTCCCGGTACTGGTCGGCGCCGCGGCGATTGACGGAGGGCCGGGTGCCGAGATCGTGGCGTTCGTGCTCGACCTCACCGAACGCAAGCGGGGGGAGGATAGATTGCGGCAGGCACAAGCCGATCTCGCTTATATGAGCCGGGTCACGACCCTCGGCGAGTTGTCGGCATCGCTGGCACACGAGCTCAAGCAGCCAATCGCGGCCGCCATGACGAACGCCCACACGTGCGAGCGCTGGCTGCGGCGTGAGACGCCCGATCTCGCCGAGGCGTCGGAGGCCGCGTCGAGAGTGGTCAGCGCGATCAAGCGCGCCGGCGAGATCGTCGACCGCGTCCGGCTGCTCTACACGCGAGGGACGCCGCACCGGGAGCTGGTGGATGTCAACGACGTGGTTCGAGGGATGATCGACCTGTTGCGCCCGGAGGCGAATCGTCGCGCGATTGCGATTCGTGCGGACCTGGCCGATGGATTGCCCGGGACCATGGCCGATCGCGTGCAGCTCCAGCAGGTGTTGATGAACCTGATGCTGAACGGGATCGAGGCGATGGTCGACATGCAGGGCGAGCTCGTGATCACCTCGAAGCGGACCGCCGACCGGCAGCTGCTGATCGCCGTGAGCGACTCAGGGGTCGGAATTGGCGTCGACGAGGCGGACCGGATGTTCGACGCGTTCTTCACGACGAAGTCACGCGGCACCGGTATGGGACTGTCCATCAGCCGGACGATCGTCGAGTCGCACGGCGGCCGTTTGTGGGCGAGCGCCAACACGACCCGCGGCACGACGTTTCAATTCACGCTGCGGGCGATGTGAACGGACCGCCGCCGCCGAGTTCATACCCACGCTGGGCAGAGATGATGTCGAAGCCCGCGGCAGAACCGTAGCGATGGCGATCGGCTCGACGCCGTAAGGCGATTGCCGGCGCGCCGTGAGCCATCGACCCGGGTCAATCGTCGCGTCGTGATACGGGAGCGGTCGAACCGTGGGGCGGCGTCGAATCCACGGTCAATTGAGGGCGCATCAATAATCCCAGAATCGGAAGCCGAGAGCCTTGAGCACGTCCCGGTTGGCGCCGACATACACAAAGTACTTGTTATCAACGATGAATATCGACTCGGGATTCGCAACCATGCTCTCGAGTCCGCCGCTACAAATCGGCACGTCAAAACAGCCGGGCGCACCACTGGCGTGGGTATAACCGACGACGGCGATCGGCTCGCCGTTCGCAAGGGCGCGATTCACAGCTCTGACGTAGGGGGGATATTTGCCAACGGGGTGCGTCCACCGGGCCAGCACCTTCTCATCACTGTAGAACACGAGTTGCGTGTCCAATAACCCGTTCATCGAGAACACGTGGCTGACATCCTTGACCTTCAGATAGCCGAATACCTGCTGCAGTCGTTTGCGTTCGGCCAGGTGATCCGATGGACTCTTCCACAGGTAGTTGAACTCCCGGAACTCGCGCATCGACAGCGATCCGAGCAGCAGCATGGCGCAGGTAAGGACGGATACCACCTTCGCCGAGACGATCTGGCGCTGGACGAGATCCACGACCTCGACACTCGCGAGCGCCACCAGGAGCGCGCCGAGCGGCAGTAAATACCTGGCATCGCGTGCACTCAGCAGCGTCCATTCCGCGACCAGCGTCGACACCACGGACAGAAACAGGATGTGCGACGCGGCGCAGTATCGCTTGGTGAGCAGCCGATACAGTTGGATCAACACGGCGAACGCCAGCACCCCGCACCACACGACCGCGACGGCGGTGGTGACAGCGCCCGGCGGGTCGATCGCCCACGACAGGTAATAGGCGCCTGTGAAATGCACGTAGATTTGCCGTGCCACTCGTGAGAGCGACCCGACCAGGTCCGGATTGCCAAGGGTCGGCCCTGTCCAGTCCGAGGCGTCGGTCGGCGTGGCGATCTTCACCAACAGCATGGCGGCGGCGGTCACACCAAGATAGCTGACGCCCCACGACAGTCGGCGACGTGTCCAGAGAACGGCTAAGACGATGGGCACCAGTCCTGGCAGCCAGAGCGGTTGCGACAGATCGATCACGGCGGTCAGCGCCCCCGCGGCGATCCACCGCATCACCGTCTCGCGTTCCCGATGTTGCAGCAGCAGCCACACCAGTACTGCCGATGCGGTGAACGCCGTGATGTAGCCGCCGCCGGCTTTCATCGACCAGGCGGCCCACGCCGGATTGAGCAGGAGCACGGCGGTGGCCGCGAAGCTTCTCGGCGTGCCGATCACTTTCGAGAGCGCGAAGAAGAAGAACAGGACGCCGACCGTCCACAGCGCCAGCATGGCGAGTTTGAGAGGAACGGCCCCGACGCCGAACAGCACGAAGGCCAAGGCTCCCGCGGTCTCCTCGACCGGCGAGAACGCGTAATGCTGCCCGTAGAAGAAGATGGGGAACTCCCTGCCCTGGGCGACGTGTTTGGCCATCAGGCCCAGAACGCACTCATCGCCATCGGCGAGCAGGTTGGGGCTTCGCAACTGCGGCAGCCGAGAGATCAGGCTGAGGGCCACCACGGCGAGGACGTAGAGGGAGGTGCGGAGCCTCGCGGCGGGCGGCGTATTCGGTGTGGGGATCGTCACGGTCAGACCGCCGAACTATAACGAACTCGGCGGAGAGACCGCAAAGGTTGTGACCGCGACCGGTCGACCCAGTTGCTGTCAGGATCTCATCGTCGTGGACGGAGTCGTTCACGGCGATTGAGCGTCAACAGCGCACGCACGTCCTCGTCGCTCGTCTGATCGAAGTTGTCGTACCACAGACCGACGGCATGAAACGGTTCCGGCGTGAGTGCGCAGACGACCTCGTCGACTTCGCGTGCTAACGCGTCGCGCGTCTCGGCGGCGGCGACCGGTACGGCCACCACAATCCGGGCGGGCCGTTTGCCGCCCAGGGCTTGCACCGCTGCCCGCATCGTCGATCCGGTTGCCAGGCCGTCATCGACCACAATGACGACACGGCCAGCCGGATCTGGTTCCGGTCGATCGCCGCGGTACAGGCGCTCGCGACGATTCAGCTCGATCAGCTCTTTCGCAAGCACGCGCTCGATGACCAAGGGGGGCAGGCGAAGAGTACGGACAAGGTCGTCGCTCATGACGCGCAGTCCACCGCTCGCGACGGCGCCCATCGCCAGCTCTTCGTGCCCTGGCACCCCGAGTTTGCGGACCAGGAACACGTCCAGCGGCGCATCGAGCTCAGCCGCGACTTCGTACGCGACCGGCACGCCGCCGCGTGGCAACCCCAGCACAAGGACATCGGCTCGATCAGCGTAGGCGCGGAGCCGCTGCGCCAGCAGTTTGCCGGCAGCACCGCGATCGCGGAACCGTCGTGCAGCGATTTGTGGCACGCGTACGTAGTAGCGAGATCCGTGCCGGGCGGTCGCGGGTCTGAACGCGAGACCGGCGGGACCATGCGCGCTCAAGCCCTTTCAGCCTCGGAAGCCCACCGGCAATCCTCACTGCGCGCGTTCACACCGGCGGCGGCTGTATTTCGAAATGCAACATCATGTCGTGGTCCTCGTGCGACGAGTTGTGGCAGTGAAAGACGAACTTCCCGCGGAAGTTCCAGAATTGGTGGACAACGCGGATCGTCTGATTCGGTCCGAGCCACACCGTGTCCTTGAATCCCTCGAGCTCGCCTGGGCGCGGCGCGCGTCCCTGCACGTCGATGATGCGGAACCGGCCGACGTGCAGATGCACGGGGTGTCCCCAGCCGCCCGCCTCGTTGGTGAGGGTCCATTCTTCCGTGGTGTCCACCAGCGGTCTGGCCGCCGGCACCACCGGATCCCACTGCATGCCGTTGATCGACCAATAGCCGCCCTGCCGGTGAAACAGGAATGTGCGCTGCTGCGCCGGCGGCTGGAAGTCGGCGGGATGTTCGCCGCCGCGCAGAACGGGCGGCACCTCGCTCGTATCCGGCTCGACGCGCGTGACGTCGAACGCCATGATCCGAAACAGGTTCGATTCCGAGGGATCGACGAGCTTGTTCACCATCACCAGCCGCGTGCCGATCGGGTACTTCGAAAAGTCGACGACGAACTCCCACCGCTCGGACGGCGTGGTGTGAAAGTCAGTCGTCGGCACCGCGACGCGCAGCAAGCCCTGGTCGGATCCGATCAGGGTGAACGGCTGGTCGGGTCCGTTCTGGAGCTGCGTCGACAGTCGGAACGCAATCGAATACTGACGTGCGTCGGAGCCGTTCAACGACCGGAAACGATACTTGCGGTTCGCGACATCGAATCGCGGCTGCTGCTTGCCGTTGACGGTCATCACGTCGCCGAACGCACCGAAATGGCTGCAGTTGTTGTACACGAGCGTGCCGCGCGGACGATCGTCCATGTCGTCGGGCGCAATCATGACGTCCTTGATCAACAGGGGAACGTCGAAGTGGCCGTAACCGCGGCCCGGGTCGGCGAGCGGACTGCCGGGCAGGCGCAGGAGATCCTCCACTTCGTCCTGCAGGATGTAGAACCCGGCAAGCCCGCGATAGACGTGTTCTCCCGTCACATGAACGGAATGATCGTGGTACCACAACGTGGCCGGGCGCTGGTACTCGTTATTGGGATACACGTGGGTGAACGATCCGCCCGGCTGCGTCCGATGCTTGTGCCCGTCGCCATCGTCGGGAAACCCGTCGGCGAAATGGTCGGTGTTGATGCCGTGCAGGTGCACGACCGTCGACGAATCGAGAAACGGGTGCTTCCGTGGATCCTGTGGGGCCGTGACAATGAGGCCCGCCGGATCCTCGCCGGGCGGCAGGTTGTTGGCGAAGGTGATCGACACCGGACGTCCCTTGCGCGCCAGGATCGTCGGCCCCGGCATCATTCCGTCGTATCCCCAGATCGGGGTGCGAAAGCCCGGCACGATTTCGGTCTCGCTGCGCGTTTCAGAGATGACGTAGAGATCGGTCGTCGCATCGGGAATGGGATCGAGCGCCGGAGGAATGGGCAGCGGCTGCGTGAACGGTGGCCCCTGCGGGCTGTTATTGAAGCAGGGACTGATTCTGTCGCTGAGTCCATCGGCCGTTGACACGTCGTCGATCGCCCCGGCAGATCCGTAGCGCCACAATATCTGTCCGGTGCCGACGGCAGCGAGTCCCGACATGCCGTATTTGATGAACGAACGCCGGGCGGATGGGGAGACAGGAGACGCGCCAGTGATCGCCCCGCGATCCAAAGCGTCGCGCCGACGCCGGTCGCGACGGCGAACGATGAGAAATGCGGTGCCTGCGACGGCGAGCGCCGCGGTGAGTCCCCAGACGCCAAGTCGCCGCGTCGCGGGATTGTCGGGTGATGCCGCGTGGCCGTGCGCCGCGTGAGAAGCAAGCGGCTGCGCGAATCCGCGTGTGACTGAGCCCGCCACGACAAGACAGACCACCGCGATCGCGAGGGCGCGGCGAGGCTCACGCCGATATCCTGGCGTATCCCGAACGACTACCATGCTGCCACCTCCTGCCGGCGTCTTCTACCAGCGGCAGCATGGGCCTGGCAATGGCACGTAAGTCCGTCCGCGTTCCGTCACCAAGGCGCCACGCGCAGAAGTGGGGGACACAAGCGACATCTGGAGTGACGTAGAGGCGACTATGGAACAACCGGACGACCGTGTGCGCTGGTCAAGGGCCGGATCCGCGGTCGGGATGATCGCGACATGAGGAATAGTGCGAGGCCTACGGCGGTCCAGACTGCCACACGTGCCTTGCGAACCAATGCCAGCCCGACGCCGGCGGCGCCGCCCAGGTGAAGTGCAGTAGCGACGGCTCCGGTCCCGGCCTCGTCGACGCCGAGCCACATCGGCACGAACTGAAAGGCGATCGTGATCGCCCGGTTAACGAACTCGAGAACGAACGCGGTGATCAACCCGACTGGCAAACCGGTGATGAGAGTGAGGGTGAGCCAGATCTCGGCGACGCCCGCGACGTGATAGCCCGCTTCCAACCCGAGAATGACGGGCACGCGGCCGGGATGCCGCGCCGTGAACCCGAATACCTGATTCTCGACATCGGCCACACCGGCGCGACTCACGCCGATCGCGCGATGCAGACGCGGCCACGATTCCACGGCCGCCAGCATCACGCTGGCGATGCGCACGCGGCGCACCAGCAACCACATCATCATGACAGCGCAGGCGACGGCGGCGCCAACGGTCAGATACGCGGTGCGACGCAGCGTGTCCCCGACGTCGAACGCCAGCAGCAGCGCGGCGGTCCCGCACACGAAGACGATGATCACCGACGCGATGTAGAAGAGATTCTCGGTGGTGACCGTCGAAATCGCCGCGGCGGCGCCCACGCGCGGCCGCACCAGGGCGATCTTCGACGGCTCGCTGATGAGCACGCCGAACGGCGTCACATTACCGAGCGCGTCGCCCACGACCGCCGCGCGGAACGCGGCGCTCAGCGGCAGTCGGTGGGCATCGTCGAAGCACATCCGCCACGCGACCCCCCGCATGAGGAACCGCACCCCACCGAGTGCGCAGATCGCGGAGAACCACCAGCCAATGCGGCTGATCCCGGCGAGCACTCCCGCCGCGCCGGCGGCGCGGATCGACCAGGCGAACAACACCGCTCCGCCCGCACCGACGAGTACTACAGCGAGCCTCCTCCTGTGTGGTGACGCGGCAGGCACCGCTTCGAGGTCTACGCGGTTGAGCGATCCGCCGGTCCCGTTGGCAAGATGCGACGCGACCTCGGACATGAGCATGGACGTGTTGGCAAGTCCGGTGCCGCAGGGCGGGCGCGAGAATCCGGGTCTGCGTTGCCGGATACGCGGCAGACGCAGCGGATCCTCGTACGTCGCATGTGCATGCGTGCGCACATTGCGTGAGGACACGCAGTCATCGCCCAAAGGATCGACGGCCGCGCTCAGCGGTCGAGGCGGTGTAACCCGCAATCGCGCCGGACGATAGACCTCTCACGGCCCATCGTCGTGCCGGTGGCGCCGCGCTTGCCGTAACGACCGCGAGATGGCTACGGCGATTGCGCACGCCTGGAGTCTTCGATCGGGATTGAGCCCGACCTTCGGGCTCTCGCTACCTATCGCCCGCCTCCGCGCCGCCGCGCTCGCAGTCGTGCTGGTTGCCGCGGGCGTGAATCGCATGTCTCACCTCGCGACCTACGGGTTCAGCCAGGACGAGATGAACAAGGTCCACGCCGTCGAGGAGTACGAGCACGGGCGGTTTGGCGCCAACGCCGAGCATCCGATGCTGATGAAGGTCGCGATGTGGGGGAGCGTCGCCCTGTCGCAGGCGTGGAACGCCGGGGTGGCGCCGGCGCACGGGATCCCGCTCGAGACCGCCATCCGCGTGCCCAATGCGCTCGCCGGTACCGCGACGACGCTCGCGCTGTTCGCCGTGGTCGAACTGCTGTTCGGCACACTGCCGGCGCTCGCCGCTTCGGCGGTGTGGGCCTTCGACGTGAACGCCATCGGGATCAATCGCATCGGCAAGGAGGACACGTTCCTGCTGTTGTTTTTCCTGCTCGCGGTGTGGTGCTACGAGCAAGCCAAGCAGCGGGGCGTCAGCGACCCATCCGGCGCGCAGCGCTGGTACACGGGGAGCGGCGCCGCATTCGGACTGATGCTGGCGTCGAAATACATGCCGCACTACCTCGGCATTTATGCCCTGTTCAACACCGTCACCGACCCTGAGCCGGGCCGCAACCGTCCGAGTCGCCGGTGGCACTTCGGCGCCATGGCGGCAGCCTTTGCGGCCGCGAACATCGCGATCTTCTTCCCCGACACCTGGCGCTACTGCGTGGCGTATGTGCAGGGCGGGATGCTCGTGCATCACGGCAGCCCGTATGCGGGGCAGCTCTATGTCACCAATATCCCGGTGTCGCCGCTCGGTCTGCCGGCCACGTTCTATCTGCGGATCATCGCCACCAAGGTTCCGGTGGTGGTGCTTGCCGCGGCGTTCGCCGGCGCAATCGAGCTCGTTCGCCGGAGGCACGAGCGCGGATTCGTGCTGCTGCGTGTCCTGCTGCTGTTTGTCCTCCTTCCGTACTCCTTCATGGCGGCGAAGTTCGTGCGCTACGCGCTGCCCCTGTTCGCGGTCCTCGACATCGTCGCCGGTATCGGCATCGTGTCCGGCGCCGCATGGCTGTTGCGGAAAGGCTGGCTGCCGCGACCGGTCCGCGTCGTCACCGCCTGTGCGGCGATCGCGGTGTTCGCGACCGGCGTGATCACCGCGCCGGCGTCTGCCGCACCGTTCTTCGCGACCTTCCAGAACGTCATCGGCGAGCATCTCGCCCCGGCCGGGGCCACCTTTCCGGAAGAGACCTACGACTCCGGCGTGCGGGAAGCGGTATCGGCGATCGCCGGCGCGGCCGGCGCCGGCGCGCTGATCGTCAGCGACGCGCCGGACGTGGTCGCGCATTATCTGAAGGGGACCACCCGGCCCGATCTTCGCGTGGGATCGCTCTCGGCCCACGGCATCCCGTCGCGCGAGTCCGAACTCTGGGTGATCGTTCAGGACGAGCACCTGACTTTTGAAAACGAGCTGTTGGTGCGGCAGTTGCGTGGCACCGTGCCCTGGCTCGAAATCACGGCCGGCAACGCGCGGGCCGCGCAGGTGTTTCGAATCGAGAGGAGGACGAGGTGCTGCGAAGCCTCGTAATCAACGCCGACGATCTGGGCCTGACCGTCGGCGTCAACAACGGCATCTTCGACGCGTACGACCACGGGGTATTGACCAGCGCGAGCCTGTTCGCCAACGCCCGCGCGACCGGCGACGCGATCGGCCGCGCGCGGCGGCGGACGTCGCTCGGCGTCGGGTGCCACCTGACGCTCGTCGACGGCCAGCCGATTCTTCCTGCTGCCCGCATCCCCTCCTTGATCGAAGGCGATGGGCGGTTTCGCCGGTCGTGGAAACCGTTCATCGTCTCCTGCCTGGTGGGACGCGTCTCGCTGAGCGAGGTGGAGCAGGAGCTGACGGCGCAGATCGATCGGATCCGCAGCGAGGGCGTGACCCTGACCCACCTCGACGCGCACAAGCACGTCCATGCGTATCCGCCGATCTTCGCAGTCGTCACGCGTCTGGCCGGGCGGTTCCGGATTCCGGTCGTGCGCGTGCCGTTCGAGCTCTGGCCGGCGGTGGACGGCTGCACACGGCAGCCCTGGACGGTGCGGCGCCAGGCCTTGATGAACGCGCTGACGCGGCCGTGGGCGCGGCGCGACTACCGGAATGCCCGCCTCGCCCGCATCCGCACGCCGAACTTCGTTGGTCGCGCGCACACAGGTGTGTGGTCGGTCGAGGCGTTGACGGCGTTGGTCGCAGCGCTGCCGTCAGGTGTGACGGAACTCATGACCCATCCCGGATACGTCGACGAGACACTGGCGCGGCTGAAGACCCGCCTGCTCCAGGCTCGCGCCGACGAAGTCGGCCTGCTGACCGACGCGAACACGATCGACCTCTTCGCCCGTCAGCGGATCCGGTTGATCCGCCACGACCTGTCAGCGTCCGAACACAGGAGCGTTCGCCATGCCTCGTAGTCCGCGATCCACCGCGCGGCCGCCGTGCGGCGTTCATCTGTCGATTGTCGTGCCGCTCTTCAACGAGGCCGCGACGCTCGCGGAATTTCACCACCGCCTGAACGCGGTGCTGCTGCTGCTCGGCAGCAGTGCACAAATCGTCTATGTGGACGATGGCAGCAGCGACGGGACCAAGGACGCCCTCGAGGCGCTCGCCGTGCGCGACCCGCGGGTGCTGTTGGTGAGGCTTGCCAGAAACTACGGCCAGACCGCCGCCCTGGCTGCCGGCTTCGACGCCGCGGAGGGGACTGTGATCGTCGCGATGGACGGCGACCTGCAGCACGCGCCCGAGGAAATTCCGAAGCTGCTGGTCAAGCTCGAAGAGGGCTACGACGTCGTCAGCGGGTGGCGCGAACAGCGGGTCGATAACCTGTGGACGCGCCGGGTGCCGTCGAAAATCGCGAACTGGCTGATGGCGCAAATCTCCGGCGTCGCGTTGCACGACTTCGGGACCACGTTCAAGGCGTATCGCGCGCCGGTGATTAAGCGGATCCGCCTCTACGGGGATCTCCACCGGTTCATTCCGGCTCTCGCGAGCTGGGGCGGCGCGCGGATCGCGGAGGTGCCGATCGCGAACATTCCGCGGCCGCACAACCAGTCGCATTACGGCCTGTCGCGCACGTGGCGCGTGATGGCCGACCTCATCACCGTGCGTTTTCTGCTGCGCTACGTGACCCGGCCGCTCCACCTGTTTGGACCGATCGGCTTCGCCGCGACCGCCATCGGGAGCGCGGCCGCTCTCTGGGTGCTGGCGATGAAGCTGTTCACCGGCGCGGCGGTGTTTCTGGCGCACGGTCCGCTGCTGCTGCTGAGCGCGGTGTTGATTCAGACCGGGGTGATGCTGATTGGCCTCGGCCTCCTCGCCGAGGTGTTGACGCGCATCTACATGGACGGGCGGCACCGGCGGATCTACACGCTCGCGCCGCTTTCGCGGCAGCCGTCTGCAGAGGCGCGGCCGCAGCCGAGGCCCGTGCTCGTCCAGTCGACCGGACTACCTCAATGACGCGCGTCTCGGGCCGGTACGACCGAGCGCCATCACCAATGATGAGTGCGCGCGTGCGTCCGCTCGTGTTGTTCTGGATCGCCGGATCGAACGTGGGAGACGCCATGGTCGACGCTGATGGGAGCGCTGGACCGGGCACGCAGCCCCACGGCCGGCTTCGGAAGTACGGTGGGGACACAGTCGACACCTGACGCGACTCCTGTTTGCGTGCCCATGACCGCACTGCGCATCGGCGCGCAGTCAGTCGCGGCGGCTTCACGCGCGGACCGCCGAGGAACGCAAGGTTCAGCAGCAAACATAGGAAATACGCCGGCCGGCGCGCCAGGTCGCCTCGGCGCATTCCTTGCCCTTGTGGTCGGCATGAGGATTCTCGCCGCCGCCTGCTCGACGGCATTCTTGGTCGCCTCTGTTGCGGTGGGAGCAACCGCCGCGCGAGACTCGACCGGCATCGTTGCCGGGACGGTCGTGCTGCCGTCGCCGAATGGTGAACCGGCGCTGGTCCCAGGCGTGACCCTGACGTTGACGTGTACCGGCGTCGAACCGCGCACGGAGATCTCGAGCGACATCGGCCAGTTCAGATTCGCGGACGTTCCGGCCGGCGACTGTTCGATCGTCGCTGAGCTGGAAAACTTCAAATCCGCCGCGAAGGTCTTGGTCGTCAACCCGGCGCACACGGTGGACGTGGCTCTCCGACTCGACGTGGATGCTCTCCACGTGGAGGTCAGCGTCACCGGCAGTACGGACACGATCGCGGGCGGCTCGGTCACCGCTCCGATTGAGCGGCTCACCGCGGCCGTGATGCAAACCGCGCCGATCGCGAGCGAACGGTTTCAGGACGCACTGCCGCTCATTCCCGGCGTCGTTCGGGGGCCGGATGGACTGCTCAACATCAGCGGCGCGCGCAGCAATCAAAGCGCGCTGATGTTCAACAATGCGGACGGCACGGATCCGGTGACCGGCGAGGATGCGATCGAATTGCCGATCGATGCCGTGAGCGTGGTCCAGGTACGAGGCGCCGCATTCGCGCCGGAGTTCGGTCTCTCGGCGGGTGCCGTGACGACGGTCGAGACACAGCGGGCGGGTGATGCGTGGCACATCACGGTGAACGATCTCGAGCCCCGGCCGCGGCGGCGCGCCGGCGAGTTCCGGGGGATCGAGTCGTGGACGCCGCGGTTCACCGTCGGCGGCCCTCTCATCAGGGGCTCGCTCAACGTCCTCGAGTCGGTCCAGTACGAATACAGCCAGACACGCGTCTTCGGCCTTCCGGCGTTCGAAAGCGACACCACCCTTCAGAGTTTCGAATCGTACAGCCGCGTCGACTGGACGGTCAGCCCGACAAATCATTTCACCGGATCGGCGATGATGTCGCCGCGCCACACGACCTATGCCGGTCTGGACACCTTCAACCCACGGGGAGTCACGCCGGACATCGAGAACCACAACGTCCTCGCCAGTGGGTCCGGCCAGATCGTGGTTGGCGACCGCGGCGTGCTCGACACGCGCGTCAGCGTCAAGCAATTCGATGCGACCATTCATCCCAGCGAGGGCGGTGGACGCATGGTGCTCGCGCCGGACGTCAACACGGGCAGTTACTTCAACGAGCAGGACCGGACCAGCCGGCGGATCGAGTGGCTGACGACCTATGCCTTTGCACCGCTGGGGCCGGCGCACCTCGTGAAGATCGGCGCCGGTGTCACCTACGAGACGTTCGACGGTGCCAACAGAAGCCGTCCCGTCGAGATCGTGCGCGAAGACGGCACCGTGAGCCAGGAGATCACGTTCGCCGGCAGCGGTCTCCTGAATCGCCACCGGACCGCGCTGCGCGGGTTCGGACAGGATTCGTGGACCGTGTCGCCGAGGCTGACTGTTCAGTTCGGCGCCAGGTACGACTCCGACTCCGTGACAAATGACGTCAACCTCGCCCCGCGCGCATCGTTCACCGCCGCGGCATCGAATGATGGCCGCACCGTCATTCGCGGCGGCGGCGGGGTCTTCTATGACCCGATTCCGCTCAACGTCGCGAGCTTCGCGCAGATGCAGGAACGCACGACGACATCGTTTGACGCGGACGGCAGGACTCCCGCAGGGCCGGCGCTGGCGATGCCGGACATCGTCTCGTCGGCGGTCCATACGCCGCGGAGCATCAATGCGAGTCTCGAGCTCGACCGGGAGTGGCTCAGGAATGTCTTCGTTCGCGTCGGCTATCAACGCCGCGACCAGCGCTTCGAATCCGTGCTGAATCCCCTCACGTCCGCCGCCGGCGCCTCGGCGCTGGTGCTGGCGACCGACGGTCGTTCGCGCTATCGCGAAGCACAGATCACCGCCAGGTACCAGTTTCACGGCGCCGATCAGGTCGTCGCTTCCTACACGCGCTCGTCAGCGATCGGCGATCTGAACGACTTCAACAGCTATTTCGGCAACATCGAAAACCCGGTGATCCGCTCCGACGCCACGGGACCGCTGCCCTGGGATGCACCCAACCGCTGGCTGTTCTGGAGTAACCTCGGCCTGCCGCGCGGATTCACCGTCTTCCCCGTCCTGGACGTGCGCAGCGGATTCCCATTGTCGGTGGTGGACGAAGACCGGAATTTCGTCGGCCCCCGGAACGGGGCGGGCCGCTATCCCACGTTCGTATCGCTCGATCTCCAGGTGAGCAAGCGGCTGCGCCTGTTTCATCACAACGCGACCGCCGGCCTGAAAGTGTTCAACATCACGGACCATTTCAACCCGCGCGATTTTCGGGGCAACCTCGCGAGCGCCGAGTTCGGCGGCTTCGCCAACGGCGTCGGCCGGACGTTTCGCGGCAAGTGGGTGTTCGAATTCTAGGGGGCACGCGATGTGGATCGGGTTCGCGATTCTCGGCGTGGGACTGATTGCGGCCGGCATCGCGGTTGCCAGGCACGGCAAGACCGAAGGCATCTACGTCGGGATCGTCGAGAAGGACCTGGCGCTGGGCACAGGCGTCCTCGGTCTGCACGTCAGAGCCTATGTCGACGAGAGGCTGGCGCGCGAGTTGACGGGGCAGTCGAGGCTCACCGGCCGGATGATGATCCGCGAAACGAATGCGAGCGTGCCGCTGATGTTCGTCCGCGCGCCTTGGTCGACCTCGCCGACACCCGAGTGGGAGGAGGAGGCGGAGGTGCCTGTGCGTCCGGTGATCTTCCGCTTCGATCCGGCGCCAGGTCTCGCGGTGCACCCAGGTCAGTTGGTCGACGTCTATATCGGCCAGCGGTGACGCACGAAATGGCTGCTGCCGTATCCGCGACGGGGCCGCAGGTGCTGACATCGCGCCGCTGATCGCATGTGCTGTTGCGGCTGCGCGCCGACCCGGCGCAGCGGCGACTGCATGGCTGGGGTGGCCGCGGTCGCGGTAATCAGGGTTCGAGTGTCAGGAGGTTCGATGGCCGTCAGGATCGTCGCGCTCGCAGGTTCCCTCGCCGAACAATCAACCAGCCTCGCCGCCGCTCGCATCGCCCTGGAAGGCGCCGCCCGAACTGGGGCGGACACCGAGCTGTACGACATCCGTCAGCTCGATCTCCCGATGTACGTTCCGGGTACCCCGACGGTACCCGACGGGGCGCGCGCCCTCTGCGATTCGATCTACGCGTGCCATGGCATGTTGTGGAGCAGTCCGCTGTATCACGGGACGATCAGCGGTTCGTTCAAGAACGCGCTCGACTGGCTGCAACTCCTCAGCGACCGCCAACCGGCGTATCTCACCGACAAAGTGATTGGCTTGATCAGTACGGCCGGTGGCACGCAAGGGCTGCAGGCGGTCAACACGATGGAATTCGTCGTCCGCGCGTTGCGCGGGTGGTCGGTACCGCTCGTGATCCCGATCCCCCAGGCGTGGCGCGCATTCCAGAAGGGCCACGTGTTGGACGAGAGCCTCGCCGGCCAGCTCCGCACCCTCGGCGGGGAAGTGGCCCGCGCGGCGGGGCATTTCGCCTCGGGTCGCATCACCACGCCCGAAGCGGGCCGCGCCGAAGCCGCGCTGCAGCCGGTCAGTGACGCCGAAGTGCGGCGTGCGGCAGTGCGCTCCGGACGGGACGCGGTGTGAGCATCGATGCGCAGGGTTGCGTGCGTGGTGCGCAGTGCACTCGCGTCGGCGACAGTGTTCCCGGCGCTTTCACCTGGCCTGTCGCTTGCCTGCTGTGATGGATAACTCCATTCACGGTAGCCACATTACCGATGTCCGGCCTCCGACCACCCGTCGCCTTACTCGTGCAGCCCGAGCACGACGACCGGGAGATGTATGCCGAGTTCCTGACGTACCAGGGCCTGGCGGCGATTCCGGTCTCGACGGCGAGACAGGCGATGACCACTGCGCCCGGGGCCGACGTGATCATCACGGGCGTCCGTCTGCCCGGCGAGATCGACGGCATCGATCTGATCGCCTGGTTGCGGCGGGATCGTCGAACGATGAACATCCCGATCGTGGTGCTGACGGCGTGCGTGTGGGGCACGGAACGTGAGCGTGCCGAGACCGCCGGATGCGATCTCTTCTTGGTGAAGCCGTGCTTGCCGTGCGAACTGCTCCGTCAGGTGCGCCGGCTGCTGGCGCGTTCGGGGTTTCGCGGCCAGTAGCGGTTGCTGCACCTCAAAGCCGTCGGATAGGCATTGTGACGAAGGGAGGCGCGATGACGATCGAAGAACGGAGGGTGCGCGATGTGGTCGTGCTGTCGATCAGCGGCGACATCGCGACGAATGGAGACGGAGTGACGCAGGTCGCCGACAAAGTCCGCAGCCTGCTGCAGGACGGCCAGGCGCGTCTCGTGCTGGATCTTGGCCGCGTTCGCTACGTCGACAGCGCCGGGCTCGGCGAGCTGGTCCACGCGTTCACCGCGGTGCGGAATCGCGGCGGCGCGATGAAGCTGCTCAACGTGACCAAGCGGGTCTCCGAGCTGCTGGTGGTGACGAAGCTGGCCACGGTGTTCGAGTGCTTCGACTCGGAGGCGGAGGCGTTGGCCAGCTTTATGTCTCCGTCTGCCGCCGGCGCCGCGTCTAAATGGGCGTCTGACCGCTAATCCCCACGGACGCGATCCAGCCAGCGCTCGGCGCGGTCGAAGTAGAGGTAGACCACCGGCGTTGTATACAGGGTCAGGAGCTGGCTGGCGATCAACCCGCCGATGATCGTGATTCCCAGCGGGCGCCGAAGCTCGGCGCCTGTCCCTGTGCCGAGCGCCAGCGGCAACGCACCAAGCAGCGCGGCCAGCGTGGTCATCAGAATCGGGCGGAACCGCAGCAGGCAGGCGTCCACGATCGCATCGTGCGAGCTTTTGCCTTCCGTCCGCTCCGCGGCCAGCGCGAAGTCGATCATCATGATCGCGTTCTTCTTGACGATGCCGATGAGCAGGATGATGCCGATGATGGCGATGATATCCAGATCGTGGTGGGTCAGGAGCAGCGCCAGCAGCGCGCCGACGCTCGCCGCGGGAAGGCTCGAGATGATCGTTATCGGATGGATATAGCTCTCGTACAGAATCGCCAGGATGATGTAGACGGTCACGAGCGCCGCCGCGATCAGCATCGGTTCGCTGCCCAGGGAGTCCTGATACGCCTGCGCGGTGCCGGCAAATGCGGTCTGGATCGTCGCCGGCAGGCCGACCGCGGCGGCGGCCGCGACGGTGGCGTTGACGGCGTCGCCGAGCGCCGCGCCGGGTTTCAGGTTGAACGAGATCGTCACCGCCGGAAACAGGCCGGCGTGGGTCACGGTCAGCGGCGCCGTCGTCGGGCCGAACGAGGCGAACGCGCCCATCGGCACTTCCTCGCCGCCGGCAGCACGCACGTAAGTCTGGCGCAGGAACAACGGGTTCTGCCAGAACTCCGGCGACGCCTCCATCACCACGTGGTACTGGTTGAGCGCCGTGTACATGGTCGACACCGGCCGCTGGCCGAACAGATCGTAGAGCGTCGCATCAATCAGCTGCGGCGATATACCGAAGCGCGCGGCGGTCGCGCGATCGTAATGAATCAGGGACTGGAGTCCGTGATTCTGCAGATCGCTGCTCACGTCGGTGACGAGCGGGACCCGCTTCAGCTGCGCGACCATCCTCGGAGCGAAGGCCGTGAGATCGGCCAGATTATCCCCACGCATCACGAACTGATATTGCGCATTGCTTTGCCGGCCACCCACCCGCAAATCCTGTCCAGCCTGCAGGTACATCGTCACGCCGGGTACTCTCGCCAGCTTCGGCTGCAGCCGCGCGATGATCTGGTCGGCGGAGATCTTCCGCTCCGCGAGCGGCTTCAGCGAGAGGAACAGCCGCGCGGTGTTCGACGTGCCTCCTCCCGTGAATCCGTTCACCGTGTCGATCGCCGGGTCGTCGTGGATGATCTCGACCATCTGCCGCAGGCGCGCGTCCATGGCCTGGAACGACATGTCCTGATCGCCCTGAAGCGCCCCCTGGATGCGGCCATTATCCTGCTGTGGGAAAAAACCGGTGGGCACGCGCATGACCAGATACACGTTGAGCCCGATCGTCGTCAGGAGGACGAGCAGGGTCACCGCGCGAAAGTGAAGCGCGACCGCCAGCGTCCTGCCGTACGTGTCCACCAGCCAGGCGAACGCCCGCTCGCTGGCCCGGTAGATCCGGCCATGGGATGGCGCGTCCTTCAGCAGATACGCGCACATCATCGGCGTCGCCGTCAGCGAAATCACCATCGAGACGACGATGGCAACCGAGAGCGTCACCGCGAACTCACGGAACAGACGGCCGACGAGGCCGCCCATCAGCAGCAGCGGAATGAATACCGCGACCAGTGAGATGCTGATGGTGAACACAGTGGAGCCCACTTCGCGGGCGCCCTGCAGCGCGGCGTCGAACGGCCGCATTCCCTTCTCGAGGTAGCGTGTGACGTTCTCGATCACCACGATCGCATCGTCGACCACGAAGCCGGTGGAGATGGTCAACGCCATCAGCGAGAGGTTGTCGAGGCTGTAGCCCAGGAGGTACATGACGGCGAACGTGCCCACCAGCGAGACCGGGACCGCGACGCTCGGGATCAGCGTGGTGCGGGCGCTTCTCAAGAAGCAGAACACCACGAGGATCACCAGCAGCACCGACACGATCAGCGTCTTCTGCGTGTCAGCGACGGAGGCGCGGATGGTGACGGTTTGATCCATCGCCACCGTGACATCGATCGATTGCGGAATGGCCGCGGTGATCTGCGGAAGCACGGCGCGGATGCGATCGACCGTGTCGATGATGTTGGCGCCAGGTTCGCGGAAGATCACGACCAGGACAGACGGTTTGCCGTTGGCGTAGCCGGAATTGCGAAGGTCTTCGACCGAATCGCGCGCCTCGCCGACGTCCGCGATCCGGACCGCCGATCCGTTCTTGTAGGCGACCACCAGCGACGCATAGTCGCTCGCGGCGAAGATCTGATCGTTGGCGGCCACCTCCCACGAGCGACGGGCGTCCGAGACGTGTCCCTTCGGCGTATTGGCATTCGCCGCGCTCAGCACCGTCCGGACCTGCTCGAGATCGATGCCGAACTTGTTCAAGACCGTCGGGTTGAGCTCGACGCGAACCGCCGGAAGCGAGCTGCCACCGACCAGCACCTGGCCGACGCCGTCCACCTGCGCCAGCTTCTGCGCCATGATGGTCGATGCCGCGTCATACATCTGGCCCCTCGTGAGGACGGGGGACGTCAGCGCCAGCATGAAGATCGGCGAATCCGCCGGATTCACTTTCCGGTACGAGGGATTGTTCGGGAGGGTCGTGGGCAGGTAGCCGCGGGCGGCGTTGATCGCGGCCTGGACGTCGCGCGCCGCCGCGTCGATGTTCCGGCTCAAGGCGAATTGCAGCGTCACGCTGGTCGACCCGAGCGTGCTCGACGAGCTCATCTCGGTGACGGCGGCAATGCGCCCGAACTGTCGCTCGAGAGGGGTCGCCACCGACGACGCCATCGTCTCGGGGCTGGCGCCGGGAAGGGCGGCGTTGACCGAGATGGTCGGGAACTCGACCTGCGGCAGCGGCGAGACCGGGAGCAGCGGGTAGGCGGCGATGCCGGCCAGGGTGATCGCCACGACGAGCAGCGTCGTGGCAACCGGCTTCCGGATGAACGGCTCGGAGATATTCATCCGCGGGTCTTCCCGCCGCCTGCAAAGCGCATCGCCAGACGATCGAACCAGATGTAGATCACCGGCGTCGTGTACAGCGTGAGCGCCTGGCTGACCAGCAGGCCGCCGATGATCGCGATTCCCAGCGGCCGGCGCAGCTCCGAACCATTGCCGCTACTGAACGCCAGCGGCACGGCGCCGAGCAGCGCCGCCATTGTCGTCATCATGATCGGTCGGAAGCGTAAGAGGGAGGCCTGATAGATGGCATCCTCCGGGGTCATCCCGTCCTGCCGCTCGGCCGCGAGCGCGAAATCGATCATCATGATCGCGTTTTTCTTCACGATGCCGATGAGCAGGACGATGCCGATGAGGGCGATGACACTGAACTCTTCGCCGCACAGGATCAATGCGAGCAGCGCGCCGACGCCGGCGGACGGCAATGTCGACAGGATCGTGATCGGGTGGATATAGCTTTCGTACAGGACGCCCAGCACGAGATAGACCGTGATCAACGCCGCGGCAATCAGCACCGGCTCGTGGGCCAGCGACGTCTGAAAGGCCTCGGCGGTCCCCTGAAACGCCGCCTGCATGCTCGCCGGCATGCCGATCTCCTGGCGCGCCGTGTTGACCGCGGCGACGCCGTCACCGAGGGACGCGCGCGGCGCCAGATTGAAGGACAGCGTGACCACTGGAAACTGATCCTGGTGATTCACCGTGATCGGACCGGTGGTCGTCTCGATCTGCGAGAAGGCGTTGAGCGGGATCTGGCCGCCGTTCGGAAACGCCGCCGAGGATGGAATCGGACCGCCGGTGGCCACGCCGCCGGACGCGGTGCTCGCCGCCGGATTCGTCCGGATGTACAACTCGCCGAGGCTCGACGGGCTCGTCCTGAATGCCGGCTGCACCTCCAGCACCACGTGATACTGGTTCAACTGGGTGAACATGGTCGAGATTTGCCGCTGGCCGTACCCGTCGTACAGCGCCTGATCGATCGCCGCCGCGGTGACGCCGAAGCGGGCGGCGGTGTTGCGATCGAACACCAGCTTCGCGCGCAGGCCGAGAACCTGCTGATCGCTGGCGACGTCGGTCAATTGCGGCAGCTGCTGGAGCCGGGCGAGCATCCGCGGTGCGAAGGCATTCAGCTCGGCCAGGTTCGGATCTTCCAGCGTGTACTGGAATTGCGTGCGGCTTACCCGATCCTCGACCGAGAGATCCTGCACCGGCTGCATGAACAGGGTGATCCCCGGCACCGTTGCCAGCGCCGCCTGCAGGCGGCGCGCGACATCGCTCGCACCGGTCGTCCGCTGCGCGCGCGGCTTCAGGTTGATCAGGATCCGTCCGCTGTTCAAGGTCGTATTGGTGCCGTCGATGCCGATGAACGAGGACAGACTTTCGACCGCCGGATCGGTGAGGATGATCGTCGCCAGTTGCTGCTGCTCGCTGGCCATCTGCGGGAACGACACGGACTGTGCCGCTTCCGACACGCCCTGGATCACGCCGGTGTCCTGAATCGGGAAGAATCCCTTGGGAATCAGGACGAACAGCGCGACGGTCAGACACAGCGTCGCGATCGCAATCAGCAGCGTGGCGAGCTGCCAGCCCAGCACCCACCGCAGCGTCCTGCCGTACCAGCCGATCACCGCCTGGAAGGCGCGCTCTGATGCCCTGTACATGCGGCCCTGCGTTCGTTCGGGCGCGTGCCGCAGCAGCCTCGAGCACATCATCGGCGTGAGGGTGAGCGACACCGCCGCGGACGCGAGAATCGTGACGCTCAGCGTGA
Source organism: Acidobacteriota bacterium (assembly GCA_025463215.1). GTDB lineage: Bacteria > Acidobacteriota > Vicinamibacteria > Vicinamibacterales > CAVVIG01 > CAVQFC01. The sequence goes on along the minus strand of JAOBWF010000360.1, from coordinate 836 downwards.
CGGCGAATTCCCGGAACAGCCGGCCGACGATGTCCCCCATGAAGAGGAGCGGGATGAGCACGGCAATCAGCGACACGGTCAGCGACACGATGGTGAAGCCGATCTGCTCGGATCCTTTCAGCGCGGCCTCGAGCGGCGGCTCGCCGGCCTCGATGTAGCGCGTGATGTTCTCGATCATGACGATCGCGTCGTCGACGACGAAGCCGGTCGAGATCGTCAGCGCCATCAGCGTCAGATTGTTCAGGCTGTAGCCGAGCAGGTAGATCACGCCGAATGTGGCGACGATCGACAGCGGAACCGCCACGCTCGGGATGATCGTGGCCGCGACGCTGCGCAGGAACACGAACATCACCACGACGACGAGGCCGATCGTCAGCATGAGCTCGAATTGCACGTCGCTGACCGAGGCGCGGATCGTGGTCGTCCGATCCGTGAGCACGGTGACCTTGACCGCAGACGGCAGGGATGCGGTGAGCTGCGGCAGCAGCTGCGTGATGCGGTCGACGACGGCGATGATGTTGGCGCCCGGCTGCCGTTGAATGTTCAGGATGACGGCGGGCGTGTCGTTCATCCAGGCGGCCTGGCGGACGTTCTCGGTGTCGTCGGCGGTGGTCGCGACATCGTCGAGTGTCACAGGGGCGCCGTTCTTGTAGGCGATGACAAGCGGGGCGTAGTCGCTGCTCGAGAGCAACTGGTCGTTGGCTTCGATCTGGTACGCCCGACGCGGTCCATCGAAGTTCCCCTTGGCCTGGTTGACGTTGGCGGCGACGATCGCGCTGCGGAGATCCTCGAGGTTGAGGCCGTACGCCGCGAGCGCGGTGGGGTTCGCCTGAATC
>JAOBWF010000305.1 GCA_025463215.1 Acidobacteriota bacterium | reverse complement strand
GATCGCCGACCGCCACGCCGCCGCGCTGCGTCCGGCGCGGACCGCGCGGACGCGGGCGATCTGCTCGCGTTCGATCGCCGGATCGATCGTCAGGGTCGCCATCTTCGCGGCGGTGCCGGCGGCGGCGAAGCGGTTGACGCCGACCACCGTCGCGGTTCCGGCATCGACCGCGATCTGCGCGGCGTAGGCCGACTCCTGGATGTCGCGCTGGATCAGGCCGGCTTCGATCGCGGCGAGCGTTCCGCCGGCCCCCTCGATCTTGGCGAGGATCTCGCCGGCGCCCTGCTCGATGTCGGTCGTGAGGCGCTCGATCGCGTACGACCCCGCCACCGGATCGACCGTGTTGGCGACGCCGGTTTCGGCGCCGATGATCTGCTGGGTGCGGAGCGCAATCCGCGCCGACTCCTCGGTCGGCAGCGCGAGCGCCTCGTCGCGGCCGTTGCAGTGCAGCGACTGCGTGCCGCCGAGCACCGCGGCCATCGCCTGCAGCGCGACCCGGACGATGTTGTTGTCCGGCTGCTGCGCGGTCAGCGAGCTGCCGGCGGTCTGGGTGTGGAAGCGCAGCTGCTGGGCGCGCGGGTTGGTGGCGTGGAAGCGGTCGCGCATGATCCGCGCCCACAGCCGCCGCGCCGCCCGGAACTTGGCGATCTCCTCGAGAAAATCGTTGTGCGCGTTGAAGAAGAACGACAACCGCTGGCCGAACTGATTGACGTCGAGGCCGGCGTCGATCGCCGACTGCACGTAGGCGATGGCGTGCGCGAAGGTGAACGCGACTTCCTGCACCGCGGTCGATCCCGCTTCCCTGATGTGATAACCGCTGATCGAGATCGTGTTCCAGTTCGGCATCTCGCGCTCACAGAACGCGAAGATGTCGGTCACGATCCGCAGCGACTGACGCGGCGGGTAGATGTAGGTGCCGCGCGCGACGTATTCCTTGAGGATGTCGTTCTGCACCGTGCCGGCGAGCGCGCGCGCGCCGATCCCGTGCCGCTTCGCGACCGCGACGTAGAGCGACAGCAGGATGATCGCCGTCGCGTTGATCGTCATCGACGTCGACACCTGGTCGAGGGGAATGCGATCGAACAACGTCGCCATGTCCTCGATCGAGTCGATCGCGACGCCGACGCGGCCGACTTCGCCGGCGGCGAGCGCGTGGTCCGAGTCGTAGCCCATTTGCGTCGGCAGATCGAAGGCGACGCTCAGTCCGCTGACGCCCTGCGCGAGCAGATAGCGATAGCGCGCGTTCGATTCGTCAGCCGTTGCGAAGCCCGCGTACTGCCGCATCGTCCACAAGCGGCCGCGGTACATGGTCGGCTGGATGCCGCGCGTGAACGGAAAATCTCCGGGATAACCCAGCTCCGCGTCGGGGTTCCACCCGTCGAGATCTTCCGGCGTCCGCACCGGAGCCGCTGGGGTTGCGCGGGCGCTGGTCACGGGCCGATTGTAGCGCGGCAGCGCCCGGATCTGTCTCTGTAAGTGCTTGACACCACTACCTCTTGGGCTTAGACTGAAGCTACCTACAAGACTTTCCGATAAGAGATGTACTCGTCAGGCGCCCAGTCCCTGTCCACCAGCCTTGGTGTAGGCAGGCTCCGATTTGGGAAACGCCCCGGAACCGTTTCGGCGGCGTAGGGAGGAAGCAGATGGACGACGTCGTGAACCGGTTCGCACGAGAGCTGGCCGACGCGATCGCCGCTGCGGTCGCAGAAAATCCACAGGTAGAAGCGTGCCGTGAAAAGGCGCGAGCTGCGGGTTTCGAGATGAAAGTCACGCTGGAAGCCGTCGTCGGATTCGTCAGCCGCAATCAGACTGCCGCGCTCGCCAAGGTCGCCAAGGTCGCCGCGCCGCGCGTCGTCCAACCGAAACGCGCGCTCGAAGTCACCGCGAACGATCGGCGCTTTCTGCGCTCGCTCCGGATCGCGGCGGACGAGACGACCGAAGCGCCCAGTAATTAAGAATTAAGAATTAGGAATTAAGAATTAAGAATAACGTTCGGCCGGCGTACCCGACGGGGGGCGCCGGCCGTTTTTTGTCTGCGCGTCCGTCGCACCCCGCACCCCGCACCCCGCACCTCGCACCTCGCACCCCGTCGCCCCCTTACCCCTTGGCTTGATTCGCGACCCGCGCGGCGGCGGCGGCGGCCGCGGCCGGGTCGCCGAGGTAGTAGTGGCGCAGCGGTTTGAGGTTGTCGTCGAGCTCGTAGACGAGCGGGATGCCGGTCGGGATGTTCAGTTCGACGATCTCCGCCTCGGGAATGTTGTCCAGGTCCTTGACGAGCGCGCGCAGGCTGTTGCCGTGCGCGGCGATGATGACCCGTCGTCCCGACTGGATCGCCGGCGCGATCGCCTCGTGCCAGTACGGCATGAATCGGGCGATGGTGTCCTTGAGCGATTCGGTCAGCGGCAGATCCGCCGGCTGGAGATCCTTGTAGCGCGGATCGTGCGAGGGGTGACGCTCGTCATCGATCGTCAGCGGCGGCGGGGGGATGTCGAAGCTGCGGCGCCAGATTTTGGTTTGCGCCTCGCCGTGTTTGGCGGCGGTTTCCGCCTTGTTCAACCCCTGCAGCGCGCCGTAGCTGCGCTCGTTCAGCTTCCAGCTCTTGGTCACGGGGATCCAGAGTTGATCCAGCGTGTCGAGCGCGATGCCGAGCGTCCTGATCGCGCGCTTCAGCACCGATGTGAACGCGACGTCGAAGGCGTATCCGCCGTCGCGCAAGAGGCGTCCCGCTTCTTGCGCTTCGGCGCGGCCGCGATCGGTGAGATCGACGTCATGCCAGCCGGTGAAGCGGTTTTCCTTGTTCCACGTGCTCTCGCCGTGGCGCAACAGGACGACTTTGTGCATAAGGTGTCCGCTCGCTACCGCGTTCGCGTCGCGCGCAGCGCGCTGCGGCCGGCAAACCTCGCGGCCGATCCGAGCTCCTGCTCGATGCGCAGCAGCTGGTTGTACTTGCAGACCCGATCCGTGCGGCTCGCTGATCCCGTCTTGATCTGTCCCGCGGCGGTGCCGACGGCGAGATCGGCGATCGTCGCATCCTCGGTCTCGCCGGACCGGTGCGAGATGATGGTCGCGTAGCCGGCGTCAGCCGCCATGCGCACGGCGTCCAGCGTTTCGGTGACGGTGCCGATCTGGTTCAGCTTGACGAGCAGCGCGTTGCCGACCTCGTCCTCGATCCCTTTCTTCAGGATCTCCGGGTTGGTGACGAACACGTCGTCGCCCACCAGCTGCACGCGTCCGCCCAACGCCTTGGTCAACGTCTTCCAGCCGTCCCAGTCCCCCTCGGCGAGGCCGTCCTCGATCGAGACGATCGGGTACTGCCGGATCCAGTCCTCGTACAGCGTGATCATCTCGGCCGACGTACGGTCCGGCTCGCCGGATTTCTTGAACGTGTATCTGCCATGACCGGCCCAGAGCTCGCTCGAGGCGACGTCGAGCGCGATGAAGATATCCTCGCCGGCCTTCAATCCCGCCTTGCCGATCGCTTCGAGCACGACCTCGACCGCTTCGCGGTTCGATTTCAGGTTCGGCGCGAAGCCCCCTTCGTCGCCGACGCCGGTCGACTGGCCGCGGCCTTTGAGGATGCCGCGCAGCGCGTGGAAAATTTCGGCGCCCATGCGCAACGCCTCGCTGAACGAGCCGGCGTTCAGCGGCATCACCATGAACTCCTGGAAATCGACGCTCGAGTCCGCGTGGGCGCCGCCGTTGAGGATGTTCATCATCGGCACCGGCAACGTGTACTGGGGCGCGTCTTCGTCGCCGGCTTCTGACGACGTCCGGCCCCGGTACAGCGAGCCGATGTGCCGATAGAGCGGCGCCTCTTTCGCCGCCGCCTCCGCGCGCAGTGCCGCCATCGAGACGCCGAGCAGCGCATTGGCGCCAAGCCGGCTCTTGGTCGGGGTGCCGTCAAGCGCAATCATCGCCGCGTCGAGACCGCGCTGATCCAGTTCGGGCCCGCACACGGCATTGGCGATCTCGCCGTTGACGTTCGCGACCGCCTTGCGCACACCCTTGCCGCCGTAGCGCGCCTTGTCGCCATCGCGCAGTTCCAGCGCTTCGCGCTCGCCGGTCGACGCGCCCGACGGGACCGCGGCGCGGCCGAATGCGCCGCCCGCCAGCGTCACGTCCACTTCGACCGTCGGATTGCCGCGCGAGTCGAGGATCTCGCGCCCCTGCACACGTGAGATTTTCACTGCTCTCTGTTCCTTTTTTACTTCTAACTTCTAACTTCTGACTTCTA
>JAOBWF010000297.1 GCA_025463215.1 Acidobacteriota bacterium | reverse complement strand
GAGCGGCGTCCCGACATCGCCGCCGCCGAGCGCCGCGTCGCGGCGGCCAACGCGCAGCTCGGGGTGGCGACCGCAGCCTTCTATCCGCGCCTGCTCCTCTCCGGGGCGGCCGGCTTCGAAAGCAGTCCACTCGGCAGCCTGCTGACCGGTACCAGCAGCTTCTGGTCGATCGGGCCTGCGCTCGCCGTCAACATCTTCGATGCGGGACGCCGGCGCGCCGTGTCCGACGAGGCGCGCGCCGCCCAGGATGAGGCGACCGCGGTCTACCGCGAGACGGTGCTGGTCGCCTTTCGCGAGGTCGAGGATCAGCTCGCTGCGCTGCGCATCCTCGATGAAGAAGCCGCGATTCAGCGCCGCGCGGTCGAGGCGGCGGAGCGGTCGCTGATGCAGGCGACCAACCGCTATCGCGGCGGTCTGGCGAGCTATCTGGAGGTGACCTCGGCCCAGAACGCCGCTTTGATCAACGAGCTGACGGCGGTCGGTATTCTGACCCGCCGAATGAACGCCAGCGTGTTGTTAATGAAGGGGTTAGGGGGAGGGTGGCGGGCGTCCACCATCGCTCAGGAGTAGTCAAACAGAACTTTTGATGCTACGCTAACGTATCTTACTGTCACATACAGTCATAAAGGATACGTTAGATGTTCTTGAGAAAAATCGCGCTCGCCGTCGCCAGCCTCTTCCTCATCGCGCTTCCGGCGCTGGCGCAGACGCCTGCGGGCGTCATCACCGGCCGGGTCGCGGATCCCACCGGCCTGCCGCTGCCCGGCGTCACCGTGACGGTCCGGGGCTCCGACCTCAGCCGGACTTTCACGACCGATGCGGACGGCCGCTTCCGCTTCCTCGAGCTCGCGCCGGGCGATTACAACCTGACATCGACGCTGGAGGGCTTCGCAACCAACGTCCGCGAGCGCCTCGTGATCGGCGTCGGCCAGACCCTCGAGCTGCGGGTGACCCTCGCGATCGGGTCGCTGACCGAGACGGTCAACGTCACCGCCCCTTCGCCGATGGTCGACACGAGGCAGACGGGCACGGCGACCATCGTCACGCTCGACGAGCTCACCGATATCCCGACCTCGCGCGATCCGTTCTCACTGCTGCGCTCGATCAACGGCGTGCTCGTCGACCGCGTCAACGTCGGCGGCAACGAGACCGGGCAGCAGTCGAACTTCGTGTCCAAGGGCACGCGGCCACAGGACGCGGTGTGGACACTCGACGGCGTCGCGATCACCGACATGGCGCTGACCGGATCGGCGCCGACCTACTTCAACTACGACAACTTCGACGCCATCCACGTCGCGACCGCCGGCCAGGCGATCACGCAGCAGACCGGCGGCGCCGGTATCAACTTGATCGTCAAGCGCGGCACCAACCTGTTTCACGGCGGCGTGCACTCGTACTTCGACAACGATTCGATGGAAGCGTCGAATGTGCCGGCGGAGCTCGCGGCCGCCGGCGTGACGCCGGCGACGGCGGATCACAACCAGCAGATCTCGGATTACGGCTTCGAGGCCGGCGGTCCGCTGGTGCGCGACACCGCGTGGTTCTACGGTTCGTACTCGGCGCAGGACGTCCGGCTCGTGCGCCGCAGCGGCACCCTCGTCGATCGGACGCAGCTGAAGAATCCCAACCTGAAGGTGAACTGGCAGGCAACGCGCCGCGACATGGTCAGTTTCCTGTATTTCGACGGCTTCAAGATCAAGGACAACCGCAGCCCGGGCACGTCGGGCATCACCTTCGATGCGCCAACCGCGACGTTTCATCAGGACAACGCCTACACCAGCAACCCGCTGCACGGGCTGTTCAAGCTCGCCGACGATCGGATCGTCCGGCCCGACATGTTCCTGACCGCCAAATCTGCGTATTACAACACCGGTTTCGTCCTCACGCCCGAAGGTGGTCTGGGGCTGTCGTCCGGCCGTGATCTGATCGCGGCGCGGTCCTATGGATCGACCGTCCAGAGCTCGAACATCCGGCCGCAGATGAGCGTCAACCTCGACGCCAACTCGTTCCTGTCGCGGCTCGGCGCGGCGCACGACGTGAAGTACGGCGTCGGCTGGCGGCGGGTGAACGCGACCACCGGCACGCTGTGGCCGGGCAACGGCATTCTCGCCGTGCTGCAGAACGCGACCACCTCGATCGCGCAGGTCTTCCGGGAAGGCAGCGGCACCAACCAGACACAGTACGTCGACGCGTATCTCGGCGACACGATTTCAAAGGGGCGCGCGACGATCGATCTCGGCGTCCGCTTCGACCGCCAGAACGGCCGCGCGCTGCCGAGCATCACGGCGGCGAACCCGGTGCTGCCGGCGCTGGTGCCGGGGCTGAACTTCGCCGGCTACGAGGCGCCGTTCATCTGGAACAACGTGTCGCCGCGCGCCGGCCTGACCTACGCGCTCGACGCGTCGCGCAAGACGGTCGCGCGCGCCAGCTATGCGCGCTTCGCCGGCCAGCTCGATTCGGCGAGCGTCGGCTACATGAACCCGAGTTCGTCCGCCGGCGTGGCGGTGTACCGCTGGCTCGATGCCAACGGCGATCACCTCGCCTCGGCCGACGAAGTGCTGACCGGCCAGTTCCTCGGCACCGCAAACGGCTTCAACGCCGCGAACCCGACGGCGGTGACGTCCGCGAACCGCATCTCCGCCGACCTGAAGGCCCCGGTCACCCAGACCGTCGTCGCCGGCCTCGACCGTGAACTGCGCGCCAACCTCGCGGTTTCGGTCAACTACACCTACACGCGGACGACGAACCTGCTCGGCAACGCAACGTTCTCGGTGACGCCGCGCGTCGGCGTGACCCTCGCGGACTACGCCGCGGGCCCGACGCTGACCGGCACCCTGCCCGGCGGCAGCAGCTACAGCGTGCCGACCTTCATCGCCAACGCCGCCAAGGTGACGGCGGGCGGCAGCGGCTTCCTGCTGACGAACTGGGACGGCTACTACACCGACTATCACGGCATCGACGTCAGCGCGGTCAAGCGGCTGTCGAACCGGTGGATGGGGCGCGTCGGCCTGACGCTGAACAACGCGCGCGAGCACTACGCGCCGCAGGCGCTCTACGACACCAACGGCAACCCGACGCGCACGATCACCGAGCCGCTCGTCGACGGCGGTCAGTTCGCGCCGCAGAGCAGCGGCAACGCGGCGGGCAACGTCTACATCAACGCGCGCTGGCAGTTCAACGCCAACGGGATGTATCAGGCGCCGTTCGGCATCGACGTCGCCGCCAATGTGTTCGGCCGGCAGGGCTACCCGTTCCCGCTGTTCCGCACGCAGTCGCTCGGCGCCGACACCGGCCTCTCGGTCCTGGTGACGCCGCAGATCGACACGTTCCGCTACGACAACGTGTGGGACACCGATCTGCGGGTGGCGCGCACGTTCAAACTGCGCTCGGTCAACCTGCGCGTGATCGGCGACCTGTTCAACGTGATGAACGCGAACACGGTGCTGGTCCGCAACAACAACGTGCTGTCGACCGCGTTCAACACCATCGGCCAGAACCTCAGCCCGCGCATCCTCCGCGCCGGGCTGACGGTGGGGTTTTAGAAGTAATAAGTAAGAAGTAAGAAGTAAGAATTAAGAATTAGTAGGCTTCAGAATTCATTGGCGCGCGCGTGGTGCTTCAGCCACGCGCGCGCTTTTTCGTAGTCGGGACAGGCCTCGGCGACCAGCTTCCAGAATCGCGGTGAATGATCCATCCGCTTCAGGTGCATCAGCTCGTGGATCAGCACATAGTCGCGCACGTCGGCGGGCATCGTCACCAGCCGCCAGTTCAGACAGATGTGCCCGCTGCGCGAGCATGATCCCCACCGCCAGCGCTGATTCCTGATGCTGATCCGGCTGACAGTCACGCCGTGGCATTCCGCCAGTTCCAGCAGCCGCGGCGGCAGCTCCAGCTTCGCCCGCGCGATCGACGCGCGCTCCCTCACCCGCCGCTCGTCATGCGTCGCTCCCGACTCGCCGCGCGATGTTCGGGCTTCATGCTCCCGCCGATCCCGCTCCGCTCGCACGCGCAGTTGCGCGTCGATCCACACGTGCTGTTCCGCCGCAAACACCGCCGCGGCGCGCTTCGATCCCCCTCGCGGCACGGTCACCCGTACCGTGCCCGCACCGGTGATCCGGATCAGATAGCGCTTCGCGCGCGGGTGGCGGACGAACACGAGAACCGGCCGAAGAGGTGCGGGGTGCGATAGTGCGGGGTGCGAGGGCGCGTGGTGCGACGGTGCCGGGTGCGATAGTGCGGGGTGCGACGGTGCCGGGTGCGACGGTGCCGGGTGCGACGATGCCGGATGCGGCGGTGCCGGGTGCGACGGTGCGGAGTGCGCGGTGTCGGGATCGAGATCCAGCGGCAGTTGCATCAGTGTCCGCCGTACACAACGTAGCCGCGTTTGCGCAGGCTGTCGGCGAGCGCGACTTCCATGTCGACCGCTTTCTTGTAGGGCATCGGGTTGAGATGCGTGTAGAGCCTCGGCACCAGCCGTTCGCCGCAGCGCTTCACGATGCCGGCGGCCTTGTACCCCTTCTTGTGATTGGCAAAGCGCTCTTCCGGCGAGAGCCCTGTCATCCCGACATAGTAGCCCGCCCTGCCGTCCCCTTCCGGGTCGCGCAGGTACACGACGTACACGGAGTGATGATCAGAGGTTGTTCGCGTGCGCGCCAAGCTTCTTGTCCAGGGTGACGAGCGGCATGCCCAGCGCCCGGGCCAGCCAGAGGTAGCTCGCGTCATATGCGGTCAAGCCGGTCGCCAGTCCAAGCCTGACGACCTCTTCCTGATTGATGCCGCGAAACCGCAGACCGAGACCGTCGAGCATTTCCAGCGCTTTCAGGAACAGCTTCGATGCGGCGGGCTGCCTGCGGGAGCGTTTCCACGCGACATTCATCAACTCGAACGCCACCAGCGTCGGCGCGTAAAGGCGATGACCGTCGATCTCGTCGATCACCGCGTCGGCGCCGGGCTCCGCGAACGCGATCGCCGCCAGCGCCGACGCGTCGATGACTTTATCGGGCATCGCGCATCTCGCGAATGATCCCGACCGAGCTTTCACCCGCGGGCAGGTTCAGCTTCCTGATGCGGTCGAACACCTCCCGCGCGGAGATCGTCGGCACTTCGTCGGCCGCGCGCTCGACAAGATCGAGCAGCTCGCCTTGCAGCGATCGGCGGTTGCGCGCCGCCCGGGCACGCAGCCGCTCGACGACAGCGTCAGGCACGTTCTTGATGGACAGGCTGGCAGTCATGGTTCCAATATGGTTCCATAAAGGAACCATTGCTGTCAACCGTCAGTAGGTGACCCGAACCCGGTAGGTGAGCACCACGGTCGCGTCCGAGGCAACGGGCACTGCGAATGCCGCGGCCCACGCCGCCGTCTTGCTCCACGTGTGGGACGACCGCACCATCTTCCACGTGCCGCCGACCGGTTCGTTGACCTCGACGACGACCGGCGTCGCCTTGTGATTGCGCAGGGTGATCGCGTACTCGAGCTCGTAGACGTTCGGCGCGATCTTCTGGAAGTCGACCTGGTTCCGCTCGCAGGTGACGTCGAACGCGTCGCCGATCTTCAGGTTCAGCGCCTCGTCCTTCGGCGTGTGGCTGATGCGATCCTCTCCGACGAATTGCGTGCCGCCCTTCGAGTCCGCCTGATACACGCGGACCACGCCCGCGGGCATCGGCATCCCGAGACCGCCGCGCTCCTCGTTCTTCAACTCGTAATAGACCTGGACGACGTCCTTGATCGGCGCGCCGGGGTGCTGGCCATTGCGATAGTAGAACTCCTGGCCCTCCACGACATAGCGTTTGCGCACCGGGACACCGGTCCCGGCGAGCATGCTCACCTGTTTGGTCTCGTTGTTGCCGATCGTCGTTTTGCGCCCGAGGGTGTAGAGGTGGTAATCCGAGAAGGACTCCTGCGCCACCGTCGCCTTCGCCTCCGCCGCCGCGGGCCGCCCCGCCATGTCCATGGCGCGCCCGAATACCTGGCGCACGCGGTTGAGGTCGCCGGCGACCAGCTGCAGCTTCGCGTTGCGGAATGACGTGCCGCTCGCGTTGCCGAGGGTCACCCAGCCGTCGAGATCGGCCGCCTTATCGTCGCGCGCGACGGTGAGCACATAGTCGGCGCTCCACGACAGCTTGCTGGCAAGGTACGAGGCCTCGACCCGGTGCCGCGCGGCACCGGTATTATCCAGGGTCCAGATCAGCGTTGGACGGGTGTACAGGTTCCCCGGCAGCTCGGGAAACTTGATGTGATCGGCAGTCAGGCCGGTCACAATCTCGCCACCGATCTGCCAGACCGGCGCACTGTTGTAGCTGAGGAGACGCGCCTTCACTTCCTCCTCACGCGTCGCGCCGTTCTCGGCGCGGCGCCGTACCAGGATG
>JAOBWF010000295.1 GCA_025463215.1 Acidobacteriota bacterium | reverse complement strand
AGCGGGCCGCGGCGGCCGTGGCGGTGGCGAAGGCGGCGGCGGGCGCGGCAACGCCGGAGCTCCCGGCGCCGGTATCCGCGGCGACAGCTTCGCGCGGCCGTCGGACGTCACCTGGGATCGCGCCGGCAACATCTACGTCGCCGACGGCTACGGCACCAACAATCGGATCGCGAAGTTCACCAAGGAGGGGAACTTCGTCAAGTCATGGGGCCGCACCGGCGCCGAGCCGGGGCAATTCAACAGGATCCGCGGCATGGCGAGCGACGCGCAGGGCAATCTCTATGTGGCGGACGCCGGCAACAAACGGATCCAGGTGTTCGACGGCGACGGCACGTTCAAATCGCAGATCACCAACGTCGGCGTCCCCCAGGCGATCTGCGTGTCCGGCGGCGCGACCCAGTATCTCTACAGCTCCAACTCGAACGATCCCGAGAGCATGGACAACGGTGAGATCTACAAGCTGCAGTTGAACGGAGCGATCGTCGGCCGGTTCGGCAAGGCCGGCAAGCTCGCGAAGGAGTTCGGCATCGTCAACGCCCTCGATTGCCGGACGGAACACGATCTGATCGTCGGCGAGATCTGGAACTGGCGCGCCCAGAAGATCACGCTGCGACCATAACCAGGAACGCAGAGATCGCTGAGAACGGCTCCGCGATCTTTGCGGTCTCCGCGGTTCTTCCGGTGCCGCGACACCGCCGTCGGTGACAAGTCCGTGACATCCGCGTCATAATCGGCGGATGAATAAATCTGCTATCGCGATTGTATTTATTTGTCTTGTCAGCGTCAGTTATGTCGCGGCACAGACCGGCACCCCCGTCGAACTGAAAAACGGCCAGGGCGAGCCGGTCGGCACCGCCAGGCTGTCGCCGGCGAAGGACGGCGGCGTTTCGGTCGCGTTCGATCTCAAGAACCTGCCGCAGGGGCGCCACGCGATTCACTTTCACGAGACCGCGAAGTGCGAAGGTCCGGCGTTCACGTCGGCCGGCGGCCACTACAACCCGGACGGCAAGAAGCACGGGCTGTTGAATCCCGACGGCCCGCACGCCGGCGACATGAACAACTTCACCGTCCTCAGGGATGGCACCGCCAAGGGTACCGTCATCGCGCCGCACATGAAGATGGGGGTCGACGCGGCACTCGTTGTTCACGCCGGCATCGACGACCTGAAGACCGATCCGTCCGGCAACGCCGGCGACCGCATCGCCTGCGGCATCGTCTCGAAGTAATCGTCACGACCAGAAGGAACCGTCTCGGCGGTTCCTTCCGGTACGTCAGCTCGGTGCCGACAGCTTCTTTTCGATCCGGCGATCGGGCACCAGCCACATCATCGCGACGAAGACGTAGATGCCGTCGGCGATCAGCTCGTTGACGAATGCCAGCGGGATCGCGCTGAGGTAGAGCACCGCGGAAATCTTGCCTTTGACGTCCTTGCCGACCGCCTCCGCGAGCCGCGGGTTGCCGGCGTCGAGCAGCCGGCCTTCGAGAATGACGAAGGCGACGCCGGCCATGAACAGGACGCCGCCGTAAACCGCCGTCGGCAGCGGCGCGAAATGGTTCTCGCCCATCCAGCCGGTGACGAACGGCACCAGCGACAGCCAGAACAACAGATGCAGGTTCGCCCACAGCACCGCGCCGTTGATGCGATCCGACGCGTGCATCATGTGGTGGTGGTTGTTCCAGTAGATGCCGAGGAATACGTAGCTCAGCGCGTAGGTCAGAAACATCGGCAGCAGCGGCCGGAATGCCTGCCAGTCGGCGCCATGCGGCGCCTTGAGCTCGAGCACCATGATGGTGATGATCACCGCGAACACGCCATCGCTGAACGCTTCGAGGCGCCCTTTGCTCATGGCCACACTATAAGGGCCGCCGCCGGGCCCCGGGCGCATGCGTCAACACCAGACTCAAAGCGACATAGCGAAAAGCTAACAATAATGTATTGATCTTATAAGGCTGCGGGAGTTTAATCCGGCCATTCATAGCGTCGACGCCTCCGCTCTTGTAACCAAGGGAGGTAGCAGATGCGCAGACTCCTCGCGGGTTGGCTGGTCGGATCGTCTCTTTGCTTGGCCGCGGCAACGTCCTTCGCGCAGCAGGGCACAGCGGAAATGGCGGGCAAGATCACTGACGAACAGGGCGCCGTCCTGCCGGGCGTCGCGATTGTCGTCACCAACGAAGAGACCGGCGTCTTCCGGGATGTCATCACCGGTCCCGCCGGTACCTACTTCGCGTCGCAGCTGGTCCCCGGCCGCTACAAAATCGCCGCAAAGCTGCAAGGCTTCCAGACCACCGAGCGCGGCAACCTCGTCCTCCAGGTCGGCAAGACGCTCACCATCAACTTATCGCTCGCCGTCGGCGGACTCGAGGAAACCGTGCACGTGACGGCGGAGTCCCCCCTGGTCGATACCACCAGCGCAAAGGTCGGCGGCAACATCGGGACCGCGGAGCTCAGTGAGTTGCCGGCGATGAACCGCAATTACTTCGCCACCGTGGCGCTGCTCCCCGGCGTCCAGTTCTCGCCGTCCAATCAGATGGGCAACGACACCATCGTCGCCGCCGGACAATCGACGCAGGGCAACAACGTCTCGGTCGACGGCGGGTACAACGGCGACGATGCGCTCGGCACGAGCTCGGGGGCGCAGGTCCGCACGCCGCTCGAAGCGATCCAGGAATTCCAGGTCATCACCAGCATGTACGACGCGGAGTGGGGACGTGCGAGCGGCGCAATCATCAACGCCGTCACCAAGGCGGGGACCAACCAGTTCAAAGGCGTGATGTTCGGCGAGCTGGCAGCCAACGCGCTGACCGCACCGGACTATTTCGTGCGGACGCAGAACCTCGACAAGCCGACGTCGGTCAGGCGCGACTGGGGCGGCGTCCTCGGCGGTCCGATCGTCAAGAACAAGGCGCACTTCTTCGTCAGCCTCGAGCGGCAGGTCGACAATCCGAACCGCACACGCGTGTTTCCGACCCGGCCATCGTTGAACTTTTCGATCGCGGAGGATCGCACCGACTGGAACACGCTGATTCGTGTCGACCATCAGATCAACAAGAACAACACGTGGGCGGTGCGCTGGCTGCGTGAGGTCGCGCCGCAGTGGTACACCGTCGGGACCAAGCAGACGCTGCAATCGACCCAGGACGAAACCGATCTGGATCAGACCGCGGTCGGCACCCTGACGACCGTGCTCGGCAACTCGCGCGTCAATACCGTGCGGCTGGCGCGGACGTGGGAGCACTGGTGGCACGGCAACGAGTGCTTCCGCGCCCAGGGCGCGAAAGGCGGCCAGGAGGGGTTCGACTTCGGCACCGAGTTCACCGGCAACCAGGGCCTCTGTCCGCCGCAGTTGAACTACCTGAATTTCCTCGCCCAGGCGAGCACGGAGTCGCAGGGGCCGTGGGATTCCAACTACCAGATCGAGGACGACTATTCGTGGTTCAGGCCGGGGACACACGGCGACCACGACATGAAATTCGGCGTCCGCTACAACTACACCGCGCTGCGGCGGGTGTCGCAGGTGAATCAGAACGGCACCTTCTCGTTCAACACCGACCTGCCGTTCGATGCCGCGAATCCGCGAACCTACCCGGAACGGTTTTCGATTCGCACCGGTGCCTTCGAGGAGAACGTCAAGAATCACACCTACGAAGCGTTCGCGCAGGACAAGTGGCGGGTGGCGCCGCGGACGACGATCAACCTCGGGATTCGCTACGATCTCGAGCTGATCCCGCTCGACGAGACCGGCAACCCGCTGTTTGCGCCGGGTCAGGCCGCCCCCACCGACAAGAACAACGTCTCGCCGCGCCTCTCGTTCACCCATTCGCTCGACAACTCGGGCAAGTCGGTGATCCGCGGCGGCTATGGCATCTTCTACAACCGGACGATCCTCGGCGCGGTTGACGACACGCTCGAGTTCGGCAAGTTCACGAACTCGAACGTCGTCACCTTTCCGGCCAACAGCGCCGATCCCGGACCGACCGCCGGACGGCTGCCGACCGACCCGTACCTGGTGAACGGACCGGTCGTCAACCGCGCGCTGCTCGACCGCGCGTATCCCCCGGGTGTGGCGGTGCGGAACAACGGCGTCGTGATCTTCGACACGCCGAATCGCACACTGCCGTACGCGCACCAGTTCACGCTCGGGTACGAGCGCGAGCTCACACCGTCCGTCGGCGTGCACGTCGACTACGTCCGCGCCATCAACAAGGACATGTTCCTCGCCCGCAATCTGAATCCGGCGCTGCGCGTCGACACCAGCCGCACCGGCGCGCTGACGCGATCGGACGCGTTCGGCGTCCTCGGACAGACCTACACGCAGCAGGTCTGGGTGATGGAGAACACCGGCGACTCGGACTACAACGCGCTGGACATCTCGCTCGAGAAGCGCTACTCCAACAAGTGGTCGGGCCGGATCTCGTACTCGCTGTCGAAGTCGATCGGCACGGCCAACGACCAGGCCGACAAGAACCTGTACCAGGCGGGAACGAACCTGAACCTCGACGCCTGGCGCGGTCCGAGCAACGTCGATCGGCGCCACATCCTGTCGCTTGGCGCCCAGACGGAGATTCCGAGGACCGGCGGCGCGACGCTGTCGGCGACCGCCCGCTACATGAGCGGCGCGCCGTTCACGATCTTCGACAGCAGCATCGATGCCGATCGCAATGGCGAGCTCGTCGATCCGGTACCGGCCGGCGTGTACAGCGGCACGGCGCCGGATTCCCTGCAGGGCGTCGAGTATGCCGGCGGCCGCAACGGCGCCTACGGCCCGGCCTACTTCCAGCTCGATCTGCGCGCCGGCTGGCGGCGCAAGATCAGGACGACGAGGGCGCTCGAGGTGTTCCTCGACATCTTCAACGTCACCGACCGGGCCAACTTCGACAACCCGACGACGACGAATTCGGACCGCCGTATCCCATCGTCGTTCCTGGTGCTGACGAATCTGCGCGGCGGCGGCGGATTCCCTCGTCAGGCGGAGATGGGCTTCCGGTTCGTCTTCTAAGCGCGCGTTTCAAGATTCGGTGTAGGGGACGACCTTCAGGTCGTCC
>JAOBWF010000293.1 GCA_025463215.1 Acidobacteriota bacterium | reverse complement strand
GTTGCTCGCCGGGAGCGTCGCCGCCGAGTATCGGTTTTCCGCGGTGCCGCTCGTGGTGGCGAGCGCGTGCGGCTTCTGGATGGGAGATCTGATCTGGTATTTCGTTGGGCGAATTCACGGCCGGCGGGTGCTCGGACTGCTGTGCCGCCTGTCGCTCAACCCTGACGCGTGCGTGGGACGGGCAGAACGCCGTTTCCGCCGGCGTCCGGCCCTGACCGTCGCGGCCGCCAAGTTCATCCCCGGCCTCAGTCTGATGGTGGCGCCGCTCGCAGGGATCCTGCGTATGCCTCCCCTACAGTTTGCGGCGATCGACGGCGCCGCGTCGATGACCTGGTCGGCAGCGGCCGTCATGTCCGGAGTCGTGTTCGGCAAACGTGTGCTCCCGCACGTGATGCGCACGCAGCGAGCTCTCGAAGTGCTCGGAGGCGCCGCCGTGTTGGCGTTCGTCGCGTGGAAGCTGTACGAGAGGCGGTGGCTCGTGCGCCACTATTCCGTCGCGCGGGTCGAGATCGCCGAACTGCAAAGACTGCTCGCCTCAGACCCACCGCAAGTCTTGGTGATCGACCTGCGAAGCGAGCAGGCGTTCAGTGGGTCGGCGCAAATGGTCCCAGGGGCGCGGCGCATCCCACCGGGTGAATTCGAGAGCCACGTCCACACGATGCCGCTCGACACGGAGATCATTCTCTATTGCACGTGACCGAGCGAGGCCTCGAGCGCCAGTTTGGCGCGTGTACTTCTGGACCGCGGCTTCACACGCGTGCGGGCACTGCACGGGGGCTTTCAGGCATGGCAGGACGCCGGCCTGCCGACCCAGCCCATCGCGTGAGCCGCTGTCTCGTCGGACGCACTGGGTGTATCCACCGATAGCCAGCGGACGCGCCTACTCGGCCCTGAGGGCGTCGCTTGGATCGACGCCTGCGGCCCTTCGTGCAGGCACGTATGTCGCGCACGCAGCCGCGCCGGCCAGCGCGCACACCACGATCGCGAGCGTCATTGGATCGGCTGGCGCGACACCAAACAGCAGGGCCGACATCCACCGGCCGGCCGCAAGAGCGCCGGCCAATCCGGCGCCCAAGCCGACCAGAGTCAGCGCTGCGCCCTCGCGCGCGAACAACCAGACGACGTCGGAAGGCGAAGCGCCGATGGCCAACCGAAGACCGATTTCTTGCTTCCGCTGAACGACCAGATAGGCCAGCACACCGTAGACGCCCATGACCGAAAGCGCGACCGCGGTGGCGGCAAAGGTCAGGAGCACGAGCATCGTGAAACGGCGCCCAGCGAGCGACACATCGACAAGAGCGGCGAGCCTCTCGATATTGGCCAGGGGCAGCAATGGATCGAGCCCGGCCACGTCATCCCGCAGCGTGGGAATCGAGGCGATGCGATCCGCCGACGTGCGCACGGCGATGGTGAAGGCGTCCACCGGATGTTGCTCGTAGGGCAAGTACATCTCGGCCGGCGTGTCCTCGTCGAGGCCACTGTATTTGACATTACCGACGACGCCGACGATTGTCTTCGGTCCACTGCGCGCGTTGCGCGCGAGCTCCGCGCTGACTCGAATCTGTTGTCCGACAGGCTGCTGTCCCGAGAAGAATCGCTGTGCGGCCCGTTCGTTGATCAGGACGACCTCCGGACTGGTCGCCGTATCGCGCCTGTCGAATGGTCGGCCGTCGAGGATCGGGATCTTCATCGTCTCGAAGTATTCAGGACTGACGATCCGCATGGAGGCGGTCGGCATCGACGCAGAGTCCGGCTCCAGCTGACCTTCGTGACGGAAGCCGGTGATGGCGTTGAGATCGCTCGTGAATGGAAGGCCCATCGCCGCTGCCGCTGACTGAACGCCGGGCTCCGCCTCCAGTCGCGAGAGCAGCGCCGACACGAACGCTCGCGAACTCGCGGGATCTGCATATCTGGCGGCCGGCAACGACAAGCTGAACGTCGTGACGCCCGCGGATTCGAAGCCAGGCTCCACGTGCTGGAGCTGAACGTAGCTTCGAATGAGCAAGCCGGCCCCAACCAACAGCATCGCTGCGCCCGCCAACTCCGAGATCACGAGAAGGCGTCGAGCGCCCGTTCCGCTCGCGCCGACGGCCCCACGGTTCGTCAACGCGAAAAGCCGCTCACCGGACCGTCCGGATAGCGCCAACGCCGGTGTCAGCCCACACGCGATGCTGGTGACGAATGTCATCGCCAATCCGAAGGCCAGGACGTTCATGTCGACCGACAGATCCGGCAGGCGCGGGATCGACGTCGGCCCGAGCAGCACCACTGCACGGATTAAACAGAAGGCGACACCTGCACCGGCCGCTCCGCCGAGCATCCCCAGGACGAGGCTCTCTGTCAGCAGCTGCGCGATCAGCTGGCGCCGACTCGCGCCGAGGGCAGCCCGCACGGCCACTTCGCGACCACGAGCCTGACTCCGCGCGAGCAGCAGATTCGCGACGTTGGCACAGGCGATGAGAAGCACGAGCATGACGGAGCCAAGAAGGGTCACCAACGTGGGGCGCATGCCGCGAACAATCCGCTCGTGCAGCGGAGTGGCCAACAGCGTCGCGTGCTTTTCCGTTTGGGGAAATTCTGTGGCCAGGCTATCGGCCACGGTTTGCAGCGCGGTTGTCGCTTGGTCCGCCGACACCGTGTCCTTCAAGCGGGCCAAGACCTGCACCCACTGTGCGCCACGTGCCGCTGGTGCGAGGTCACGCGGCTTGAAGATGAGCGGCTGCCAGAACTCTGCGGCGGCTGGAAACTTCAGAGCGGCCGGAGCGACCCCGACAATCGTCACCTTCTGGCCGTCGAGCGTCGTCGTCGAGTTCACGACGTCCGGACGACCGCAGAATCGACGTCGCCACAGGCGGTCTGCGAGCACGATCTGATTACCGTCACCCTGAGCGTCGCCTTCCGCCAAAGGGCGACCGAGTGCCATGGGAACGCCGAGCAGTCTGAAGTAGTTCCAAGAGACTCTCGCGCCCTGGAGCCGTTCCGGCTCGCCGCCACCAGTCATATTGACGGTGGTTGGCACCACGGCGGAGGTTTCGGCAAAGGCTTCGCTTCGGCCCGCGTAGTCGCGAACATTCAGTGGCGAGAGCCATGGCGAGACCCGTCCCTGGTGTCCGTAAAAAAGAACGACCAGCAGACTCGGATCACGATACGGCAACGGTCGAAGCAGCACGCCGTTCACGATCGTGAAAACCGCCGTCGTCGTGCCGATGCCGAGCGCCAGGGTCACAATCGCCACACTGGCGAACGCGGGCTGCCGTCGCAGGAGCCGCCACGCATAACGCAAGTCGCGAAACAAGAGGCTCAACAGCACCCTCCTCGGCGAACGTGCTCTTTTCAAGAGACGGACGCCAGATGTCTGTTTGATGTCCGTGGGGCCGAGAAGGTTGACGGCGCTCGGGTCGAGCCAACGTGAGACTTCCGGCGACTTCCACAGAATGGGTGCGGCCATCATCCGACCGAAAAGGCAGCCAAGAAAGCAGCTGAGCCCGGCTGGCGCCATAGCTGAAGGGCGGCGCCGCAAAGCCGGCCGCCTCAGTTGACATGATACTCAGGCATCTACATTTATAGACGCCTGAGCATGTCAAAACTCGGCTCTCTCCAGGGCTCACTGGATCTCGTGGTGCTCAAAGTTTTGTCTCGGCGCAACTGCCACACATCACGCCGACGCGCGTGCTTGGTGTCGCCGTCGGCGAACCGCGGTTCGGCACCGGTAGCGCCAACAGCGAATACGTAAATGCGATCGACGCAATGAGTGTCCTCCGGCCCTTCTCCGGCGTGACCTCCAACACGGCGGCGTCCAGCATCGCTGGCAACGTTAGCGCCCCCGGCCAGATCACTCGCCACTACGCGACATATCAGGAGTGACCTTCATACTCGATACCCCGCGACACGCTGCACCGAAACGGGCGTTATGCAGGTCGGTCTAATCTCGCGGTCCCGGCGCCGGGCTCCTGCTCCAAACGGCCGTGAATGCGGGACTTCGTCGGAAGTGAACGTGAGGCTCTCTTGCGTTATGCTGCGGGTCGCGCAAGACGCGTCGAAATAGGCCGGTCGGTCTACTGCACCCAATCCAGGGGGATCGAGAGAAGACATGTACGTTCCATCGTCATTCGACGTGCCGGACGCAAGGATTTTGGAGTCCTTCATCAGCCGCTACGGTTTTGCCACGCTGATCACCTCGTCATCCGCAGGCTTGGTCGCTTCACACATTCCGATCACGGTGCGGAAACGTGGAGACACGAACGGTCTGATCGGTCACGTGGCTCGTGCTAACAACCAGTGGCGCGAGTTCGATGGCAAAGCGGAGGCGCTTGCCATTTTTCACGGGCCGCACGCATATGTCTCACCGACTTGGTACGCCACGTCACCGGCGGTGCCAACGTGGAACTACGCTGTCGTACACGTCTACGGTAAACCCGCTGCTTCCGAAGATCGCGACTTCACCAAGGCTGCGCTCGTCGACCTGGTTGCAAAGTACGAAAGCACGCGCAGCAACCCGTGGCGCGCGGAGGGCCTTGCGCCGGATGTCTTCGACAAACTGGCTAGCGCCATTGTTGCCTTTGAAATGCCCGTCGGGAGGATCGAAGGCAAGTTCAAACTAGGTCAGAACCGATCGCGAGAAGATCGCGGAGGGATGCTCGCGGGACTCGAGGGAGAGGGCACCTCGGATGCGGAGCTGCTGGCAAGATTCATCCGAGAACATGTCGCAGTGTAAGCGACGGGGCGCCTAACCTGCCGATGAACGCTGACGGGCCGCTTCGCGGCCTGCAGGTTATCGGCTAACGTTACTCTCCGTAAACGCCGTAGTAGCGACCGACGAATCGTCTTTCGGATTTCGACATGACCGACGACGATCAATGTGTTTTGTGTCAGAGTCCCACCTGCCGTGCTTCGATGCGCCATTGGCCACCTCGAGAGGACAACAAATGGGGATCTCAGAAAACAAGCAAGTCGTCCACACATTTCTCGATGCCGGCGCCCGTGGCGACCTGCAGACGTGCTACGACCAGTTGGCCGACGACATCGCCTGGACGAACATTGGCCGCACAAAGTACTCGGGCACGTTCACCGGCAAACCCGACCTGATCGGCAAGCTAGTCGGACCGCTCTTCGGTCAACTGACGGCGGGCATCGCGTCGACAATTCATAACGTCATCGCCGAGGGCGACCTCGTCGTCGTGCAGTCGATCGGACAGGCGATGACAACCACCGGACGACCCTACAACAACACGTATTGTCAGGTGTTCACCGTACGCGATGGAAAGATCCGGACCGTCACCGAGTATATGGACACCGCATTGGTTGACGAGATCTTCGGAGTGTAGCGAGTCGCGATCTCGTCGACTGGGTTGCGTAACCATCGACCTGGTCGACGGGTCGACGTTCTTAGCCATATCATTATTGTTTGGTGTCGTCGCGACGCTTGCCTCCTATGTTCCTGCCCGCCGTGCTTCGATGGGCGACCCAATGGTCGCCCTGACAAACGAGTGAAGGGTTGTCGATTATTCGCCAGACGGACCTTGTCGACGCACCCACCTCGCGCAAACCCTCGATACTCTCGAGAGTCGCGTTTTTCCAGCCGATCCGCTGCTCCTGCTCCTCGGATGCCGGTCACGGTGCCACATTGTCGAACGTTGCCGTGCATAGCGCCGCCGTCGTGTGGCTGCTCACGGCGAGGCCGATGTCGACGGACGCACCCAAGGAGAGCGTGACGGTTCCGACGAGTTGCCAGGTCGTCCCGTTGGCGGATTGGTAGCCTGACACCGTCGCGCCCGATCGCACAATTTTCACCCACTGCGGCGCGACCGTCGTCGCCGCCCCGGCCACACCTGACGCCGATGCGCCGTCGCTCGTGCGGTACTGAAACGCTGATCCCTTGCCGGCCGAGATGAGCATCAGCGCGAATGCGGCGCTCGGATTCGTCGAATTGCGGATCATGACGCCCGCCTTCGCCCACGCGGCCGTGTTTTGCACGGTCGCCACTCTGGCGACCAGTTGGCCGTCGCCGCTCAGCGGCTGATATACGTAGTGGAACGCGTCGGCGGTGCCCCACACGTCGGCGCCCGCTCCAGACACGGTGAAGGTGCCGCCGCTCTCAGACGCCGAACCCGCCTGTCCCACCGCGCCCACATCCGCGTGGGTCCACGGTGCCGGCACGCTGCCGCTGGTCGTCCCGCCGCCACTCCCCCCCGAGGTGCCCGTCGTGGTGAAGCTCCAGAGTGGCCCGGTCGCGGTCAACCCGGCCATCGTCTTCGACACGATCTGCCAGTAGTACGTCGTGCCGGCCGCGAGCGTCGGCGTTGTGTACTTCTGGTAGGACGTCGACGTGACGCTCGGGCCGAGGTTCACGTTGGATGCGAGCAGCGGCGGCGTCGGCGTCGTCCCGAAATAGATATCGTAGACGGCGCCCCACGGCCCAGCGTACCACGTCAGCGACGCATTCGTCGTACTGATCGACGCGCCATTCGCCGGCGACTGCATCACCGGTTTCTGTGGGGGCAGCGGCACGAACGGAACCGTCTCGGTCGCGTTCGCGGGATTGCTGTTCGTCCACATCCGCTCGAACTGCGATTCAAACCACTGGAACAACGCGGCCTTCGTTGTGAAGTAATTATGCTCCTGCTGCGAGTTCGCGGACGCCCCGGTCCAGTTCGACGATCCGAAGATCGCGAGCCCCTGGCCGTAGAGCAATGTCACCTTTTCATGGTTCTCGCCCGAGTGGCCGCGCCACCGCAGCGGGATACCTGCCGCGTACAGGCGATCGACGTTCCAGGCATCCCACAAGTACTGCGGGTTGTGGTACTGAATATTTTCGACAATCATCCGCACGGGAACGCCGCGCGCAAACGCGCTGATGATCGCGTTCGTATGCCGCTGGTCCGTGATGCGGTACATGATCACGTCGATCTTCTGCTTTTCGTTCTTGTACAGCGGCACTGAGCGATTCGCGAAGTCCTGCCCCGGAGGAAAATTCAGGTCCGGATCGATCGCATACGTCGGGTACGTGCGCGATAGCGGTACGGTGACGTTTGCGTAGCTGGCGAAGTTCGTCGTGTCGGTCCACGAGTCATCAAACTTCGTCTTGAAGCTGTCGACGACGGGCGGATCATCGGTGAATAAAATTGTTTCGTCGACGTAGTCGATGTACGGCGTGTTCGGGACGAAAGCATTCGGACTGTAATTGGCGGACCCGAACTCGACGGTATTCTGCCCGGCAAACAGCATCATCTTCCAGTGCAGGATTCCGCTTGCCGTGCGCTTCCGCATCGGAATGCCGGCGGCGGCGAAATCAGACAGCATCGTCGAATTACCCGTGTAGGTCGGGTTCGCTCTCGGATCCACCAGGATTCGAACCGGAACGCCGGCTTTCCATCGGCCCACGATCGCGGTTTCGTACCGCGAATCCTGCATGAACCAGAAGCCGACGTCGATGCCGACGTGCTCGTTCTGGATCAACGTCATGAGCTGATCACGACAGTTCTGCGCCGACGGATCGCACAAGGTTTCGGTCGCGTGGGCGAGAGGCGCGATGACGGCGAACGTCAGCGTGAGGACGAGCAGCCGGGGCGCGAGGCATTTCACCATGCAGCAAACGTTGCGAACGGCGTGCCCGTTCATCGCAGGTTCATCTTGGGTACTGATCTGTTACGCCAGAGGCTCATGACGGCGGTCTCCGCGCGACGTTCATTGGAATCCGCGGAGGAACCCATGAGGGTTTCGTCGGTGCCGCGCCGCATGCAGACGCCTGCGACAGGAAACTGTCGTCCACCGGACACCCGTTACACGCCATATCACGACACGTGCTCTCCACCGGCGTTTGGACGACGGCGAGCCGCGCAGTGTGGCCGCGTTCACCCCGGCGCCAACAGGCCCTGGACCTGGCGACTGGCGTCCCCATGAGTCTCTTCGAAGTCTGAGGTGACCGTCTTGATATGCACTTCAATCGGGCTGTGGTGCTTCGGTCCGACGCTGAGACTGGCCCGCGTGCGCGTGCCGGGTGGGCTTCGGTCGGAGGTGCTCGTCGCCGACAATCACTCGACTGAGGCAACCCGCAGTGTGGTGAGCGAGAGCGCCGCGTTTCCCCGTACCGTTGCGGTCCGCTTCGAATGCGCCACAAATGGAAAGCCGAGGTCGCTCTTTTCATGTCATCGAAGTTGTGAGTTCTGAGTTCTGAGTTCTGAGTTCTGAGTTTTCAGTTATAACTCCTGAGTTGTCCGACACGCTCCCCACGCCAGCGGAGGTGCAGATCTGGTTCCTGCCCACCGCGTCACTCGACACGGCGGCCATTGCCGCCGCAGTCGCCACGCTGTCCGACCATGAGCGCGCGCGCTACAGGCGGTTTCATGTCGCGCCAGACGCACGCGACTACGCTGCCGCGCACGCCCTGCTCCGCACGACGCTGTCGCGGGGAACGGCTCGGCCGCCGCGCTACTGGCGGTTCGAGAACACGGCCGCCGGCAAGCCGCTGCTGCGCAACGGTGACGCGCCGGTGGGGTTCAGCCTCTCCCACACCCGCGGCATGGTCGCCTGCGCAGTGACCGATGACGCCGAGATCGGCGTCGACCTCGAGTGCATCGATCGGGCAGTCGACGCGGGCCGTATCTCTGCCCGATTCTTCGCGGCAGCCGAGGCGGCGGCTCTCGCCCAGCTCGATGAGACCACGCGGGGCGAGCGGTTCTTCGACCTCTGGACGCTGAAAGAGGCGCTCGTCAAGGCGCTTGGCGCCGGCATGGCACTGTCGATGGATCGCCTCGCATTCACGGTCGATTCCGCCGGCGGCGTCAGGGTGGAGGCGCCGCCTGACGTCGATGGCGACGCCTGGCAATTCGGCCTGTTTTCCCCGATCCCACGCTACCGGCTCGCCGTCGCCGTCCGCCCCCGGCGGCCGGGATCGGTACGGCTAATCCTCCGATCCGCCGCGCCGTCACACGTCCTCAGGTCTTGAGGAGCGATCTGGTTTAGAGTCCGGCCTTGCCCGTTCGCGCACCAGCGCGACAAGGAAGCGAAGCAGCAGGAGTCCGACCTCGGGCGCACCCGCTGGGATTCATCCTACGGTGCCTGAGCGGTTCTGGTCGGTTGCGCGCACGCAGGACTCGGATTGTCCTCCACTCCTTCGCGAAAACGTCTTCGAAGGTACGGCGAGAGCAATGGGCGCAGTGCCGCGCGCTGCCGCGCCGACAAAAACTTGAAGCCCAACACGCGCCGCACACAATCGGCCGCGCCGCAGGCGCACTCGAACGGACAGCTCAACGCCCACTCGGTGGTGAGGTAACTCCAGCCGAGTTCCTCGCCTTCGCGGATGCGCCGTACCGCGTACAGCGTCCATTGACTGAAGTCAATTGCCGTATTTGGCGCGCACGCGTGGTTGACGAGCGACCACGGCGCGCCGTCTGGAGCCAGGTGGAGCCGCGCGGCAATCTGAATCGAGTATTTATCAGGCCGCGGCACCGGTCGGCCTATGACTCGGAACAAGGCCGCGCCGACATCGATGTCCTGCACGCACGTCACGCGCATGCCTAACGGTCCGCGGTCGATGATAACGTTCCCGGTGAGCTGTGTGGGATCCATGTATTTCCACCTGTGATGAGTGCCGACGCCACCACATCGAGGCCGGTGGTGACGCACGTCAGATGTTCGCCCCGGATTCTGATCACTGACAACGACGAAGCCACGCGTCCCCACTCACCGCCGGCCTGTTCGTCGTTCAGCTCGTCGGAGGCGACGAGGGACACGGGCAAGCGCGTCGGTGAAGGCACGTACGCGGCGATGGCGCGGACGTAGGATTGCCACAGCCTGTCGCCGTCGCCGGTCTGTGGCGGTGCGCCTGGCCCGGGTCCATGTCGACCCACCGTTCCGAACGACGGCAGCTTTCGGCGGAGGGCGGCACCGATGAAACCGAGACGGTCGCGCAGGGTGTGAAACGCATGCGGCGAATCGCCCCCCAATCCGAGCAGGTGCTCGACCGTCGCCTGGCGGTCGCGCCAGCGAAGACGCAGATCGCGAATCTGGATTGGGGAGAGTCGGCGCACTCTTGCGTACCACCTGAGCAATCGGAACAGCAGCCGGTACCGGCTGGAGTTGGTTATCGTGTCGATAAGGACAATTCCGCGTACGTCGTAGCCACATTGCGCCATCCGGATGCCGGCCTCGTACGCGACGAGCCCGCCGTTGCAGAAACCCGCCAGGAGGAGCGGGCCGTTCCCGGCGATCGCCTGGATGGCCGGCAATCGGTCCTCGGCCATCGCCTCGATCGTCGGCGGTACGGCCCGGCCATCAATTCCGTGCGGAGGGACAATGGCGATCGGCTGATCGGGCCCCAACAGCCGTGCGAGCCGATGGGTATACAGGCCGGCACCGCCGTAGTCGCCGTGAAAGTACACGATCACCGGCCGACAGCCGGTTCGATTGACGACGAGGGGCTCGGCCGGTGTGCTCTTCGTGGCGGATGTCCGGAGTTCGGACGCCAATCGTTCCACCGTCGTGTCGGGAAACATGACGGCCAGCGGCAACCGCTGCCCGAACCGCTCGCCGATCGCGTGAATCAAACGTGCCGCCAGCAGCGAGTGGCCGCCGGACTCCACGAAACTGTCCGTGCGACCGACAGTGTCCGTACCCAGCAACCGACGCCACATCTCCAGCAATTCCGCCTCGATCGGATCCCGACCTGGCTGCGGCGGTGCGGGCGACGTCGCTGGTGGGATGTCCTGGCCAGCGAGCGCGCGCCTATCGATCTTTCCGTTTGAAGTCAGCGGGAACCGTTCCAGGCGGATGAAGGCTTGAGGCTCCATGTACGCAGGTAACGTCTGACGGACGCACAACCGCAACTCGCTATCGGGCACGGCGTCGGTCGACACTATGAAGGCCACGAGTCGTCGGTCCGCGTGCAAACCGCGGACGATCACCGCCGCCTGCGCAACTGACGGGTGACGTTCGAGCACCGCCTCGATCTCAGCGAGTTCAATTCGGAACCCGCGGACCTTCACCTGGTCGTCGACTCGCCCGAGATATTGCAATTGGCCGTCTTCCCTGAAGCGGCCGACGTCACCCGTGCGGTACGTCATCCCGCCGTGATTGTCGACCGGATCCGGAACGAAGCACGTACTCGTTTGGTCCGGGCGATTGAGATATCCATGGGCGACGCCGGCGCCAGCGATGTAGATCTCGCCGGGGACACCCAGGGGCACGAGACGGCGTTCGCGATCGAGCACGTACACCTGCGCATTCGCGACGGGCCGACCCATCGGAATCGGATCGTCCTCGGCAGGGCCCATCGGCTCGAACACCGTACTCGTCACGGTGGCCTCGGTCGGCCCATATCCGTTGACCCAGCGGACGTGCGGGCCGGCTAGGGCTCGCCATTCGCCGTACAGTCGCGCCGAGGGCTGTTCGCCGCCGACGATCACGATCCGCACAGTCCCCGGGAACGGTGCGCCGCGGTCGACGAGGCTCCGCGTCCACTCGTGCCAGAACGAGGTCGGCAAGTCCAGGACGGTGACCGCGTGACGTGCCACGCACTGCTCAAGGGCCTCAAAATCGACGGCCGCTTCCGACGCGCGCAGCACCACCGTGGCCCCCGCACACAACGATGGAAACAGTTCTTCAATTGAGGCATCAAACGTCAACGCGTGAAATTGCAAAATGCGATCGGTGCTGCTGATCCCGTACGCGCCAATGCTCGCCACGCAGTGGTTGAGCAGCCCACCGTGCCCGATCACCACGCCTTTTGGCTGCCCCGTGGACCCCGAGGTATAGATCACATACGCCGCATCGTCAGGCCGAGGCCGGTGGTCGGCCGGCCGCGGCTGCTCGACAGGCCGACGCGCCATTTCCGCGGCGACGACGTGGCGGATCGCCGCATCGCGGAGGATGAAATCGGTGCGCGCCTGGGGCCACGCGGGATCGAGCGGTGCGTAGGCCGCGCCAGCCGCGAGAATTCCGAGGATCACGGTGATGCCCTCAATCGAGCGCTCCGCCACGACGCCCACGCGATCGCCGGTTGCGACCCCTTGATCAGCGAGCGCGGCCGCCACAGCCCTCGCGTTCGCCAGCAGATCCCCGTACGACAGCGTCCGCTCGCCATCGACGAGGGCTGTCGCGTCCGGCGCCTGGAGCGCGCGCATCCCAATCAGATCGAGGCACGAATCGGCGGCAGCCGTCGTCGCCGGGCCCTGGCTCCACGCGATCACACGACGACGTTCGTCCGCCGTCATCAGGTCGGGGGCGGCGATGCGTTGGTCGGGACTCGCCAGACACGCGTCGAGCATGCACAGAAAATGGTGCACCGCCTCGCGACGGGAGTGGCGCGGAAACATGCCGCCGTCCAGGTCGAATTCGACAGTGACTGCACCGGAGCGCGGATTGCGCCGCACTTCGAGGCCGAGCGATTCGTCCAGGTGACCTGCGAACAGCAGTTTTTGCAGTGACGGGATGCCGGCAAACGTCGGCGACCATCGCACGTGGTAATTGACGGTGCTGTGGTAAATCGGCGCATTGAACGCCTGAGCCAGCGGATATTGTGCGTGACCCAGAACCGTGTCGAGGTCGCGTGCGGTCACGCGCACGAGGTCGTCGAAGCGCATCTCGGCGTCAACAGACAGGTGCAGAGGGACCACGTTGACGAACAGGCCGAGAGTGTCACGGAATTGCGCCGGACGATTGTGGTACGGAATCCCTATCGCGATCGTTTCCGTACCGCTGACACGCCACTGATAGGCGGCGAAACTGGCCGTGATGACTGCCAGGACCGAGCGGTTTCCAGAGTGGCCGACCGAGTGCTCGCGATCCGCCAATGCCTGCAGCATTGCGCTCCGCGACGAACCGAGGGGGCACGATATCCGCTCCGCGTCCGATCCGCGTCGTTTGCGTCCATAGAGCAAGGGCGGCGGCACCGGCGCAGACAAACGTGATTTCCAGAAGGCTTCGTCAGCTGCACAGGCCTCTGAGTGCCGATACGCATTCTCATGGGCAACATAGCTGGAGAATGGCGACGCCTCGGGCTCAACGGTTTTGTCACCGTCGCATGCGCGGCGATATAGGACTCCGAGGCGATCGAAGATCAGCCGCGTGGACCAGCCATCCGTAATAAGGTGATGCTGATTGACAAAGATGACGGTGCGATCGGCGCCCACCTTAATCAGGGCGGTATCGATGAGAGCCTGGTCGAGCTGAAATGAACGGCGGATTCGCTTCGCCAGCCACTCACCGAGCTCACGATTCGCAGCCGTACCATCGAGGTGAACGACATCCACCGACCCACTCGACACCGCGATCGTGTTCGCGACGGGCGCCCCGGCACAATCTTGTGAGACGGTCGTCCGGAGCACCTCGGACGAAGCCAGCAGGAGTTGATACGCCTGTTGAAAGGCACGAGGATCCAGCGCGGCCGACACATCGGCAAGTGCCGGCACGTTGAGGACACTAGGGTCGGCCGCCAGACTATGGGCGAGCCAGACGTCCGTCTGCGCGCGGGTCAGCTTCATAGCAGTCGAGGGACGCCCCTGTTGAGGACTCGCGACTGCCCCGCGTCCCTCTCCACTGTGCACAACGCCGGATGTAAAGTGGCAGCGTTCATTGACAGTTCATCGACAATCGGGCGACGCCGACCGATTAGGCAAGTCTCAGACCGCAATGATTGATAACGAGCTTCGCAGCAGCGCGCATGACGCATCTTGCCCACCGCGACCACGCTGCGCCCGGTCACCACTTATTTCCGCGTGGGTTTCCGGCGACTACGACAGTCTCTACGTCGTGCACGTCGCGTACACCGCAAGCGGCACGACGGCGTGGTTCGAGCACACGCACGAAGGGCTGAACGGACAGCCAACCGGTTGTCCGCAGTGACCCGCGCCGCGTCGGGTGAAGACGGCGGTCGCCCGCATCTCACGGCGGACCGCTGATCCCCGACGCGACCATGCGCTCCGGCGCGGTGCGCGTCCCTTTCAGCCCGGTCATAACGTCGACGACGGTGTCCACGGCCGCCCGGGCCTGGACGAGATACGCCGTCCGGGTGCGTGCATCGAACCCGACCGTGACCAGCGCCAGCAGATAGATCATGCCCACCGCGGCCCCCTCGAGCAGGACCGCCATCGTCGAGGCCGGCGGGTACGTCAACCGGAGATACACGCAT
>JAOBWF010000292.1 GCA_025463215.1 Acidobacteriota bacterium | reverse complement strand
CCGGCACCCGCCGCCGCCGCGACGCCGCCGGCCCAGGAGGCCTACACGTATCGTCCCGACGGCCGCCGCGATCCGTTCCTCAGCCTGGTCGGCGCCGGATCGGAAGCCAAGGTGACGTCGCGGAAGGGTGAAGGACCGGCCGGCCTCACCGTCGCCGAGCTCTCCGTGCGCGGCATCATGCAGAGCCGCGGCGCGCTCGTCGCGATGATTCAGGGCCCCGACCGCAAGACCTACATCGTGCACCAGGGGGACAAGCTGCTCGACGGCACGATCAAAGGCATCACGCCCCAGGGGCTGATTGTCGTTCAGGAAGTCAACGACCCGCTCTCTTTGATCAAGCAGCGGGAAGTTCGCAAATTGCTTCGATCGCTCGAGGACGCCAAGGAATGACTGTGAACCGGGGCCTTGCCCTGCTACTGACCGTTGCGGCTGCCGGCGCGCTCGTGAGCGCCGCGGCGCCGCCCGGCACCCTGACCTCCGTGCGGCTGAAAGCGATCAGCGCCCGCGTCAACGCCAAAGGCGCCTCGCTCGTCATCGAGGCGAGCGAACCGGTCGCGTATACGACCTCGCGCCCGGATCCGCTGACGGTGCTGCTCGACTTCCGCAACGTCGCGGCCGCCGACGTCGCGAACTCGGTGACGGCCGACGTCAAGAGCCCGATCGCCTACGTCACGGTCGAAGCGGCCGAATCGCTCGGCGCCCCCGCCTCGCGCGTGCGGATCTCGCTGACCCAGCCGGTCGCCCACCACGTCCGCAGCGACCGCAACACGGTCGTCGTCGACTTCGACAGGCCCTCGGCCAAGGCGGCGCCGTACGCGCTGCCACCCAACAGCCGCCCGTCGGCGGTGGGCAGTCCTCAGTCGGGTGCGCCGGATGCGATGCGTGCGCTCGAGGGCGCGGCCGCCGCGGATCCGATTGCCGCGCTCGGCCTCGATGCGTCTGCCGGCGGTCCGTCCGCCGCGTCGGCCGCGATCGTCAGCGCGCCGCCGCTGCCGCGTCCGGCGGTGGTCCCGACCGCGAACGCCGCGTTCCTGCAGCTTGCCGCGACCTCGCCGCAGACCGCGCCGGAGCAGGTGAGCAACGGCGGCAGCCGCGGCCGCCAGTTCACCGGCCATCCGATCAGCCTCGATTTCCAGGGCGCCGATCTGCGCGCGGTGCTGCGGACCTTTGCCGAGATCAGCGGCCTCAATATCGTCATCGACCCCGCGGTGCAGGGCACCGTCGACGTCGCCCTGCGCGACGTGCCGTGGGACCAGGCGCTCGACATCATCCTGCGCGCCAACAAGCTCGGATACTCGGTCGACGGGACGATCGTGCGCATTGCGCCGAACGCGGTCCTCAAATCTGAAGAAGACGAGCGCAAGGCGCTGCTCGAATCGCAGAACGACGCCAGCCAGCTCGGGACGCTGCAGCGCCAGTTGAGCTACGCCAAGGGTGAGGAGGTCGCGACGCTGCTGAAGTCGGCCAACGTCCTCAGCAAGCGCGGTCAGGCCAACGTCGACCAGCGGACGAACACATTGATCGTGCGCGATGTGCCGAGCCAGTTCCCCGAAATCACCACGCTGATCGACGGCATCGATCGCGCCCAGCCGCAGGTCGAGATCGAAGCGCGCATCGTCCAGACCAACAAGACCTACGCGCGCGCGCTCGGCGTGCAATGGGGCTTCGGCGGCCGCGTCGATCCCTCGCTCGGCAACACCACGAACCTCGCCTTTCCCAACAACGGCAGCTTGACCGGCCGCGTCGGCGGCACCCAGGGTCCGGCGACCGGCTCGACGACCGGCCAGCCGACCGCCGTCAACCTCGGCGTCGCCGGCCCGAACAGCGGTGTCGGCCTCGCGCTCGGCTCGGTGAACGGCGCCTTCAACCTCGATGTCGCGCTGACGGCGCTCGAGAGCTCCGGCAACGGCCGCCTGCTGTCGACGCCGCGCGTCACGACGCAGAACAACGTCGCCGCCGAGATGACGCAGGGCGTGCAGATTCCGATTCAGACGGTCGCCAACAACACCGTGACCGTCAGCTTCAAGGACGCGGCGCTGACGCTGAAGGTCACGCCGCAGATCACCTCGGCGAACACCGTCATCATGCTGATATCGGTCGAGAACGCGACGCCCGACTTCAGCCGACAGGTCAACAACATCCCGCCGATCAACACCCAGCGCGCCAACACCCAGGTGCTGGTCAGCGACGGCCAGACGACGGTGATCGGCGGCATTTACGTGAGCAACTCGACGATCGCGAGCGACAAGACGCCCGGGCTCGGCAACGTGCCGCTGCTCAAGTGGCTGTTCAGGCGCGATCGGGTGGATGAATCGAACACCGAACTGCTCATCTTCATCACCCCGCGCATCATCAAGAGCTGAGCGTAGAGGACGACATGCGAAATGCCACTCGACTGATTGGGCTCGCGGCGCTGATTGCCGCCACGGTTTCGTGCGGAGACGTCGTCCGCCAGGGCAGCTCGCCTGTGTTTCTGGTGATCGACTCGCTAGGGGGCCTCAAGGGTGGACCGAGCGGCGCCGCAACGGTGGCACCCACACTTGCGTCGGACGTGATCACCAACGTGACGTCGCCGGCACCCTGTTCGGCGGCGACGCCGTGTCCGACGACGTTCGCCGATACCGGCCAGGTCACGCTGCGCGCCCCGCTCAAGGATCCGGGCGCGACGGCGACGCTCGCGCCGACGACCAACAACGAAATCACGATCAGCCGCGTGCATGTCGAGTACGTCCGCGCCGACGGCCGCAACACGCAAGGGGCGGACGTGCCGTTTGCCTTCGACTCGGCGGTCACGGGCACGATTCCGGCCGGTGGCACGCTCCAGCTCGGCTTCGAGTTGGTTCGCAATGTCGCCAAGCAGGAGTCACCGCTGGCGCAACTGCGCACCAGCAGCAACTTCATCTCGACGATCGCCAAGGTCACGTTCTACGGCGCCGACCGGGTCGGCAACGCGATTCAGGTCACCGGGCAACTGACGATCGAGTTCGGAAACTTTGGGGACTTCTAGGGCCATGCCATTGACATACCTCCGCCGGGCGGCGCTCGCGCTCGCGCTGTTCGCCGCGACCGGCTGCACCGTCAAGAACACCGAGGCGCCGCCGCTGGCGGGGCCGTCGGGTCTCGCGCTGACGCTCAACGTGAACGCCATCCCGGACAGCATCAACCAGGACGGTGGTTCCCAGTCGTCAGTCAAGGTGACGGCGATCGGCCCGGATGGCAAGAGCCTGTCCGGCCTGCCGCTGCGCATGGACATGATGGTGAACGGTCTCGCGCAGGATTACGGCACGCTGTCGGCGCGTTCGATCGTCACGAACGGCGACGGCGTCGCGACGGTCGTTTACACCTCGCCGGCGAGTCCGGTCAACGGTGTGTTCGGCACCTGCTCCGGGTTACCCGGCAACTGCGTGTCGATTGTCGCAACCGCGACCGCGAGCAACTTCGCAACCGCGATTCCCCAGCAGGTGCAGATTCGGCTGGTCCCGACGGGAGTGATTCTCCCGCCCGCTTCACAGCCGACCGCGTTGTTCAGTATGTCTCCGACCCCAGCAGTCGCGAATGTTCCGGTGACGTTCGACGCCTCCGCGAGCACCGCCGGTGCGGGTGCCTCGTCGATTACGTCCTACTCGTGGAACTTTGGTGACGGCACGGCCGCAGGAACGGGTCGATCGGTCAGCCACACATTCGCGTCGCAGCAAACCTTCAACGTGGCGCTGACGGTGACCAACGATCGAGGCTTGTCGACCACGGCGACGACCGCGACTGTGGTCGGGGCGCTGGCCCCGGCAACATTGAAGGTCGTGTTTTCGCCGGCGGCTCCCCAGGCCGGCCAGACCATCGTCTTCAACGCGGATCAGTCGACGGCCGCGCCCGGGCACAATCTGACCACGTTCAACTGGAACTTCGGGGACGGCGGGACGGCCACCGGATCCATTGCCTCGCACGCGTTCGCCGCGGCCGGCACGTACAACGCCGTCCTGAGCGCGCTTGACGACACAGGGCAGCGGTCGACGACGGCGGTTTCGGTGCCGGTGACCAGCGGTGGTGGCGGAAGCAGCGGCGCGACGACTGCGGCATTCACGTACTCGCCTGCGGCGCCGACGGCCCTGCAGTCCGTCTTCTTCAATGCGTCTACCTCCACGGCTTCTACCGGTCACACGCTGAGCACATACGGTTGGGACTTCGGCGACGGCACAAGCGGCTCCGGAGCCGCGGTGACGCATGCCTTCCCGTCGGCGGGCACGTTCACGGTGACGTTGACGGTGACAGACGACATCGGTCAGAAGGGAATCAAAGCAACGCCGGTCGTAGTCGCATCTGCCGGCTCCGGCAGCCTGACCGCCGATTTCTCAGTCTCCCCGACCAACCCGACGAGCGGTCAGTTGGTGACCTTCAACGCAAATCTCTCGTCGCCAGTGGCGTCGATCACGTCGTACGACTGGGATTTTGGTGACGGCACGATCGTGAATGGTCAGACGAGTTTCCTGATCAGTCACACGTATTTTTCACCGCTTGGGAACACCTACACGATCCGGTTGACCGTTCACGACAACACGGGCCGCGTCGCCACGAATGCATCTCACACCCTGGCCGTCCTTCCGGCGGCTGGCCCATCTGCGACCTTCACGGTTACTCCGACACCAGCGCCGGTGAATACGAGTGTCGCGTTCGATGGCACCGGATCCGGCCCGTCCGTCCAGTTCTATCAGTGGGACTTCGGCGACGGGACGCCTGTTGTCCAGACGGGGGCGGTTGCGACAACGTCGCATACCTATGCCGCGACGGGAAGCTACGTAATCCGGTTGACTGTTGTTGACACGTCCGGGCGTTCTGGTTCGACGACACGTACACTCCTGGTGCAGTAGGTGGCGGACAGTCAGCGCATCGAAGATCTTCGACGCCGGGTGCAGAAAGACCCGGCGTCGATCGCCTTCGCGCAACTGGCGGAGGAGTTGCGCCGCGCCGGTGGCTACGAGGAATCGGTGCAGGTCTGCCGCGCCGGCCTCGAGCTCCATCCCGGTTATCTCTCCGCCCGCGTCACCCTGGGACGCGCGCTGATCGAGCTGAACGACCTCGACACCGCGCGCGGCGAGCTCGAGCACGTCCTCAAGAGCGCGCCGGAAAACCTCGCCGCGATTCGCGGCCTCGCCGAAATTCATCACCGTCAAGGCGCACTCGTTCTCGCGCTGGCGCAGTACCGCGCCGCGCTCGCGCTCGCGCGCAACGACCCGGATCTGCAGCGCACCGTCGACGAGCTCGCACGGCAAGTCGAACCGGCGCCGCCGCCGGCGTCAGCCGACGGCCTGTCGTTCGAGCAGATGGAGAGCGAGTTTCTCCAGAATCTGCCGGCGCCGCCCAGGCCGCTCGCCGCTGCCCCGATCACGCCTGCCGAGGACACGCCTGCTCCCGAGTTCGACGATGTGCCGTCGCCGGACGCGGCGGTCCCGGTCGTCGAAGCTGCCTCGTGGTGGACGCCGACGCCGGAGCCCATCGTCGCCGAGCCCGAGCTGATCGAGCCCGATCCGATGGTCGCAGAGCCGGAGCTGATCGCTGCGCAGCCGGAGCTGCTCGGCGGGGAGCCGGAGCTGACCGCTGCCGAGCCCGAATCGATCGTGGCCGAGTTCGAGTCCATCGTCGCCGCGCCGGACGCGGTGTTCGAACGAATCCCCGTGGACGAGCCCGATGAGGACACCGCCGAGCGCGATCACGCGGTTCGCGTCGTCGCGGTTCTCGAGCAGTGGCTCGACGCCATCCATGTCTCACGCGCCCAGCCCGGCGCTTAACGCGCGCCACCAGGCCGTTCGTCGAACGCTCGCCTCGCGCGGGCTCGACGCGCTGATCGTCACGTCGCTCCCGAACATCCTGTACCTCACCAATTTCAGCGGCAGTGCCGCGATCGTCGTCCTCACCGCCGATCGGCTGTACTTCCTGACCGACTTTCGATACCTGACGGTGCTGCACGAGGCGCAGGGCACGGCGTCGGCATGCCCCGGTCTGGAACTGATTACGGTCGAAGGCTCGTACGACGCGACGCTCGCCGGCGTGCTGGCGCGTCAGCCCTGGGGCCGCATCGGTTTCGAGGCGGCGCACCTCACCGTCGACCGTTACCATTGGCTGACGGCGACGATCGACGCCGACGGTCCAGCGGGCGCCGAATTGATCGCGACCGAACGCTGCGTCGAGCGCGCCCGGGTGCGCAAGGATTCCTACGAGATTGCGACGCTGCGCGAAGCGGCGCGGCGGTTGTCGGCGGTCGCGGCCGCCGCTCCAGGCGAAGTCCGCCGCGGCCTGACCGAGCGTGACGTGGCACTCGCCATCGACCGGCGCGTGCGCCTCGCCGGGTTCGAGCGCCCGGCCTTTGATACCATTGTGGCCAGTGGACCGAATGCCGCCCTGCCTCACGCCCGTCCCGGCGAGCGAACAATTACCGAAGGTGACCTGGTCGTGCTGGACTTCGGCGGGGTCTACGACTCATACTGCGTCGATTTGACCCGGACCGTATCGGTCGGCGCGGCCGACACCCGGGCACGCGACGTGTACGCGGCGGTTCGGGAGGCACGCGACCAGGCGATTGCGGTGGTGGCACCCGGCCGGTCGCGATTCGACATCGACGCCGCCGCGCGCGACGCGCTCGGGCGGCACGGTCTAGCCGAGGCCTTCGGGCATGGCACCGGGCACGGCCTCGGCATCGAAGTACACGAGGATCCGCGGATTTCGCGCAAGCGGCCGGATGTGGATACCGAGGACGAAGCGGTCGCCGCCGGCATGATCTTCACGATAGAGCCCGGCGCATATCTGCCCGGGTGGGGCGGCGTCCGGATTGAGGATGACGTCCTGGTAACGGAGACCGGAGTCGAAGTGCTGACCGACGTCACCACAGAACTTGTCGAGATTTGAGAATTTTAGGATTTGAGGATTTCAGGACGTATGTAAGAAGCGATCGAAGGAACGGCGCCCGGGCGCCCGCACTTCCCGAAATGTATCCTCAAATCCTCGATTCCCCAGATCCTTAAATTCAGAACCGCGTCATGGACTTAGATCAGATCAGAAGCATTTTGGAGCTGGTGCGCGAGCACGAGCTGTCGGAATTCGAAATCGAGCACGAGGGGCTCCGGCTCAAGATCCGCAAGGACGCTCAGGGCGGCCATGTCGTCGCCCACGCCGCGCCGGCCATGCCGGCGATGGCGATGGCCGCGGCGCCGACGCCGGCAGCCGGCGCGACGACGGCGCCGGTCCCGGACCTCGGCGACGCCGAAATCGAGCTGGCGGTCGTCAAATCGCCGATCGTCGGGACGTTCTACCGATCGTCGGAGCCCGGTTCGGCGGCGTTCGTCGACATCGGATCGTCGGTGAAAAAGGGGGACGTCCTCTGCATCATCGAGGCGATGAAGCTGATGAACGAGATCGACTCGGAGTACGACGGCGAGATCGTGAACATTTACGTGGAGAACGGACAGCCGGTGCAGTACGGCGAGCGGCTGTTTGCGATTCGCACCAGATGAACCGGACGTCACGTGTAACCGCGGCGCACGCCGAGAAAGGATCAGGTCTGCGGCCGTTGCGCGCTCGGCGCTTGCTTTATGTTTAAGAAAATCCTGATCGCGAACCGCGGCGAAGTCGCGCTGCGCATCATCTACGCGTGCCGCGAGCTCGGCATCAAGACGGTCGCGGTCTACTCCGAAGCGGACGAGAACCAGCTCCACGTCAAGTTCGCAGACGAGGACGTCTGCATCGGCCCGGCGCGCAGCGCCGACAGCTATCTCAACGTGCCGGCGGTGATCAGCGCCGCCGAAATCACCGGCGCCGACGCCATCCATCCCGGCTATGGCTTCCTCTCGGAGAGCGCCTACCTCGCCGAAGTCTGCGAGGCCTGCCACATCCGCTTCATCGGCCCCGATCCGCAGGTCATCCGGCTGATGGGGGACAAGGCGCGCGCGCGCCGCGTGATGAAGAAGGCCGGCGTCCCGATCCTGCCGGGCAGCGACGGCCCGATCGACAACGAGGACAAGGCGCTCAAGCTCGCCAAGGACATCGGCTTCCCGGTCATCGTCAAGGCGACCGCCGGCGGCGGCGGCCGCGGCATGCGCATCGTCCGGGCCGCGGGCGAGCTGTCCCACGCGGTCAAGACGGCGCAGCGCGAAGCGGAAGCGGCGTTCGGCGTCGGCGACGTCTACATCGAAAAGTACGTCGAGTCCCCCCGGCACATCGAGTTCCAGATCCTCGGCGATCACTTCGGCAATGTCGTCCATCTCGGCGAGCGCGAGTGCTCGATCCAGCGGCGGCACCAGAAGCTGATCGAGGAGTCGCCGTCCCCGGCGCTGAGCGACAAGATGCGCCGCAAGATGGGGCAGATCGTCATCGACGCCGCCAAGGCGGTGCAATACACGAACGCCGGCACGTTCGAATTCCTGATGGATCCCGAAGGGCGCTTCTATTTCATGGAAGCGAACACGCGCCTGCAGGTCGAGCACCCGGTCACCGAAATGGTCACCGGCATCGACATCGTCAAGGCGCAGATCCGGATCGCGGCGGGAGAGCGGCTCGGGTTCAAGCAGGCCGACGTCGTGTTCACCGGCCACTCGATCGAGTGCCGCGTCAACGCCGAGGATCCCGAG
Organism: Acidobacteriota bacterium; assembly: GCA_025463215.1. Taxonomy (GTDB): domain Bacteria; phylum Acidobacteriota; class Vicinamibacteria; order Vicinamibacterales; family CAVVIG01; genus CAVQFC01. The sequence continues at coordinate 19,330 of JAOBWF010000292.1, read as the reverse complement.
ACGTTCGTGCCGTCGCCCGGCTTGATCCATGTGTTCAGCGTGCCGGGTGGACCGGGCGTCCGGGTCGAGACGTTCGCGCATTCGGACTGCACGATCTCGCCGTACTACGACTCGATGATCGCCAAGCTGATCGTCCACGGCCGCGACCGCGCCGAAGCGATCGCGCGGATGAAGCGCACGCTCGAGATGACCACGATCGAAGGGATCAAGACGACGATCCCGCTCCATCTGCGGATCCTCGCCGACCCCGAGTTCGTCGCCGGCAAGCTGAGCACGTCCTTCATGGAGCGCTTCCTCGCCCGTCCGAACCCGGCCGGCGGACGGTTGGCAGAGGCGGTCTGAACTCCGCCGCGTCGTGAATTCCGCAGGCCGAACTCTGCGTGCTGAATTCGCGTCCCTGCACGCGATTGTCGACGCAGAGACGGCGGCGCGCGCCGGCTGGCCGATCCTCGATCTCGCCGCGGCCTTCCTGCGCGGCGGCGCCCGCTTACTGCAGTTCCGCGCCAAGTCGATGCCGGGCGATGCCTTTCTGGCCACCGCATCGGCCGTCGTCCAGCTCGCGCATCACCATCAGGCCCGCGTCATCGTCAACGATCGCGCCGACATCGCCCGGCTGGCGTCAGCGGACGGCGTCCACGTGGGCCAGGACGACCTGCCGGCGGCGGCCGTCCGGACGCTCGTCGGCAGGCAATCCTGCGTGGGACTGTCCACCCACAGCCTCGTGCAGGTCGATCGCGCCCTCGCGGAGCCGGTGGACTACATCGGCATCGGTCCCGTGTTCGGCACCACGACGAAGGACACGGGCTACGAAAAGGTCGGACTCGACATGGTCCGCGAGGCCGCGCGGCGCACGCGCACCCACGCGCTGCCGCTGGTCGCGATCGGCGGCATTACGCTCGAGACCGCGGCCTCGGTGATCGATGCTGGTGCGGCGTCCGTCGCGGTGATCGGCGACCTGCTGTCCACGGGCGATCCCGAGGCACGCGTCCGGGCCTTCGTCGAACGGCTCTCGCGTTCCGAACGGCCCCGCGTATAATCGGCGGGATTAGACGGGAACCGAGGGTACGGAGGGAACGGGATCAACACGGAGCAACGGAGCAACGGGGAAAGAACGGAGAGGAATATTTTGGTCCTTTCCGTTCGTCCTCCGTTCCTCCGTTGCTCCGTGTTGAACCCGTTCCCTCCGTCTCCTCCGTCCCGTCCGTTTCCGACACAACTGTGAGGGTTACATAGTGGCTGGAGCATTGACTCGGACGAAATCAATCGACCGCCTCATGAGCGAGGTCGCGGGGACCGGCGAGTCGACGCTGAAGCGGACGCTGGGCCCGTTCTCGCTGGTGACGCTGGGGATCGGTGCGATCATCGGCGCGGGGCTGTTCGTGCGCACCGCCGCGGCGATCGCCGAGCGGTCCGGGCCGTCGGTGACCCTGGCGTTCCTGGTCGCCGGGCTCGGCTGCGCCTTCGCCGGCCTCTGCTACGCCGAGTTCGCCTCGATGATCCCGATCGCCGGCAGCGCCTACACCTACTCCTACGCGACGATGGGGGAGCTGGTTGCGTGGATCATCGGCTGGGACCTCTGTCTCGAGTACGCCGTCGGTGCCGCCACCGTCGCCATCGCCTGGAGCGAGTACTTCAACAAGGTCCTCGAGTACGTCGGCATGCACGTGCCCTACGAATGGTGCCACTCGCCGCTCGAGAGCGCGAACGGGGTCCACGGCATCGTCAATATCCCGGCGATCGCCATTCTGGCGCTGCTGTCGGCGCTCCTGATTCGCGGCATGCAGGAGTCGGCGACCGTCAACAGCATCATCGTGGTGACGAAGGTCGCGATCGTGCTGATGGTCATCGTCATCGGCTGGGGATTCATCAATCCTTCCTACCATACCCCCTACATTCCGCCCTCCGGCTTCTATACGACATCCGAGGGCATCACGCACCCGTATGGCGGCATCATGGGGATCCTGGGGGCTGCCGGCGTGGTGTTCTTCGCCTTCATCGGCTTCGACGCGGTCTCGACCGCGGCGCAGGAGGCCAAGAACCCGAAGCGCGACATGCCGATCGGCATCCTCGGCTCGCTCGTCGTCTGCACCATCCTGTACGTGCTCTTCTCGCACGTGCTGAGCGGGCTGGCCCCGGTCGACTTTTTCCGCAATGCCGGCAAGGAAGCGTCCGTCACCGAGGCGATCAGGACGTACATGCCGGGCTACGGATGGATGGCCAAGTTCGTGACGATCGCGATTCTCGCCGGCTTCTCGTCGGTGATCCTCGTGATGCTGATGGGGCAGTCGCGCGTGTTCTACTCGATGAGCCACGACGGCCTGGTGCCGAAGATCTTCTCGGAGGTGCACCCGAAGTTCAAGACGCCGTGGAAGGCGAACATGCTGTTCTTCCTGTTCACCTCGGCCTTCGCCGGCTTCCTGCCGGAAAGCATCGTCGGCGAGATGACCAGCATCGGGACGCTGTTCGCGTTCATTCTCGTCTGTGCGGGAGTCTGGATCATGCGCGTTCGCCGGCCGGAAATTCCGCGCGCGTTCATCGTCCCCGCGCTGCCGCTGGTGGCGACGCTCGGAATTTTCGTCTGCGGCGCGATGATTTACGGCCTCGGCTGGACCAACTGGCTGCGGCTCGGGGTGTGGCTCGTGATCGGCCTGGTGTTCTACTTCGGGTACGGCATGAAGCACAGCCGGCTGCAGTCGCATCCCGCAGAAGCCGGGCGCTGATCCGGCCCGCGTGACGGTGCTCAAGGGCGATCGCTGGTTCCGGGCGCAAGGTCCGGCCTTCGCGGTCGCCCTTCTTCTTTTGATTATCGCCGGCGGCACGGCCGGCTACGTCCTGATCGAAGGCTGGAGTCCGTGGGACGCCTTCTACATGACCATCGTCACCGTGACGACGGTCGGGTACGAGGAAGTACACAAGCTGTCGCGCGCGGGGCAGGCGTTCACCGTGGCGCTGCTCCTGAGCGGTGTCGGGGCCGCGCTTTACACGTTCACGTTGCTCGCCACCGTTGTCGTCGAAGGGGGCCTGCCCAAGCGCCTGCAGCGCCGACGGCAGCTACGCATGCTCGATACCATCCGCGATCATTTCATCATCTGCGGCTACGGCCGCATCGGCAGCATCGTCGCGCGCCAGTTCCGCCGCCAGGGGGTCCCGTACGTCGTCGTCGAGCGCAACGCCGACCGTCTGCAGGAGGCGATCGAGGACGGCGCGCTCGGCGTCGAGGCCGACGCCAGCCGCGAAGACGTGCTGAAGCGCGTCGGCATCGACCGCGCCCGCGGACTGATTGCGGCGGTCGGCACCGACGCGGAAAACGTCTATGCCGTGCTGAGCGCGCGGGTCATGCGGCCGGACCTCTTCATCGTCGGCCGCGCCGAAACCGAGGACGCGACGATCAAGCTGAAACGCGCGGGCGCCAACCGCGTCATCTCGCCGTATCAGATCGGCGCGGTGCAGATTGCGCAGACGGCGCTGCGGCCGGCCGTGGTCGACTTCATGGAGCTCGCGACCAGCTCGGATAACCTGGATCTGGCGATGGAGCAGATTACGATCACGGCGCAGTCGACGCTGGCGAACCGGTCGATTGTCGAGGCGAACCTGCGCCAGCGCTACGGCGTCATCGTCGTCGGCATTCAGCGGGAGGACAGCCGGATGGAGTTCAACCCCGAGCCGGACACGGCGATCCGGCCCGGCGACAAGCTGGTGGTGCTCGGACGTCCGGAGTCGCTGAAGCGGCTCGACGCCGACGCGGCGGCGGTGCGCTGATGGCGGCAAGAGTGCTGGACGGCGCGGCGGTGGCGAACGCGATTCGCGCGGAGGTCGGGCCGGCGGTCGCGGCATTCACCGCGCGCGCCGGACGGCCGCCGGGCCTCGGGATCGTGCTGGTCGGCGACGATCCGGCATCCGAGATTTACGTCCGCAGCAAGCTGAAGTCCGCGGCTGACGCGGGCCTGCGTGCCGACCTGATGCGGCTGCCGGCGGGCGCACCGCTCGACGACCTGCTCGCGGTGGTCGAGCAGTTGAATCACAGCGAGCCGCACGACGGCATCCTCGTGCAGTCGCCGCTGCCGGCGGCGATGGGACCCGACGCCGAGCGCCGCGTGTTCGACATCATCCGTCCGGACAAGGACGTCGACGGCTTTCACCCGGCGAACGTCGGTCTGCTGGTGCAGAACCGGGCGACGCTGGCGGCGTGCACGCCGTCGGGTGTGATCGAGCTGCTGGAGCGATCCCATGTCACGATCGCCGGCAGCCGCGCCGTCGTCATCGGCCGCAGCGACATCGTCGGCAAGCCGATGGCGCTGCTGCTCCTGCACCGCCACGCGACGGTGACGATCTGTCATTCCAGGACGAAGGATCTCGCGGCGGTGGCGGCGGAAGCGGACATCCTGGTCGCGGCGATCGGCCGGCCCGGATTCGTCACACCCGCGTTCGTCAAGGCGGGGGCCGTCGTGGTCGATGTCGGCACGACGCAGGTGTCGGATCGGGCGGTGGTGGAGCGCCTGTTTGCGCCGGACTCGAAGCGCCGCGAGGTATTCGAGCGCCGCGGATCGATCGTCGTCGGCGATGTGCATCCGGCGGTCGCGGAGGTTGCCGGCGCCCTGTCGCCGGTGCCCGGCGGCGTCGGTCCGCTGACGATCGCGATGCTGCTGAAGAACACGCTGCGCGCCGCACAACAGAGGGCAGGATGGGCAGGGTAGCCGCGCGGCCGTTCAGCGCTGCCCCGCCCGGCAGGCCTGAAGCCCGCGCGACGACAGCCGGCAGATGCTGAAGATCGCGCTCACCGGGGGCATTGCGACGGGGAAAAGCTACGTGCTGGACCGCTTCCGCCAGCATGGCGTGCCGTGTCTCGATGCCGACGAGCTCGCCCACGGCGTGACCGCGGCGGAGACCGAAGCGACGGCGGCGATTGCGGCGCGTTTCGGCGCCGATATCCTGGCGCCGGACGGCTCGGTGGACCGGCGCAAGCTGGGGCCGATCGTGTTCGCCGACGTATCAGCGCGCCGCGAGCTCGAAGCGATCGTGCACCCCGCCGTCTATCGCGCGATCGCCGCGGGGATCCGCGCGTTCGAGCTGATGGGGGACGGCGGCTTCGCGATCGTCGCCGTGCCGCTGCTGTTCGAGACCGGCGCGGAGAAGACGTTCGACACGATCATTGTCACCGCCTGTGCGCCCGAGACGCAGATGAAGCGGCTGATCGAACGCGGACTCACCGAAGAGGGCGCCCGCCAACGCCTGGCAGCGCAGTGGCCCACGGAACGCAAGACGGCAGGCGCCGACTTCGTGATCACGACTGACGGGAGCGTCGCGGAAACAAACGACCAGGTCGCGCGGGTGATAGCGACCCTAAGATCCTCAAATCCTTAGATCCTCAAATCCTAAGATTTCTAGACCTCCACCTCGGTAGGGTCCTGCGCCGGGGCGATGCGTTCTTCCACGAACGTGTTCCAGTCGTGGCAGTGCGGGCACTGCCAGAGCAGCTCGGTGCTGCGGTAGCGGCAGCGCATGCAGACGTGCGGATCGAGGTAGAAGACCGCGTGCTGCGTCAGCTCGCTGTAGCGGTCGACCAGGGCCGCCGGGTGATGCAGCACGCCGAGGGCGCGCCAGATCGCCTGGTGGATGCTGAGCGCGTGCGGGTTCTGCACCAGCGCCGCGAACAGCATGTCGAGCGCCTCGCGCGTCTGGCCGTTGCTCGCGAGGTGGCGAGACAGCGCCAGCCGCGCCCGCCAGTCCTGGGCGTTCTCGTCGATCAGGCGCCGGCACATCCGGGTGAAGCGCTCGGGGGTGCCGGTGCGAATCGCCAGCGCTTCGAGCCGATCGAACGCGAGATAGGCGCGGTCCGGCGCGACCTCAATCAGCCGCTCCCAGACCGCCGCCGCTTCGCGCTCGTTGCCTTCCGCGACCCGGACGTCGCCGAGGTTCAGATACGCGGGCACGGCGCGGGCGTCGAGATCGATCGCCGCCTCGAACCGGCGGATGGCGTCGGGGTATTCCTTGCGCCGCACGGCCTCGAGCCCGATCTCGTTCTCCAGAAACGCGAGGATCGCGTGGCTCTGCGGCCGGGCGTCGATGTCGGCGAGCTTGGAAAGCCGCCGGCGCGTGTCGTACGCCTCGGTCCACTGATGCTGCTCTTCGTGCAGCTTCTGCAGGTTGAGGAGCGCGTACTCATTCTGCGGGTCGAGCCGCAGCACTTCGTTGAAGGCCTCCAGCGCGCGGTCGACGAAGCCGCCGCGTTTGTAGTCGAGGCCGAGGCAGAGCAGGACATAGGCGTGTTCGAGCTTGCTCAGATTCGGGCGCTGGAGCAGGTTCTGGTGCAGCGTGATCGCCTTGCCGACCTGTCCCTTCTCGCGGTACAGATTGCCGAGGATCATGTGGACCTCGAGCGCGTCGCCGTCGAGGCTGGCCGCTTTGCTCAGTTCTTCGATCGCGAGATCGATCTGGTTCGCCACCAGGAAATTCAGGCCGAGGATGTAATGCGGCGACTCGCGCGCGCGGCGCCGATCGATCCAGCGGCCGTCGCGCAGCTTGTAGCGCTCCCACGCCTTGCCGATCGTCAGGCCGGCGAGCAGCGCCACTAGGGCCGTCAGGAGCGGGGCATACGAGCTCACGATTTCTGCCCTTGCGGCGCGGTCAGATACGTGGCCAGCACGGTGTCCCACAACCCCTGTGCCCGGAGGATCAGCTCGATCAGCTCGCGCGCCGCGCCGGCGCCGCCGTTCGCCTTGGCCACCCAATGCACCCGGCTGAGGACATCCTGCGCCGCATCGGCGGGGGCCGCGGCGAGGCCGACGCGCGCCAGCACCGGCAGGTCGAGGATGTCGTCGCCCATGTATGCGATCTCTTCGTCTTCGAGCATCAAGCTGTCGGCGATCTGTTCGTAGGTTTCCAGCTTGGCGGCGACGCCCTGATGGATCAGGGTGATCCCGAGCTGCGTCGCGCGCTGCGCGGTGGCGGCGGACGACCGCGCCGACAGCAAGCCGACGGTCAACCCGAGGCGCTGCGCCCACACGATCCCGGTGCCGTCCTTGATGTCGAACACCTTGCTCTCGCTGCCGTCCGCGTGCACGAGCAGCGTGCCGTCGGTCAGCACGCCGTCGACGTCGAACAGGATCAGTCGAACGCGTGCCGCCTGATCCGGGATCATGGCGGCGTCGGCCTTGTTGTCGCGTTCGGGATTCATGGTTCAGCGTTCAGGGTTCGTTCGGGTTCCGGGTCTAGAACATCTCCACGCGCCAGAGGTCGTGCAGGTGCAGCACGCCGGCGACCCGGCCGGGCAGGCCGTCTTCGGCGACGACGATCGATGTGATCTTGCGCTGCTCCATGATGTTGAGCGCTTCGGCAGCGAGGGTGGCGCGGGCCACTGCGACCGGGTGGCGCGACATCACGTCGCCGGCGGTCAAATCGAGAATCTCACCGCCGCGCTCCATCCGCCGCCGCAGGTCGCCGTCGGTGATGATCCCGAGCAGCGTGTCCTCGTCGCGCGCGATCACGCACGTCATGCCGAGCTGTTTGCTCGACATCTCGTAGATCACGTCGCGCATCTTGGCATCGGCGCGGACAACCGGACAGTCCTTGCCGCCGTGCATCAGCGCGTCGACCCGCATCAAGCGCTTCCCGAGCTTGCCGCCGGGATGCAGGTTGGCGAAATCCTCCTGCTTGAAGCCCTTCTCGACCAGCAGCGTCATCGCCAGCGCGTCGCCGAACGCCAGCGCCGCCGTCGTGCTGGCGGTCGGCACCAGGTTCATGGGACAGGCCTCTTCGGTGACGCCGCAGTCGAGCGAGACGTCCGCCGCCTGCGCCAGCGTGGATCGCGGTTCGCCGCAGATCGCGATCAGCTTGGCGCCCAGCCGGCGAATGGTCTCGAGGAGGTGGAGCAGTTCCGCCGTCTCGCCGCTGTACGACAGCGCCATCACGACGTCGTCGGCCTGGATGACGCCGAGGTCACCGTGAATCGCTTCCGCCGGATGTAAGAAGAACGCGGCGGTGCCGGTGCTGGTCAGCGTCGCGGCAATCTTGCGGCAGATGAGTCCCGACTTGCCCATGCCCGTCACGATCACGCGGCCCTTGCACTCGCGAAGCAGCTGCACGGCGGCGTCGAACCGGTCGTCGAGCCGATCGATCAGCGCGAGGATCGCCGCGGCCTCGGTTTCGAGCACTTTGCGCGCCAGCGTGCGGTCAGCCATGAAGCCGCGCCTCAGCCTGTTTGGTGATCGCGTCGATCGCGATCAGCCGCCGGAGCAGCGGCTCGAGCGCGTCGAGGCGCAGCGCATTCTGCGCGTCGCTTTTCGCACGCGACGGCTCTTCGTGCACCTCGAGGAACACACCGTCGACGCCCGCGGCGATGCCGGCTGATGCCAGCGGCACGATGTATTCCGCCTGCCCCGCGGTGACGCCGTCGCCGCCGCCGGGCAGCTGCAGACTGTGCGTGACGTCGAACACCACCGGCACGCCCTGCGCGCGCATCATCGGAAACGCGCGCATGTCGACGACGAGGTTGTGATAGCCGAAGCTGGTGCCGCGCTCCGTCAGCACGACGCGCGGGTTGCCGGCGTCGACGACTTTCGCGATCGCATGCTTGACATCGTCGGGCGCGAGGAACTGTCCCTTCTTGATGTTGACGATCGTTCCGGTCTTCGCTGCCGCGACGAGCAGGTCGGTCTGGCGGCAGAGGAACGCGGGAATCTGCAGCACGTCGGCCACGGCCGCCGCCGCCGCGGCCTGCGCCGGTTCGTGGATGTCGGTCAGGATCGGGACGCCGTAGCGCGCTTTGATCGCCGCCAGCACGCGCAGCCCTTCGTCGAGCCCGGGGCCGCGGAACGATCGCCCCGACGTCCGGTTCGCCTTGTCGTAGGACGCCTTGAAGATGAAGGGCACCCGCGTCCGGCGCGCGATGTCGACGAGCCGCCCGGCGAGGTCGAGCGCATGCGCCTCGCTCTCGATCACGCACGGACCGGCAATCAGCACGAACGGGCTGCCGCCGCCGATCGTGATCTCTCCCAGGTTGAGCGGGTTCACAGACACATTATAGAGGGCTGGAGGGCACGGGGGCGGGTCGGCAGGATCCGTCAGCCTCTCCGGCCCTTCCTGCCGATCCGGCCCGCGATCGGGTCTACGCCACGGTTGCCGCGGCAGCGCGCGCCGGGTGTGCCGTCTTGTGCTGATACGACGCGGCGACGAACGCCGCGAACAGCGGATGCGGGCGCGTCGGCTTCGACTTGAACTCGGGATGGAACTGGACGGCGAGGTACCAGGGGTGCCCCGGCAGCTCCGCGATCTCGACGAACTTGCCGTCGGGGGAGCGTCCGGAGATTTTCAGCCCGTGTTCGCCGAGCGTCCGCTCGTAGAGGCAGTTGAACTCGTAGCGGTGGCGGTGGCGTTCCTCAATCAGACGCGTGCCGTAAACCTTCTCCGCGAGCGATCCGGGCGTCAGTTCGCACGCATAGCTCCCGAGGCGCATGGTGCCGCCGAGATCGTCGACGCCGAGCAGATCGCGCAGCTTGTAGATCACCTTGGCCGACGTGTCCGGATTGCACTCCGTGGAGTCGGCGTCGGCCAGGCCGGCGACGTTGCGCGCGTATTCGACCGTCGCCCATTGGAAGCCGTAGCAGATGCCGAAATAGGGAATGCCGCGCTCGCGCGCGACCTTGGCCGCGATCATCATCCCGCGCGTGCCGCGGTTGCCGAACCCTCCCGGCACCAGGATGCCGTCGGCATCGTCGAGCAGCGCCGGGCCATCCGGCTCCTCGAGCGCTTCGGCCTCGATCCACTTGATGTTGACCTTCAAGCGATGCGGAAAGCCGCCGTGATACAGCGCCTCGTTGAGGCTCTTGTACGAGTCCTCGTAGCCGACGTACTTGCCGACGACGTGAATCGTGATCTCGTCGGAGGGGTTCTTGATCCGGCTGACGAGATCCTCCCACGGCTGCATCCGGCGCTCGGTCGCCGGCAGGTGCAGGTATTTCAGGACGATGGTGTCAAGCCCCTCGGCCGCGAGCACGACCGGCACTTCGTAGATCGTGGAGACGTCCTTGGCGGTGATCACGGCCTCTTCGGCGACGTCGCAGAACAGCGCGATCTTCCGTTTCAGATCCTGATCGAGGAACCGATCGGTCCGGCACAGCAGGATGTCGGGCTGGATGCCGATCGAGCGCAGATCGCGGACGCTGTGCTGCGTCGGCTTGGTCTTGAGCTCGCCGGCGGCGCCGATGAACGGCACCAGCGTGAGGTGCACGTACAGCGAATTGTCGCGGCCGACGTCCTGCCGGAACTGGCGGATCGCTTCGAGGAAGGGCAGGCTCTCGATGTCGCCGACGGTGCCGCCGATCTCGACCAGCACGACGTCGACGTCCTTGGACACGGCGTGAATCGCCTCTTTGATCTGATTCGTGATGTGCGGGATGACCTGCACCGTGCGGCCGAGATATTCACCGCGCCGTTCTTTCGAGATCACCGTCGAGTAGACCTTGCCGGTGGTCCAGTTCGAGTTCTTGGTCGTGACCGTGTTCGTGAAGCGCTCGTAGTGGCCCAGATCCAGATCGGTTTCGCCGCCGTCGTCGGTGACGAACACTTCGCCGTGCTGGTACGGGCTCATCGTGCCGGGGTCGACGTTGATGTACGGGTCGAACTTCTGCATCGTGACGGTGTAGCCGTGCCCCTCGAGCAGGCAGCCGATGCTCGCGGCCGCCAGCCCTTTGCCCAGGGAAGACACCACGCCGCCGGTGATGAAGATGTATTTCGGGGTGCGTCCGTCGCTCTTTGTCATTGGATTCAACTCGAAGTCTGGGTCGTCAGCAGGCGACGCACCTGTTCCAGATCGGCCGGCGTGTTCACTTCGAACGATTCGTGCTGAGTTTCGATCGCCTTGATGCGGATGCCGTGCTCGAGCGCCCGCAGTTGCTCCAGCGCTTCGGCCCGTTCGAGCGGCGTCGGGTCGAGCGACGCCAGGACGAGCAGGGTGCTGCGGCGATAGGCATAGAGACCGATATGTCGATAGAGCGGCGGCCAGCCGCCGCGCGGATCGCGGACGTAGGGGATCGGCGCGCGCGAGAAATACAGCGCGAAGCCGCCGCGATCGACGACGACCTTCGTGATGTTCGGGTTGTTGACCTCTGCCGGATCCTGGATGCGCCGGAACAGCGTCGTCATCTGCACCGTCGGGTCGGTCGCAAACGGCGCGATCAGCTCGTCAATCGCGCGCGGGTCGATCAGCGGCTCGTCCCCCTGGACGTTGACGACGACGTCGACGTCCATCGAGGCGACGACCTCGGCAAGGCGGTCGGTGCCGGTGGCGTGCGTCGCCTTGGTCAGCCGGACCTTGCCGCCAAAATCGTGGACGCGCGTCGCGATGCGCAAATCGTCGGTCGCGACGATCACGTCGGAGAGACCGCGCGCCGCCGCGACGCGTCGATACACGTGCTCGATCATCGGACGGCCGTCGAGATCGGCGAGCGCTTTGCCCGGGAGCCGCGTCGAAGCGTATCGTGCGGGGATGATGGCGACGATGGTGAGCGGAGGGACCGAATCGACTCTTGCCGTAGTCGATGCAGGGTGCACGACGAATAATAACACAACCGCAAAGTGCGCGTGCTACGATCGCCGCAGTCATCCATGGATCTGAAGCGGACGACAATCGTCGTCGCGGTCGGTGCAGCGCTGATCGCGTGGCTCGCGGGCGCCGCGACCTCGAATCCGCCGATGCCGCTCGCCACCGCCGTCCACCAGAGCTCGATCGACACGCGCGGCGCGGAGCTCGCGAGCGAGATCGCGCGGCTGCATGAACGGCTCGCGCCCACGGTCACGCCGCGTTCGCCGGCGCGCAACCTGTTTGCGTTCCGCGCCGCTGCGGCGCGGCCGGCGGTCATGCCCGTGGGGGCCGCGCCGCGTCCCGCGCTCACCGAACTCAAACCGGCCGCGGCCGCGCTGCCCGCGCTCAAGCTCTCGGGCATCGCGGAAGATCCGGGGGCCGACGGCCCCGTCCGCATCGCATTCATCTCGGGCGAAGGACAGCTGTTCATGGTGAAGGAAGGGGAGACGGTCACGTCGCGCTACCGCGTCGCGAAAATCTCCGCCGACGTCGTCGAGCTCACCGACGTGATCGACAACAGCGCCCGGCGGCTTGCCTTACGGTAGTAGGGCTTCGGTAACTCAGAACTGAAAACTCAAAACTTAGAACTCAGAGGTCCCTAAAGTTCGAGTTTCGAGTTTCCAGTTTCCAGTTTCCAGTTTCGCGTTCCGTACCAATTCCAAGTTCTCATTTCTAAGTTCTGAGTTTCATTGTCGACCGCCATCATCATCAACCCGATTTCCGGCGGTGCCAGCCCTCGCGCGGCGCGGGCGCGCGCGGACGTCGCCCGGCGCGTCGTCGACGCGCACGGCGCCCCGGCCGACGTCTTCGTCACCGAAGGCGTCGGGCATGCCCGCGAGCTGACCAAGGCCGCGGCGGCGCGCGGCGCCCGCCTCGTGCTGGCGTGGGGCGGCGACGGCACGATCAACGAGATCGCGTCGGCGCTCGCCTTCGAGCACGTCGCGCTCGGGATCGTTCCCGCCGGATCCGGCAACGGCCTGGCGCGCGAGCTCGGGGTCGATCGCCGCGCCGAGCGGGCGATCGCCGATGCGCTGCACGCGGTGCCGCGAGCGATCGACATGGGCGAGATCGACGGCCGGCTGTTCGCGAACATCGCCGGGATCGGCTTCGACGCCCACATCGCCTCGCGATTCGCGGCGGCGACGCGACGCGGCTTCGCCGGCTACGCCGGGATCACCGCGCGCGCCTTCACCGGCTACGTGCCGCAGCACTACCGGATCACGATCGACGGCGTCGAGGCCGTGCACCGCGCCGTCCTGGTCACGATCGCCAACTCCGCGCAGTTCGGCAACAACGCGCGCATCGCGCCCGGCGCGCGGGTCGACGACGGCGAGCTCGATCTGGTCGTGTTGGAGGAGCAGTCGCGGTTCGCGACCATCTGTCAGCTGCCGCGGCTGTTCAACGGCACGGTCGAACGCGCGCGTGGCTGTCGCATCCGCCGCATCCGCGAGGTCACGGTCGAAGCGGAACAGCCGATGGCCTATCACGTCGACGGCGAGCCGGTGGCCGGAGGACGCTCGCTGCGGGCGCGCGTTCATCCTGGCGCGCTGCGGATCGCCGTCAGGTGAACATCAGAATCACGAAGTAGGAATCACGAATTCGCGCGCATGCTGAATTTCAGATGCCTAATTCTGAATTCTGACCACCCACGCTTCCTTGATCGCTGGCACCCGGCGTAATTCCTCGATGGCGGCGTCGAGCGAGGCGGCCGCGTCCGCCCGCTCGTCCTCATCGACGTTGACGACGCCGACGGCGCCGGTGTCGCCGCGGCCGAGCGCGAAGTTGGCGATGTTGACGCGGTGGCGGCCGAGGATCGTGCCGACCTCGCCGATCACGCCGGGCTGATCGTCGTTGGCGATGATCAGCATCGTGCCGCCGAGCGGCGCCTCGACGTCGACGCCGCGCACCGATACCAGGCGCGGGCTGTTCGGTTCGAACACGGTGCCTTCCACCCAGCGGTCGCCGGCGTCGGTCGTCAGCTTAATCGAGACCAGGCTGGTGAAATGCCGCGACCGCGCGCTGCGCGACTCGACGATGTCGATGCCGCGCGCGCGGGCGGCGGCGCGCGCGTTCACGATCGAGACGCCGCTCGACAGGATGGGACGGAGCACACCCGCCGCCGCGCTCGCGGCGAGCACGTCGCCGCCGCGGCTCTCGGCCAGCGCACCGTAGTAGCGCACGCCCAGGCCCTCGATCCGCGCCGTTCCCATCTGCGACGCCAGCGCGCCGAGCTGATCGGAGAGCCGGATCCACGGCTGCAGCCGCTGGAGCTCGTCGGGATGGATCGAGGGGAAGTTCACCGCGTTGCGGACGATGCCGTCGCGCAGGAAATCGCGGACCGCCGCCGCGGTTTCGATGCCGACCAGCTCCTGCGCCTCCTCGGTGGATGCGGCGATGTGCGGCGTCGCGATTACCTGCGGCAGTTGGGCGAGCGACCAATCAGCGGGTGGTTCGGTTTCGAACACGTCGAGGCCGGCGCCGCCGACGAGCCCTTGCTCGATCGCGCGCCGCAGCGCCGCCTCGTCGATCAACTCGCCGCGCGCCGTGTTGATCAGGCGAATGCCCGGCTTGCAGCGGGCAAATCGATCGTCGTTGAACAGATGCTTCGTCTCCGCGGTGGACGGCAGGTGCAGCGTCAGGTAGTCGGCGATCGCACAGACTTCGTCGAGGGTCATCAGTTCGACCCCGAGGCCCGCCGCGATCTCCTTCGAGATATACGGGTCGTGCGCGACGACGCGCATGCCGAACGCGCGCGCGCGCTGCGCGACCTCCTGGCCGATCCGCCCGAGTCCGGCGACGCCGAGTGTCTTGCCGCGGACCTCGGTGCCGAGAAAGCGCTTCTTCTCCCACCTGCCGGCCTTCATCGCGCTGTCGGCAGCGGGAATCGTGCGCGACAGGGCGAGCATCAGGGCGCAGGCGTGCTCGGCGACGCTGATGCTGTTTGCCCCAGGCGCGTTGACGACCAGGATGCCGCGGGCGCTCGCGGCCGCGACGTCGACGTTGTCGACGCCGGTGCCGGCACGCGCGATGATCCGCAGCCCCGGCGCCGCGGCCATCAGCGCCGCGGTCACCTTCGTCGCGCTCCGCACCAGGATGCCGTCGGCGTCCGACAGGTCGGCCGCCAGGGCGTCCGGCTTGCGTCCGGAACGCGCGTCGATCACCCAGCCGGTCTCGGCGCGGAGCAGGTCCAGCGCCGAGGCTGGCAGGTCGTCGGCGACAACGATTTTCAAGGGGTTCCTGTCTTGGTCAGAGGCTCCGGACGTCGTTGACGATGTCCCGGAGCTGGTGGATAGCCTGTCCCGTCGCGATCGACGCCGCGGTCACCGGCACCGCGTTTTCAGTTTCGACGTCTGCGGATGATGATCGGCGCCGCCTTCGGCCGGATGGTGATGCGCCTGCGGCGCGCGCGCGTCGAGCGCCGCGGTTCCGGACACGGCGACCGCCCGCAGAAACAGGCGATCGCGAATTGAAATGCGCATCGTTCGACTCTCCTGCGGTCCTGTAAGTATAATCCGTAGGTTTTGGTGGACGCGCGGCCGAACACCGTGGACCCGCCCTGACGTGGTGCAATCCGCTAAAACATTCGGAGTCCTCATCACAACGACGTAAACGCGATGCCTTTTCCACAGAGTTTTCCACAATGTTCGCGGAAATCTTTTGTGGTCGGCAGGTGACCTGACCTAAAACTTATGCCGAACTTCTCCACGTTGAAACCGCCGACGACCGGCGCCGCCATCTCCCGCAAGAACAGCCAGCTGGTCGTCCCCGACAATCCGATCATCCCGTTCATCGAAGGCGACGGCACCGGCCCGGACATCTGGCGCGCCAGCGTCCGCGTGTTCGACGCCGCGGTCGAGAAGGCGTACGGCGGGAAAAAGAAAATCGCGTGGATGGAAGTCTACGCCGGCGAAAAGAGCTTCAAGCAGTTCAACAACTGGCTGCCCGACGACACCGTCGAGGCCTTTCGCGAATATTACGTCGGCATCAAGGGACCGCTGACGACGCCGGTGGGCGGCGGGATACGGTCGCTGAACGTGGCGCTGCGCCAGCTGCTCGATCTCTACGTCTGCCTGCGGCCGGTGCGCTGGTACAAAGGCGTGCCCTCGCCGGTGAAGCACCCGGAGAAGGTCGACATGGTGATCTTCCGCGAGAACACGGAAGACATCTACGCCGGCATCGAGTTCGTCGCCGGGTCGCCCGAGGCGCAGAAGGTGATGGACTTCCTCGAGAAGGAGTTCCCCAAGGAATACCGCAAGATCCGCTTCGGCTCCGAGTCGGCGGTGCGCACGTGGCAGGCGCAGCTCGAGTCGATCGGCGCGCCGAACCGTGAGCTCGGCATCGAGGTCGGCCTCGGCATGAAAGCGGTGAGCCGTCTCGGCACCGAGCGCCTGGTGCACAGCGCGATTCAGTACGCCGTGATCGCCAAGCGCAAGAGCGTCACGCTCGTGCACAAGGGCAACATCATGAAGTACACGGAAGGGGCCTTCCGCGACTGGGGCTACCAGGTCGCCAAGGACTTCTTCGGCGCGGTCGAGATCGACGGCGGCCCGTGGTGCCGGATCCCGGAGGGCAAGCCGGGCGCCGGCCTCGTGATCAAGGACGCGATCGCCGACATCACGCTGCAGCAGGTGTTGACGCGACCAGACGAATTCGACGTCATCGCGACGCTGAACCTGAACGGCGACTACCTGTCGGACGCGCTCGCGGCGCAGGTCGGCGGCATCGGCATCGCCCCCGGCGGCAACATCAACTACGTCACCGGCCACGCCGTGTTCGAGGCGACCCACGGCACGGCGCCGAAGTACGCCGATCAGGACAAGGTCAATCCGGGCTCGGTCATCCTTTCGGGCGAGATGATGCTGCGCCATATGGGCTGGGGCGAGGCGGCGGAGCTGATCGTCAAGGGGATGGACGGCGCGATCGCGGCCAAGCGCGTGACCTATGACTTCGCGCGCCTGATGGACGGCGCCACGGAACTGAAGACGTCGGCATTCGCCGACGCGATTATCAAGAACATGTGACGTGCAACCGCGGAGCACGCGGAAGATGCCGAGAACGCCTTCTCTGCGGTCTTCCCGATCTCGGCGGTTCCATCTGATTTCGAGGAGCATCGAATGAATCGCAAGGTAACGGTCGTCGGCGGAGCAGGGAACGTCGGCGCGACGGTCGCGCGCGGCGTCGCGGACAAACAGCTCGCCGACGTCGTCGTCATCGACATCGCCGACAAGAAGGCAGCCGGGGTCGCCCTCGACATCCTCGAGGCGTGCCCGGTCTACGGATCGGACGCGCGGGTGATGGGATCGGGCGACTACGCCGACAGCGCCAATTCCGACATCGTCGTCATCACCTCGGGGTTGCCGCGCAAGCCGGGGATGAGCCGCGATGACCTGCTGAACGTGAATTACAAGATCATGCAGCAGGTGACCGAACAGGTCATCAAGTACTCGCCGAACTGCATCATCATCCCGGTGTCGAATCCGCTCGACGCGATGGCGCAGGCGGTGCTCAAGCTGTCGAAGTTCCCGCGCGAACGCGTCATCGGCATGGCCGGCGTCCTCGACTCGGCGCGCATGCGCGCGTTCATCGCCAAGGAGCTCAACGTCTCGGTGGAGAACATCCACGCGTTCGTGCTCGGCGGACACGGCGATACGATGGTGCCGCTGCCGCGCTATTCGACGGTGGCCGGGATCCCGATCACGGAGCTCCTGAGTAAAGAGGCGATCGATCGGATCGCGGCGCGCACGGCGCGCGGCGGGCTGGAGATCACCGAGCTGGTCGGCACCAGCGCGTGGTACGCACCGGGCGCGTCGGTGGTCGAGATGGTCGAAGCCATTCTGCTCGACAAGAAGAAGATCCTGCCGTGCTCGGTCTACCTGCAGGGCGAGTACGGGACGCAGAACCTGTTCGTCGGGGTGCCCTGCAAGCTCGGCGCGCGCGGGCTCGAGGAGATTATCCAGATCACGCTGACGCCGGAAGAAGACGCGGCGTTCAAGAAGTCCGCCGGCGCCGTCAAGGAGCTGGTCGACGTGATCGGGGTCTAGGCGCTCGGCGCTCGGTCTAGGAGACCGGCGTTAGGAGCAGGAGTATCACGCGGATGAGTGTCACGGGACGGGTCACCGACTACGACCGGGTCGCGGCCCGATTCGACGCGCGCTACGCGCTCTATCCGTATGATGGCGTCCGGGATACGCTGCAGCACTTCCTCGGGGACGCCTCATCGGTCCTCGAGGTCGGCTGCGGCACCGGGCACTGGCTCGCCGTCGCGCACGAGGGTCGGCGAGCGCCTTCGCCCTGCGGGATGGACCCGTCGGCCGCGATGCTGGCCCAGGCCGCGGCGCGTGGCGCGAAGGCGTCGGCCGAGCGTCCCCATCTGGTTCGCGCGCGCGCCGAAGATCTGCCGTGGCGCGATGCGACCTTCGATCGGATCTTCTGCGTCAATGCCCTGCATCATTTCAGCGATCGCGCGCGCTTCTTCGCCGAGGCGCGCCGCGTGCTCAAGCCGGGCGGCGGGCTGCTGACGATCGGCAAGGATCCGCACACCGAACACGACGACTGGTGGGTGTATCGGTACTTCGAGGAGACGCGGGCGATCGACTGTGACCGGTTTGCGCGCGTGCGCACGCTGCGCGGCGAGCTGGCGCTCGCCGGGTTCGCCTGGACCGAGTCGCTCGAGGCGGACCACATCGAGGTCGTCACGCCGGCGAGCGAGGCGCTCGCCAGCGGCGTGGTCGATCCGCGCTTCACGTCGCAGTTGACCGTGTTGTCCGAGGAAGAATTCAGCAGGGGCGCGGAGCGGCTGCGCGCGGCCAACGAGGCGGCCGGCGGCGAGCTCCAGCTCGTCGCCGATTTCCGCCTCTACGCGACCATCGGCTGGATCGGCGGTTGACGCCCGGCTGCAGCCGTCGCGCTACTTGCCGGCGCCGAGCTGTGCCTTGACGTACTCGCGGGTCATCCGCGCGATGTTCGAAATCGGAATCTCTTTCGGGCACACCGCTTCGCACTCGCCCTCGTTCGAACAGCTGCCAAATCCCTCGCTGTCGGCCTGCGCGATCATCGCGGTCACCCGGGTGTAGCGCTCCTGCTGTCCCTGCGGCAGCAGCGCCAGGTGCGAGATCTTGGCGCTCATGAACAGATGCGCCGAGGCGTTCTTGCACGCCGCGACGCAGGCGCCGCACGCGATGCAGGCGGCTGAGTCCATCGCCGCTTCCGACACCTCCTTCGGAATCAGGATGTTGTTGCCGTCCTGGGCGCCGCCGGCATTGACCGACACGTAGCCGCCCGCGGCGATGATGCGGTCGAAGGCGCTGCGATCGACGACGAGGTCCTTGACGACGGGGAAGCCCTTGGCGCGCCACGGCTCGATCGTGATCGTCTCGCCGTCCTTGAACCGCCGCATATGCAGCTGGCAGACGGTCGTGCCGCGGTCCGGCCCGTGCGCGACGCCGTTGACGACCAGGCTGCACATGCCGCAGATGCCTTCGCGGCAGTCCGAGTCGAAGGCGATCGCGTCCTTGCCCTTGACGACCAGACCTTCGTTGACGACGTCGAGCATCTCGAGGAACGACA
The DNA here is from genome assembly GCA_025463215.1 of Acidobacteriota bacterium. GTDB lineage: Bacteria > Acidobacteriota > Vicinamibacteria > Vicinamibacterales > CAVVIG01 > CAVQFC01. The sequence continues at coordinate 186 of JAOBWF010000292.1, read as the reverse complement.
TGTCCGGCGAGACGCTGTCGGCGGTGTAGTCCTCGAGCCGGCCGGTCGCGGTGGGACCGGCCTGGCGCCAGATCTTCAGGTTGAGACGCATTATTTGTAGCTCCGCTGACTGGGGTGAACCTCGTGGAATTCGAGCTCCTCCTTGTGGAGCTCCGGCCGGGCGCCGACGCCCTTGAATTCCCACGC
>JAOBWF010000258.1 GCA_025463215.1 Acidobacteriota bacterium | reverse complement strand
GATCGCCGCGAAGCCGGTGTTCTTGAGCAGCAGGCTCTTGAAGGCATGCACCGCGTAGGTGAACGGATCGGCGACGGCGATCACCTGCATCCATCCCGGGAAGCCCTGCTGCGGGTAGACCGCCCCGCTCGGGAAGTAGAGCACGGTGTTGAGCACGCCGAACACGGCGCGCGGCAGCAGCGGATCGCTCACCCGCACCATCAGCAGGAACATCAGGCTGATCAGCGCGAACGAGGTCACGACCACGACGACGAACAGGCGCAGCAGGCGCATCGGATCGAACGCATTCGGAATCCCCGCGATGATCGAGCCGATGATCAGCAGGAACATCCCGGCGATGACCGCCTTGATCGTGCCGGAGATGTTGAAGCCCGCGATCAGCTCGAGCTTCTTGATCGGCGTCACCAGGTAGCCCTCGTGCAGCCCGCGCGCCTTGTCGTCGATGTAGATGATGCCGCCGCCGATCATCACCATCATGAAGATCGACATCACCACCGACCCCGGCAGCAGGTACTGCACGTACGGCACGTAGGGATAGATCTCGACCACGTCGAGCGACGCCACGCTCGAGATCCGCGGCCCCCGCGACGGCAGGCTGTAGGCCTGCAGGATGCCGCCGAGCGTCCCGGCCATCGCGACCGAGACGAAGCCGTCGGTGTTGTCCTCGATCAGGGCGACCCGCGGTTCGTTCTTCGCGAGGACGCGGCGGGAGAAGTCGGTCGGGATCGTCAGGACGCCGTTGACCCGGCCGTTGCGCAGGTCGTCGATCGCCTGCCCCTGATCGGCGTAGTCGATCGTGTCGATGGTATGCGCGCCCGAGGAGGCCGCCGACGCCAGTTCGCGGACGCGGACCGCCGGCACGCCGTGATCCTGGTCGACGATCGCGAGCCGCAGGTGCTTGACGTTGCCGCCGAAGGCATAGCCGAGCACGACCAGCTGCACGATCGGCATGACCAGCGCCATGATGATCAGCACCGGGCTGCGCCGGAAGCGTCGGAGTTCGCGTTCGATGATCGCCCAGGTGCGGCCCATATGATTTCAGATTTCAGTGTCGAGCTTACGCCCGTCGCAGCATCGGGCCGCGGTCGAGCGGGTTGGCTTCCTGCAGCGCATCGCGCAGCGCCCGGCCGGTGTAGTGCACGAACACGTCGTCGAGCGACGTGCTCTGCACCGACAGCGAGCCGATGGTGATGTTCTCCCTCGCCGCCAGCTCCATCAGCGCGAGCGTCGTCGCCGGGCCGTTGGCGGTCGCGATCCGGAAGACGTTGTCGTGCGCGGTGACCGACTCGACCGACGGCAGCCGCTCGACCCGCGCCTGCCAGCCGGCCGGCGGGTTGAGGAAACTGACCTCGAGCGAGTTCTTGCCCGGGATCGATGCCTTCAGCGTCAACGGCGAATCGAGCGCCTTCAACTCGCCGTGATCGACGATGGCGATCCGATCGCACAGCTTGTCGGCCTCGTCCATGTAGTGCGTCGTGATCAGGATGGTGAGGTTGCGCTGCTTCTTGATCTTCTCGAGCATCTCCCACACGGCGACGCGCGACACCGGATCGAGGCCGGTGGTCGGCTCGTCGAGGAAGAAGATGCGCGGTTCGTGCACCAGCCCGCGCGCGATCTCGACCCGCCGCCGCATGCCGCCCGACAGGTTCTTGACCTGCGCCTTGCGCCACTGGGTCAGTTCGACCGCCTCGAGGAGCTCGCTGATCAGCCGCTCGCGTTTGGCCCGCGGCACGCTGTACAGCTTGGCGAAGATGATCAGGTTTTCTTCGACGCTCAATTCGAGGTCGCTGGTCATCGCCTGCGGGATGACGCCGATCGACTGCCGCACGCCGTCCGACTGCTTGACCACGTCGAACCCGTTGATCACCGCGGTGCCGCTGGTCGGCTGCAGCAGCGTCACCATCATCCGGATCAACGTCGACTTGCCGGCCCCGTTCGGGCCGAGCAGTCCGAAGATTTCCCCTTCCTCGACGGAGAAGCTGATCCCCTTGACGGCCGTGAAGTCGCCGAACTTCTTGACGATGTGCTGGACGTCGATCGCTTTCATATCATCACCGCAGGTCTGAAGACCTGCGCTACGGGATCACGGCAGGCCTGAAGGCCTGGACCACGACGTCACGGCAGCGGTCCGCCTCACTGCACCGGCATCAGGACATAGGCGGTCATGCCGACGGCGAGACGGCGATCGCTGTTGTCGACGCGTAGCCGGACCTCGAACGTCTTGATGTCGCGCTTGGTACGGCTGACGTCGCGCTGCGTCGCGAACCCCGCATCGGCGCCGCGATAAAACACCTTGCCCGGCCGCTCGACGCCCGAGGGCAGGCGCACGGTCAAGGTGTCGCCGAGCCGCACGCGATCGATGTAGCTCTCCTCGACGTCGGCGCGGACCCAGAGGTCATCGGGGTTGATCAGCGTCACGATCGGCTGGCCGGGGCTGACGATCTCGCCGACCCGGGCGGCGCGGACGTCGACGATGCCGTCGATCGGCGCGTGAATCTCGGTGTAGCGCAGCCTGACGCCGGCCTTGGCGCTTTGCGCCGACGCCGCCTGCTGCATGTGCTGGCTGGTCTGGACCTCGCTGCGCCGCATCGCCGTCTGCTCCGCGCTCGATCGGGCAATCGCGACGGTCGCGCGTTGCGCCTCGACCTGTTTTTTCAGCGCGTCGAGCTTGGCTTGCGCCGCCATCTGCCCGGTGCGCGCCGCATCGAGCTCCTGCGGCGAGACGACGCCGCCGCGCGACAGGTTCTGCGTCCGCGTATAGGTGAGCCGCATCTGCTCGAGATCCGCCGCCGCGGCGTCGACCTGCGCCTCGATCGATGCCAGCGTCGACTCGGCCTGGCGGATCTGATCGACGGTCTGCCGCTCCTGCAGCCGCAGCGCCGCTTCCGACTCGCGGATCTGCGACGACATCCCTTCGACGTTCTGCGCGAAGTACGCGGTGTCGGCCTTCAACTCGTCCGGGACGATGACCGCGACGAGCTGATCGCGCGTGACCCGGTCGCCTTCGGTTACCAGCAGCTGACCGAGCTGGCCGGCAATCTGCGGGCTGACGATGACGTCATTGGTGGTGACGATGCCGGTGAGGACGAGCGGCCCAGGTCCCATACGCCGGTAGGCGTAGGTCCCGCCGCCGGCGGCCAGCAGCAGTACGACGAAAACGATGGCGGATTTTCTCGACATATCGGAAGCTTAAACAGATGTATAAAACAACCGTTTGAACGATGTCAAGCGGATATACTGGCGGGGCTTTGCTTCGGGACCTCCCGCCCCGCGGCCGTTGGTACATTCTCGCGGTCATCGCGCTCGGCGCGGTGACGTTCGGCGCGCTTGTCTCACGGGCCACGTTCACCCCCGTCATCCCTCTCCTCGTCCTCGTCCTGCTGTCCTCGCTGACCTCCGCGTTCAAGATCCAGTTTCCGATCGCCAGCGGTTCCAACATGTCGGTGTCGTACGTCGTCGACATCGCCGCGCTCATCCTGCGCGGACCGCACACGACGATGATCGTCGGCGCCGCCACCGGCTGGAGCCAGACCACGCTGAACTCGCGGTCGGGCAACCCGCTGTTCCGCACCCTGTTCAACATGGCGATCCTGGTCCTGACCGTCCAGGCCGCGGGACAGGTATATCTGCGGCTGGGCGGCCGGCCCGACGCCGAGACCGGCCAGCTCGTGATGCCGCTGGCCGGCATGGCGCTGACCTATTTCTTCGTCAACACCGTCCCGATCGCGATCGCGATCGCCTTGACGACGCATCAGAGCGCATGGCGGATCTGGAAGACCGACTTCGCCTCGAGCGCGCCGAGTTACCTGCTGGGCGCGGTGGCCGCCGCCGTCGTCATCAAGGTGACGGAGAGCTCGGGCTACGGGCTGACACTGCTGCTGACCGCCGCGCCGCTCTATCTGACCTACAAGATGTACCGCGCCGGACGCGAAAGCGACGCGCGGCAGGGCGCGATTCTCGAAGCGGCGCACGACGCGATCATCACGATGGATTCGCAGCTGAACATCCGCGAATTCAACCCCGCGGCCGAACAGATGTTCGGCTACGCACGGCTCGACATCCTCGGGCGCAACGCCGAGCTGCTGCTGCCGCCGCCCGATCGCGCCGAGCAGACCCACGCCCTCAACGAGTACATGTCGAGCGGCGGCGGGCCGCTCGCCGGGCGCCAGCGGGAGTTGCGCGGCTTGCGCGCCGACGGCAGCGACTTCCCGCTCGAGTTGACGGTGGCCCGGATCGGCAGCGACAACCGCGCCGTGCTCACCGGGTTCGTTCGCGACATCACCGAGCGCCGCGCGCTCGAGGAACAGCTGCGCCAGTCGCAGAAGCTCGAGGCGATCGGCCGGCTGGCGGGAGGCGTCGCGCACGACTTCAACAACATCCTGATGAGCATCATGGGCGCCGCGGATCTGCTGCTGATGCAGCTGCCCGCCGGCGACAGCGCGCGCGACGAAGCGACCGACATCAAGCAGTCGGTCGATCGCGGCGCCGGCCTGACGAGGCAGCTCCTGGCGTTCAGCCGCCGCCAGGCGGTGCGGCCGCGCATGTTCGCGCTCGGCGACATCGTCCGCGGCATGGATACGATGCTGCGGCGCTTGATCGGACCGGAGATCGACTTTCAGATCATCTGTGCGCCCGAACCGCTGATGGTGGTGGCCGATTCGGGGCAGACCGAGCAGGTGGTGCTCAACCTCGTCGTCAACGCGCGTGACGCGATGCCCGAAGGGGGCCGCGTCACCGTGCGGGTCGACGAGGTGGCTGTCGACGACACCGCCGCCGTCGCGTTAGTCGAGGGAAAGGCGGGCCGCTACGCCCGGCTCAGCGTGTCTGACACCGGCACGGGAATCGACGAGCAGACGCGCGCGAAGCTGTTTGAGCCCTTCTTCACCACCAAGGAACAGGGCAAGGGCACCGGGCTCGGCCTGTCGATCGTCTACGGCATCGTCAAGCAGAGCGGCGGCTACATCACCGTCGTCAGCGAGCCGGGCAAAGGCGCGACGTTCCTGATCTACCTGCCGATTGCCACCGCGGCTGAACCAGCCGCTACACCGGTCTAATCAACGAGCGCCGCCTGGGCCGTTGGCGCGGGCGCGGGAACGTCCCGCGAGCTCCCGGATCAACCGGCGCTCGGACTCGGAGCGCCCGCGGGCATAGCAGTCGATCGCGTCGGTGATGACGCGCCACTGCGGCCGCGACTCGATCAGGCTGAGCGCGTGCAGCTTGGCTTTGACGTCAGCCGGCAGCCGGATACTGAGCTGCGGATAATCCTTCACCTTCTCGCCGTCGCGTGCGCCGGCGGGCGGACGGCCGATGCGCCGCCGGGTCTTGGGTGCCTGTGGTGTCATGTTTCCGCTATTGCTGTGTTTGTGCTACCAACAACTGCCATGTATAATCCGCCAGCTTGCCCCGCATACCGAGAGAACGGGCGTCGCGCTCACGCACACCGCAGCCGTCTCAGGGAAAGGCGGGCCCCGGTCGGCCCCCTGTCCACAGCGAGACCTGGTCGAAGGTGTCGGTCGTCCTCTTCGATCGGCAGATCCACGATCTCGACCGGCTCACCAGCGACATGCGCACCAAGCACGGCAAGTCCATGAACCGTGCTGAGATCATCCGCGCCCTGATCGACGGTCTGATCGAGAGTGGAATGGACATCGCCGGCGCCGGATCCGAAGCCGATCTGCGCGCGCGCGTCGCGCGGCGGCTCGGCACTCCCTACCGCTGAGGCGGCTGCATTCTATCAATTCCGGCAATTAGTTCCATCCCTTTCTTTTTCGGGATGAGCTGATCTGCTATCTTCTGTCGGTGACAGGCACTCCGTCGTGCCCGACGTGCGGCACACCGCTGCGCCATTCCCGTCCGAGGTCGTGGATCGAACGGGTGCACCGCCGCATCACCGGGCGTGTGCCCTGCCGCTGCGTGTGCGACTGGCGCGGCTGGCGGGACGAATACGGCCCGGGCGGCAATGGCCCGCGGGAGATTCACCGGGACGTCACCCAATCCGCGCTCGCGAAGCTGAAGCCAGACGTCAAAGGAGACCGTTTGTGACCGATCAGGAACGCCAGAAGGCCGAAGAGCTCATCAGCCGGCTCGAGCTGTCCGTGGGCCAGATTTTCCCGCGCGACGGCGGCAACGCCGGCCTGCTGACGACGATGATCCAGTCGTTGAACGGCCTGCGCAGCGTGCTCGGCCTCGTCAGGCCGCACTGAAAGGGCCAAGGCCGCCCCGGACGCCGACGGCTATCTCACTTCGAACACCGCCAGAATCGGCTCGTGGTCCGACGGCATGACGCCGCTCGCGTCCGCCGTCTTGTACGTCTGCGAGCTGACCAGGGTCAGGTGTGTCGCGGTCTTCGAGTAGAAGATGTAGTCGATCTGGTGCGAGCCATGCGTGATGCCGTTGCCGATCGCGGTGCCGAGCGCCTTCGCGTCCTTCCATGACTCGCCATAGGTCGCGCGCATGTTCGCGACCGGCGCCGTCGCCGGACCGTCGTTCCAGTCGCCGCAGATGATCCGCTCCTCGGCGAAGCCGAGCGCCCACGGCACGATTTCGGCTGTCTCCTTGAGCCGGTTCGCTTCCGAGACGTTGTCCAGGTGCGTCGAGATGACGTTGATGGTTCGGCCGTTGACGTCGACCATCGCGTCGACCGCCGCGCGGCCCGCGCTGAGCAGATGGGTCGTCGCGCCGATGATCGGAAACTTCGAGAGGACGACGTTGCCGATGCCGGTCGGCGCGCCGACGCCATTGACGTAGGCCATGTACCAGGGTTGCCCCGTGCGCCTGATCATCAGCTCCCGATAGAGCACCGCCTGATCCTGGTTCTTGCTCCAGCTGTCCCCCTTCTCGATTTCATTCAGCGAGACGATGTCGGCGTCGCTCTTGACGATCCAGTCGGCGATCCGGTCGATGCTGTAAACGCCGTCGCTGCCCCAGCCGCCGTGGTGGGTGTTGAACTGCAGCACCTTGAGGATCACGGTCGTGCCGTTGGTCGGAATCACCACGGGCAGAGGCACGACCGGCGGGTTGGGCACTGGCGCCGCAATGACCGGAGGGATGCTGCCACACGTGGTGCCGCATCCGCCCTGGGTCACGGTGTAGACCGCACCGTTGACGTAGAAATGGGCGCTGCGCTTCGATGCGGACACCGTGTTGGCGACCGCGCGGACTTTCGCGTAGCCGTTCCCCTTCGCGGCGGCCGGCGACGTGCTCTTGACGACGAGCCATGCCGCGTCGGTCGTCGCGCTCCAGGCGCAGGTCGCCGCGGCGGTGACGTTGACGCTCCAGTTGCCCTCCCCCTGGCCGACCGAGAGGCTCGCTTTATCGAGCGCCACCGGGCACACCGACGGTGTCATTGTCGCTGGCGCCACCGTCCCGGTCGTGGTGGCGGACGGCGCGGTGCCGCCGTAGACGATCGTCAGCACCGGCCGGACCGACGGGTCGAGCGCCTGGGACGAAAAATACTCGCGGTACGCGCCGACCGACGAGGGGCCGAGATCGGCGAGCGCGAGGCGAGTGTAGCGCGATGACGTCGCACCGCTGATGGCGACGCGCACGAGAGCGGCGACGTCGAAGGTCACCTTGGCGCCGGCGACGTTCGGCACGTCCTGCACAAGGGCTGACGGTCCGAAGTCGCCGCCGGCCGATGTCCACGCCGCCCCGGCACGGCGCACGTTCCATGTCGCATCCTGCTCGACGAACGACAGGGTCACGGGAAAGACGCTGATCGCGCGCGACGGCTCGGCACCGCCTCCCTTCACCGTGAGCGTCATGAATGCCGACTGGATCCTGGACTTCGCGGGCATCGTGTTGTGGGTGTCGAACTTGAGCAGGGTGCGGCGCAGTTGGTTGTAGTCGGCGGTGGCGCTGGTGGCGAGCGTGTCCGAGCCGCTGAAGTTCTTGCCGGCGGACGCGCCCGCCTGGATCATCACGTCGGTGACCTCGGCGCCGGGCCCGTCGAGCATCAGCGTCGTCTGCGCCTGCGCGGTGGCGAGTGAGCCCGCGAGCGCGGCGAGCGCGAAGGCGGTGGTTCGAACGGCGGCAGTGGTGAAAATCGTCATGTCGGCGTGCTCCGCGTCTGCGTCGAGAGACACCTCCGGCGTACCCCGGCCGAGCCGCTTTAAATAGAAAATCGCAAGTTGTGTGAGAGTCGGTGTCGCATCCGTGAGGGCAACGGGTGTGCCGATTGCGACGCGGGGCATGCCGATCGCGACCGCAGGGCGTTTGCCCCTGCTAACACAATCGTACTTTCAGATGAGGTGAGATCCAGTGCGGGTGAGCAGAGCTACGTTCGGCTTACAACGATGGCTGGGCCGTTACGAAATCGAAATCCAGCGGTGTCTTTATGACGGAACAGTCGAACTAAACCGGTTGGTTGTGGTCGGTCACTTGGATTCGAACGCTGATCAGCAAGGTGAGCAGGAGAAATGCGGCTGCTGAGATGTACGGTGTGGCTTCGCCGTAGTGTTGCAGCGAGGCATTGCCCCAGACCGGCCCGATGGTGCGGCCGAGACTTTCGACCGCACTCGCCGCACCCTGCACGCGTCCCTGCTCGTCGCCGCGCGCGACGAGACTGACAAGGCTCGACATGGTCGGATGCCCGAAGCCGATCCCGAGGGCGAGCGGCACCAGCGCGAGCGCGAACAGGATGACGGAGTGCGCGAGCGCCGCCGACAGCAGGCCGAGTGCTCCGAAACCGAGCCCCATCAGGAACGTCGGCTTGTCGCCGAGCCGCTTGACCACCGGACGGATCAGCCCCCCCTGGATGCAGGCGCCAAGCAAACCGAAGGCGGCGAAGAAGTAGCCGGTCTTCGCGACGCCGAATCCGAAGCGCCGCGACACGAACAACGAGAAGGTTGTCTGGAACGTCGCGAACGCGAGCCAGTAGATGAAGTCGATCGTCAGGATGCGGCGCACGGCGGGACGTTGCAGCAGCGCCGGCAGATAACTGAACGGGTTTCCGGTGCCCGCCCGCGCCCGGTGCACGGTTTCCGGCAGCCACAGCCAGGCCATCGCGGTCGCGACCACGGTGATGCCGGCCGCCGCCCAGATCGGCGCGGTGTAGCTGATGCCCGACAGAATGCCGCTCAGCGCCGGCCCGAGGATGAATCCGAGGCCGAACGCGGCGCCGATGATGCCGTAGGCGCGGGCGCGATCTTTCGGCTCGGTGATGTCGGCGACATAGGCGCGCGCCGTCGAGATGTTGCCGCCCGACAGACCGTCGACGATGCGCGCCGCGAACAGCATGGCGATGCTGTGGGCGAGCGCCAGCATCACGAAGCTGACGACCGTGCCGAGGAGGCTGAAGATCAGGATCGGCCGGCGGCCGTAGCGATCCGACAGGTCGCCGAGCGCCGGCGCGGCCACCAATTGACAGAGCGAGAAGACCGCGAACAGCAGGCCGATGACGAGCGGCGACGCGCCAAACGTTTCGGCGTAGAACGGCAGCAGCGGGATGATGATCCCGAACCCTACGAGATTGACGAAAATCGTAAGGAATATGATGAGAAGCGGGCGCGTCACGAGTCTCAACATTCTATACAATCCGCACATGAAGGCCGCCACCCTGTTCGCCGCCGTCCGTTTGAGTGCTGCGGCGGTCGCCGTCACCGCAGTGACCGTCACCGCACAGGCGCCGCCCCCGCCCCGGGCCGCGCCGCGCGTCGATACACTGCGTCCTGAAATCCTGGGCACGCACGGCATCGTCGCGGCAGGCCGCCACTACTCCGTTTCCGCCGGCGTCCGCATCCTGCAGCAGGGGGGCAACGCGGTCGACGCCGGTGTCGCGACGGTGCTCGCGGCGGCCATCTGCGAGATTTCCCATTTCGGATTCGGCGGCGAAGCGCCGGCCATCATCTACGACGCCAGGACCAAGGAAGTCATCGTCATCAACGGCCAGGGACCGGCACCAAAAGCGGCAACCCCGGCGTTGTTCGCCGCCAAGGGGTTCGTCCCCGGCAATGGCCCCCTGGCCGCGACGATCCCCGCGATGCTCGACGCGATGGCGCTCGCGCTCGAAACCAAGGGCACGATGCGGCTCGAGCAGGTCATCCAGCCGGCGATCGAGCTTGCCGACGGCTTCCCGATGTACGGCTTTCTGCGCAATTTCCTGATCAGCGAGCGCAAGGCCACCGAACAGTACGAATGGGCGGCCAAGACCTACTATCCTGACGGCCGCGTTCCGGACATCGGTGAGATGTTCCGGCAGCCCAACCTCGCGCGGACGCTGCGCGCCATCGCCGCCGCCGACAAGGCGGCGTTCGCGAAGTCGAAGAACCGGGTGACGGCGATTCGCGCCGGCCGCGATGCGTTCTACACCGGCGACATCGCCCACCGGATCGCCGACGCGAACACGGCCGCCGGCGGCATCTTCACCTACGAGGATCTGGCCTCCTATCACGGCAAGATCGAACAACCGGCAACGACGAACTTCCACGGCTACGACGTCTACAAGGCCGGACCGTGGAACCAGGGGCCGGTTCTGCTGCAGACCTTGAACATTCTCGAAGGCGTCGACCTCAAGACCTACGGCGCCAACTCCGCCGATTACATTCACTCGGTGCACGAGGCGATCAAGCTCGCGTATGCGGATCGCAACGCCTACTACGGCGACCCGGCGTTCACGCAGGTGCCGATGACCGGGCTGCTGTCGAAGGCCTACGCCGCCGAACGGCGGGTGTTGATCGGACCGCAGGCGTCGCTCGAACAGCGCGTCGGCGATCCCTACCGGTTCGATCGGGGGATCACCGCGCCGGCGGCGCGCTACACGCCGCATGCGCAGGGCACACCGACACCGTCCAGCCCCGGCGACACGACCTGCGTCGACGTCGTCGACAAGGACGGCAACCTGTTCAGCGCAACGCCCAGCTCCGGCTGGCTGCTCGGCGGCGCCTTCGTGGCGGGAGACACCGGGGTGCCGATGTCGAACCGGATGACCGTATTCGATCTCGATCCGCTCAGCCCGAACGTGCTGGCCGGCGGCAAGCGGCCGCGGACGACGCTGACGCCGACGGTGATCCTGAAGGACGGCCGGCCGTTCCTCGCGATCAGCACGCCGGGCGGCGACAGCCAGGATCAGCAGATCCTCAACGTGCTGCTGCAGGTCATCGTCTTCGGCAAGGACATCCAGGAAGCGATCGAGGCGCCGCGGATCAACTCGCTGCACCCGTTCGGCTCGTTCGACAACCACGTCAGCGATCCGGGCAAGCTCGAGATCGAAGACCGCGTGCCCGAGGCGGTGCGCGACGCGCTGACCGCGCGCGGCCACAAGCTGCGGGTCGTCGGCCCATACGGCATGAGCACCGGCGTCGTCGCCGTGGGCGTTGATCAGAACGGCACGCTGAGAGGCGGGGCCGATGTGCGGCGCGAGCGCTACATTTTTGGTTGGTAGCGCGCCGCTCGCCATGGGTGATGGCTGACGGCTGATCGCAACGGCGAAGGGCTGATGGTTATGAACGGGCCAACCCCTCGACCATCGCCATCAGCCATCAGCCATCAGCCATCAGCCATCCGCGACCGTCAGAGATGAGAAGCGAGCGGGTCGTGCATGCGCTTGCCGTGCTCGAGCGACATCAGCACGATGTCCGCCGTCACCGGCGCTTTCCTGAAAATCTCGTCGCCGACGGCGTCGGCGATCGCGTTCATCACCGAGCCGTAGCCGGCGCCCACCGGCGGTTCGCCGACGCCGCGCGCGCCGACCGGCGTTTCCGGATCGGCGAAGTTGAGCGCTTCGGTCCGCATCACCGCCGGGATGTCGAGAATCGTCAGCGGCTTGGTGTGATAAAAGCGCTTGGCGAGCGGCACGCCGTAGTGCGCGTCGTAGACCCACTTCTGCTGCAGCGCATGGCCGATGCCGAGGTTGATGCCGCCGAGCAGTTGACCGTGCAGACTGCGCGGGTTGACGACGGTGCCGACGTCGCCGACCGCGAGGTAATCAACCAGACGCGTCTTCCCCGTTTCGAGGTCGACTTCGACCTCGGCGAATCCGATCACAAACGAGTAGGTGTCGCCGTCGTGCGGATAGGTATCCTTCGCGACGCCCATCAGGCCCAGTCCTGCCAGCGCCGTCGCCGACTTCCTGGTCATCGCATGGATGTCCTCCGGCAGTTCGTGGCCGTCGAACTTTCCGCCGAGCGCGATTGCGCGGCTGGCGGCCTGCGCGTACGTCAAGCCGCGCGCCGGGTTGTCGCGGCGGTGCACGCGTTCGTTCGACAGGACGTAATCCTCCGCCGCGCCGCCGAGATCGTTCGCCGCGATTTCCTGCAGCTTCGCCCGCGCGTCGGTCGCCCCGGCCAGGTTCGCCCTCGTCATCGCGTGCGTCGTCTGGCTGCCGACTGACATCGCCGACCACGGGATGTTCTTCGCGGTGCTGCCCCAGTTGACGACGACGCGGTCCCAGGGCATGGCCAGCAGGTCGGCGGCGACGCGCGCCAGGTCGATGCAGGAATGGGTGCCGAGGTTGCCGACGCCCGATTGCACGTACAGCTTGCCGTCGGGCTGAATCGTCATCAGGCCGTCGTAGCCGATCGAGCCGGCGCCGTGAGGACCGACGGCGACGCCGACGCCGCGCACTTTCGATCCCTGCCGCTTGCCTGATCGTGCCTTGCGTTCGTTCCAGTTGAACAGCTCGGCGCCGCGATCGAGCGCATCCTTGACGAACGCGCTCGTGATGTGGCCGCGCTGCCCGTTCGGCCGCATCGGACCATAGAGCGCCTTGCCTGCCGGCGAATTGATGCGGCGGATCGCGAGCTGGTCGAGCCCCAGCGCCTTCGCGGCCTTGGTGACGACCGGTTCCATGATGGCGTTGGCCTGCATCGGCCCCGGCGAGCGCTGCTGCGAGCGCGGCGGCGTGTTGGTCAGCACCGCGAGGCCGCGCCAGCGCATCGCGATCGGCTGCCAGATGAGGGACGCCGCAAGCGCCGCCGATCGATAGTCGCCCATCGGGCCGTACGATCCGTTGTCCTCGACGATGAAGAGGTCGAGCGCGGTCATGCGCCCGTCCTGGCTGAAGCCCGCCTTCGCGCGGCCGACCATGCCGGTGCGGGCGCGACCGATGTAGTGCTCTTCCTCACGGCTGATGCGCATCATCACGGGCGCACCCGCCTTTTTCGACAGCAGCGCCGGGATCACCATCGAGATCGCGCCGGCGCCTTTGCTGCCGAACCCGCCGCCGCAGTATTCGCTGACCAGCACGATGTTCGACGCATCCATGCCGAGCCAGCTGGCCAGCGGGTCGAGCGTACGCGCGACGCTCTGCGTCGATCCGTGGAGATACAGTTTGCCGTTCTGCCAGTACGCCATCGCGCTGCGCGTTTCCATCGGCTGATGGCCGGTGGACTGCACCACGAACGTTTCGTCGACGACGATCGCGGCGCTCTTGAAGCCGGCGTCGAGATCACCGTAGGACCACTCGTCAGGCGCCTGTCCCATCGGCAGCGCGCCGTCCGGTGCGTTGGCAAAGTCCTGCTCGGTCCATTTGAGCACCTGCACCTTCGGCCGCGGCGGCGGCGGTGCGGCCGCGGCGGTCGGCGCCGCAGGCACCGGCGTCACCCAGACGTTGCCGTCGAGGCGCGCGTTGGCACTGCCCGGCCGCAGGCTCTCCACCGGATCGGTGACGAACGGCAGCGGCTCGAAATCGACGACGATGCGCTCGATCGCGGCAGCGGCGGTGGCTTCGTCGACGGCGGCGACGGCAAGAATCGGCTCGCCGTGGTAGAGCGGCTCGTTGGTCAGCGCGCGCTCGGCGCCTTTGAGATCCGGCAGATCGTCGGCGGTGAGGATCGCCTTGACGCCGGGCATCGCGAGGGCGGCGGACGTGTCGATGCGCCGCACGCGGGCGTGCGGCATCGGGCTGAGCAGCAGCTTGGTGAACAGCATCCCGTCGGCGCGATAGTCTTCGGCGTATTTCGCGCGCCCCGTCACCTTGGCGAGGAGGTCGGGCGGCGTGTAGTTCTGGCCGAGCAGCGTGTGGTCAGGCATGCAGGACTCCGAGAGAATTATGGCGCAAACATTGGTCGGCCAGGTCATGAATGTCGCCGCGGCGCGCCGGGCCGCCGCGGCCGTTCCTCGCTGCGCCTCGAATCTGGTACGCTGCGCCCACCCGTGTCGACACCGATGAGCCGTTCACCGCATGCGCAGCTGGCGTGGCTGTCGGTCGCGATGTTTTTCGGAATGACGCTGTGGTTCTCCGCCACGGCGGCGAACGCCCCGATCGTCGCCGAGTTCCATCTGTCGTCCAGTCAGACCGCGTGGTTGACGATGGCGGTGCAGGGCGGCTTCGTGATCGGGACGCTGATCTCGGCGCTCGGCAACCTGCCTGACGTCGTCAACCCGCGCCGGCTGTTTGCGGTCGGCTGCGTGATCGCCGCGATCGCCAACGCGGCGCTCGTGCGCGCGGACGGCGCCGCCACGCTGATCGCGCTG
>JAOBWF010000249.1 GCA_025463215.1 Acidobacteriota bacterium | reverse complement strand
CGACGCGTCGGTCGTCTGGTCGTCGACCTCATCGCCGATCATCTGACGAAGCTGCCGGATGCACCGGCGTTCCGCCCGGTGCCCCCCGGACACGCCGAGGCGCTCGTCTCCATGCCGGCGCCGCAGGATCCGGTCTCCCCGGATGACATGCTCCTGCGGTTCAAGCAGGCGATCGAACCCTACCCCTTCGGCAACGGCCACCCGCGCTTCTGGGGCTGGGTCAACTCGCCGCCCGCGGTGATGGGGATCTTCGCCGAGGCGCTCGCCGCCGCGATGAACCCGAGCTGCGCCGGCGGCAATCACGCCGCGATTTACGTCGAGCATGCGGTGCTGGCGTGGTTCCGCGACCTCCTGGGCTTCCCTGCTGAATCGGCGGGGCTGCTCGTCAGCGGCGGCTCGATGGCCACGATGACCGCGCTCGCCGTCGCGAGGCACATGAAAAGCGGGGTTGATGTCCGCGCCGACGGCCTGCGCAACGCGCCGTCGCCGTTCGCGTTCTACATGTCGACCGAAGCGCACAGCTGCGCGCGTAAGGCGATCGAACTGCTCGGATTCGGCAGCGCGTCGGTGCGGACGATTCCGACCGACGCGGCATTCCGGATGAACGTCGACGCGCTCGAGGCGGCGATCGCCGGCGACGTCGCCGGCGGCGCGCGGCCGATCGCGGCGATCGCCACCGGCGGCTCGACCAACACCGGCGCGATCGACGATCTGGCCGCGATCGCCGGCGTCTGCCGGCGTCATGACGTCTGGATGCACGTCGACGCGGCATACGGCGGCCCCGCGATCCTCTCGCAGGAGTACGCCGGCGCGCTGCGCGCGATCGCCGAAGCCGACAGCGTTGCGCTCGATCCGCACAAATGGCTGTTCGTACCGGTCGAAGCGGGCCTGGTGCTGGTGCGCGACGCGAGCGCAATGCGCTCGGCCTTCAGCCTGGTGCCGCCCTACATCCGTCAGTCCGGCAGCGCCGGCGACGTCTACGGCGTGCCGTGGTTCAGCGAGTATGGCTTTCAGCAGACGCGCGGCTTTCGCGCACTGAAGGTCTGGATGACGCTGCAGCAGTTCGGCCTCACAGGGCTGACCGCGGCGATCGAGGACAATCTCGCGCTCGCGGCGTATCTCGCCGATCATGTCCGCGCGTCGCCGGATCTCGAGCTGATGGCGCCGCCCGCTCTCAGCATCGTCTGCTTCCGATTCGTCGGAACAGGCGCCGCGCGCGACGACCACGGGAGTACGGGTCAGGCACGCGTGGACGAAGAGGCGATTGCCGCGCTGAATCGGGTGCTGCTCGAACGACTGCAACTGGGCGGCGAGGCGTTCCTGACCAGCACGGAGCTGCGCGGCCGCTACACGCTGCGCGCCTGCTTCGTGAACTACCGCAGCCGCCGCAAGGACGTCGATCGCATGTTGACGGCCGTGCGAACGCTCGGCCACGACATCACACAGCATTCCGACTGAGAAGAAACCGCGGAGAACGCCAAGACCGCAGAGTACATTTCTCAGCGACGCACGACGAAGGTCACCGGCGCACCGTCGCGAGGGGTTCCCGGTCAGCGGCGTCGTTCATCCGTTTAGCGGGTCCGCGCGAGGAACTCGCTGACGATGAGCGGCACGTCGCGGTGTTCGACGTCGGCGGCGTAGTTCATCGCGCGCATGTCTGCGGCGGTGACGCGGCCGGAGAGGCGTTCGAGCGCGGTGCGGGCCTGCGGATACTTGAGCAGCGTCGCCGCCCGTGCGACGGCCGCGGCGTCGTAGGGCGGAAAGTAATGCCGGTTGTCCTCGAGCTGAAACAGATCGAGCCCTTTGATCAGTCCGGCGGTCGCGTCGCCGGCGATCATGTCGACCTGACCGGCGGCGAGCGCGCGATAGCTCAGCGTCAGGTCCATTACCCTCGGCGCGTCCGCGAAGCGCATGCCGTAGGTCTTCTTGAGGCCGGGATAGCCGTCGGGCCGTTCCACGAACTCGTACCCGAACCCGGCCTTCCAATGCCCCGACTCGCGCGCCGCATCGTCGATGGTGCGAAGGCGGCGCGAGCGCGCTTCGTCGCCGCGCACCAGGATTGCGAAGGTGTTGTTGAAGCCGAGCGGCGGCAGCAGCGTCCGACCGCTCTTGGCGTACTGGGCGCGCACGGTCTCGAACACGGCGCTCGCGTCGTTGCTCACCGGCTGATGGAAGACCGCGGTGAGCGCGGTGCCGGTGTACTCGACGTAGACGTCGATGTCGCCGGTCAGCAGCGCCCGATCGCAGATCAACGTGCCGCCCAGGTTCAGGCGGCGATCGACCCGCAAGCCGGCATCGCGTTCGATCGATTGCGCGAGCAACTCGCCGAGCACCAGTTGCTCGGTGAAATTCTTCGATCCGACGACGATCGCGCCGCTGGCGCGGCGCGCCGCCAGGGCGCTCGACACCATGACGACCGCGGCGACGACCGTCGCGGCGATGACCACGGCGCGGCGGGACCGCGATCGCCGGCGGGCCGACAGCTGTTTTTCCAGCCACAGCAGCGAGGCGTCGACCACCAGCGCCAGCACCGCGGCCGGCACCGCTCCGGCAAGAATCACGGTCGTATCGACCATCGATAGCCCGCGATAGATGTATTCGCCGAGCCCGCCGGCGCCGATCGCCGCCGCGATCGTGGCGGAGCCGACGCCGACGACCGCCGCGACGCGAATGCCGGCGACGATCGACGGCAGCGCGAGCGGCAGCTCGACCTGGCGCAGCAGCTCGCCTGCCGTCATCCCCATTGCCACGCCGGCTTCGCGGATCGACGGATCAATCCCCCGCAGCCCGGCGATCGTCGTCCGCACGATCGGCAGCAGCCCGTAGAGGATCAGCACCACCACCGCGGCGCGCGCACCGACGCCGCCGATGAACGGCACCGGCAGCAGGAAGCCGAACATCGCCAGGCTCGGAATCGTCTGGACGATGCTGGCAAACGCCATCAAGGGCGACGCGAGCCGCGGCCGCCGCGCCGAAAAAATCCCGAGCGGGACGCCGAGCGCGACCGCGATCAAGGTCGAACCGGCAACCAGGACGACGTGCTGGCCGAACAGGCTGGCGAGCTCGGCGCGATGCGCGACCCAGAAGGCGATCAGCGATCTCATGTCAGGAGTAATCGGACGGCCGCGGAATCGTCGGCACCGCGTCCAGCAATCGCCTGACGCGGGGGTCGGTCGACGCCGCCACGACCGCGGTGCGATCGTTGGCGATCAACGCGCCGTCCTCGAGCACGCCGACGCGATCCGCCAGCGCGAACGCCTCGCCCATGTCGTGGGTGACGATGATCACGGTCTTGTGCAGCCGCGCCTGGATGGCGCGGAACTGGACGTGCAGTTCGGCCCGCGTCAGCGGGTCGAGCGCGCCGAACGGCTCGTCCATGAGCAGCACCGGCGGATCGACGGCGAGCGCACGCGCCACCCCGACGCGTTGACGCTGCCCGCCGGACAGCTCGTCCGGCCACCGCGCCGCGAACTCGCCCGCCGGCAGCCCCACCAGCTCCAGCAGTTCGCGGACGCGGGCGTCCACCCGCGCCGCATCCCACCGCTCGAGCCGCGGCACGACCGCGACGTTGTCGGCGATCGACATGTGGGGAAACAGCCCGACGTCCTGGAGTACGTAGCCGACGTTCCTGCGCAGCGCGATCGGCTGCCACTCGCGCGTATCCCGCCCCTCGACCATCACGCTGCCCGCATCGGCAACGAGCAGCCGGTTGACCAGCTTCAGCAGGGTACTTTTGCCGGCGCCACTGCGGCCGACCAGGGCGAGCACGTCTCCCGTGTCGACCCCGAGGCTGAAATGGTCGAGCACCCGCGCCTGTCCAGGTCGCGCAAAAGACACGTCGCGGAATTCAATCGCCGGCGCGGGCATCGGAATTGCGACGGTAACACATCGGAGGGCAGCCAATGCGAGACGACAACATGGAGCCGCGCGATAGCCAGCAGATCGCCGACGACAACCAGCAGTCGGGTACGGCCGATCGCCAGGACGTGGACGACCAGATCACGAACAGCGGCACCGAAGACGAGCTCGACGACGACGACGACGAAGACGACGACGAGTTCTCGGAGGACGAGGACGAGGCGTCGGCGGACTAGAAACGCACGAATGCGGATACGCTGGCGGCGGGCGACGTAGTCGACCCGCCGTCGAACTTCACGCCCTTCGAACGCCTCAGCGCCCGAATATCGATTCGAACCCCCATGCCCTTGGTATGGAAGTGCCGCGCCGCGACCAGCAGTAACGACGCTCCGCCCCCGACCTCGACGTAACGGCCGGTGTCGACGAGCGTCGCCTGTTCGTGCAGCTGCCGGAGATACCCACCGCCTGCCCGTGCGAACGGCGCGAATCGCGACGAGCGGATCGGCAGATACCAGAGCAGCCCGCCGCCGGCAGTGAACTGCTCGACAGTTTCCGTCGCCGTGACCGCTGCCGCGCCTTCGACGTCGTCGCTGAGAGTGATCCGGAGCGGCGGCTTGAGATAGGTGCCCTCCGCTTCGACGACGAGCGACCGCGTCAACCGAACGCCGGCGCGCACCGACACACCGGCGATGCCGCCGAGCTCGCTCGACTGGGTGAACAGCGCTCGAGTGCCGCCGCTCGCGGTCGTTTCAGTGACCGTTCCGGCACCGAGCACTTGGCGCCCGATCCACATCCCCCCCGCCCCGACCTCGACGCGGGAGGCCGGCGGATCGGCCGATTGCGCTGACGCGGACGACGCCGGCGTCAGCGCCGCGCCGGCGACGAGCAGCGCCGCGATTCTCGCGGCGATCACTTCTTCACGACCGTCAGCGCGATCTCGCCGCTGTCGCCGCCTTTTGGCACGATCACGACGCGATCGAAAAACGTGACGCGGAAGTCGAGATCGACCGGCACGCTGCCGTCGAAGAAACTGTCGATGTCGGCATCGTCCAGCGGCTCGACCCGAACGATGTGCAATCCCGGCGAGAGACCGCCGATCGAAAACTGTCCTTGCGCGTTGAGTGTAAAACTGCCGACCATCAACCCGGACGCCGCGTTCACCGCGACCACGTGCGCACCGAACAGCGGCTGGCCATCCTTCGTCACCCGGCCGGACAAGCTGCCGTCAGCGGTGCTGAAATCGCCGTCCGGATACAGGTCCGAGATACCCGCGATATCGTCGGCCTTCAGGGTGCGCCCGGCAATGCTGCCCGAGGCGAACGCGATCGGAAACATCACCGCTTCAGCCGAGAGAACTCGGCGGCCGCCGGTGCTGATCAGCTCGGTTTCGCCGAGCGCGGAGTGGCCGAGTCCGCTGAAATGACCGATCTCGTGGAGCGCGATGCTTTCGAGATCGAAGCGCCCCGTCTCGCCGCCCGCGGCGACGGACCACGGGAACGCGGAGTTGAAGAAGATGTCCGATTCGATCAGCGCACCAGTCGACGAATCGACCAGAAAGCTGGTCGACGCCAGGACGCGATCCAGATCCGGGCGGCTGCGAAACCCCAGCACCGACGCGCCATCGTCGCTGCCAGGACTCGCGTCGGTGACCCCGGCGAGCTGATACGTGATCGACGCCGTGGGCACCGCCTGCCATGTCGCGAAGGCGCGGCCGACGGCGTTCTCGAAATCGGTCGGCGTGACCCCAGGGACGCCGGTGTTCGACACGAAATACCGCACCGGCGCCTGCGCCCATTTGACGGCGACGTTCTGGCCGCGCACCGGCACGCCGAACTTGAGATACGCCAGCGCGGGGGCGGAGTCGCCGAACACCAGCGCGCCGGTCAGGATCATCGCGAGCCAGCGCGTCACTTCGCACCTCCGGCGAGCGCACGGACCGTCTGTTCGAAATCGCCGAGCGGCAGGGCCCGCCGCGCAGGGTCGCCGCGCACGACGCGCAGCGACGCGCCGGCGGTGGCCGGCATGACGACGGGCGAGGTCACCAGCCAGCCGGAGTTGTCGGCGGCGCGTGACAGACGGAAGACCCCCTGGCTCATGCCGAGCAGATACGGCACGCTCGGGCCGCGCGCGCCGAGAAAGACGACGACGCGCTGATCGACGGCGAAGGCGGGGGCGCCGACCACGACGCTGCGGAAGCGGCCGAGCTCGCCGCCGGGGACGCGAAACCGCAGCGTGGCGCCGAGACTGCCCTTCAGGTAGGTGTCGACTTCGAGCGTCACGATCGTCTCGATCGTGCCGTGATCTTCGGTCCACTGCGAATCGAGCGCTGCGACGCGACCCCGCGCAATCGCCAGCGCGTCGCGCGACAGCTCGCCCAGATCGGCCGGAATCAGGACCGTTGCCCGCGCCGAGATAGCCGGCACCGTGACGAGCAGCAGCAGGAGAAGCGCACGCGTATGGGTCATCAATCACCAGTTCAGCGAGGTCGACAGGCGCGGTCGGGTCACTGTTCCCAGTCTAGTGTCAGCGTGTTCGGCCTGCACAGCACCATCGCCAGACACGGCAGGTACATCAGCGCCACAATCCACTCGGCGCCGCTCGCCCAGTATGCCTGCTGCGACAGGTAGGGGCCGCTCAGCCATTGCGCGACATACGCCAGCAGCGCGAGCGCCCAAAGCGCCCACGCCTGCAGCCACGTCTGCGGGATCAGAAACAACGGGATGGTCTCGTACGGCGCCGTCGTGTGCGGCACACACGCGAGGGCCAGGAGCAGCCGCGCGTCGGCTCGCTTCCATTTGATCAGCGCCAGGAGCAGCAACGGGCCGCACCGGCGCGTCAGCGGCGGCACGACGTGCGGCGCGCTCGCCAACGTCGCGCGCCACTCCGCTATCCATCGCGGCCAGACGAGGATGCTGAGGACGAACAGCGCGAGGCAGCCGATCGCCGTCTTCCAGCGGGGGAACGCCGCGAACAGGGCGACCC
>JAOBWF010000241.1 GCA_025463215.1 Acidobacteriota bacterium | reverse complement strand
TCGGCCAGATGACGATGGTCGCGCAGCACCTCGTCGCCGACTTCGCCGGTACGCGTGTCGTCGATCAGGATGCGGCCGACCGGCGCCTTGCCGCTGATCCGGCCGCCGTCGGCGTCGAACTGGATGATGTCGCCGTTCTCGGCCAGGATGATCTCGGGCTTCGGGTCGCGCCCTTCGAAGACGCGCGCGGCGATGCGGCCGTGCTGCGACAGCTGGCGGTACTCGCCGTGAACCGGGACGAAGAAGCGCGGCTTGACGAGCGAGAGCATCAGCTTGAGCTCTTCTTCGCTGCCGTGGCCGGACACGTGGACGTGCTTGATGCCTTCGTAGATCACGTCGGCGCCGCGGCGGGCGAGATGGTTGATGACCCGGCCGATCGCCTTTTCATTGCCGGGAATCGATCGGGCCGAGAGCACGACGGTGTCGTCCGGTCCGACCTTGACGTGGCGGTGATCGTCGATCGCCATCCGCGACAGCGCCGACATCGGTTCCCCCTGCGTGCCGGTCGAGAGGCACAGCACGTCCTGCGCGGGGAAGTCGTTGACCTGCGAATCGCGGATCTGGACGCCGGCCGGGATCCGCAGATAGCCGAGGCGCTGCGCGATCTCGGAGTTGCGCATCATGCCGCGGCCGATGAAGGCGACCTTGCGATCGAACTGGGTCGCGAGATCCACCAGGATCTGCATCCGGTAGATGCTCGAGGCAAACGACGCGACGATCAGCTTGCCCGGCGCGCTGGTGAAGACTTCTTCGAAGGCGTCGACGACCTCGCGCTCGGATCCGGTGAAGCCGCGGCGGTCGATGTTGGTGCTGTCGGCGAACAGCGCCAGCACCCCGTCGGCGCCGAGCTGGGCGAAGCGGTGGACGTCGAAATGCTGGCCGTCCAGGGGCGTCTGATCAATCTTGAAGTCGCCGGTGTGGACGATGATGCCGGCCGGCGTGTGGATCGCGAGCGCGACGCAGTCGGGGATGCTGTGCGTGACGCGGATGAACTCGATCTCGAACGGCCCGACGGTGACGCGATCGTGCGGCCGCACGGCGATCAGCTCGCGGCCGTCGATGCCGTGCTCCTCGAGCTTCGGCGCGACCATCGCCAGGGTCAGCGGCGTGCCGTAGACCGGGCCGTGGACGAACGGCAGCACGTGGGGCACGGCGCCGATGTGATCCTCGTGGCCGTGCGTCAGCACCAGGGCGGCCGCGCCCCCTTGCTGCTGCAGATACGTCAGGTCCGGAATGATCCGGTCGACGCCGAGCAGTTCCGGATCCGGAAACATCACGCCCGCATCGACAACGATCGTCGTCTCACCCCAGGTGAGCGCGAGCATGTTCATGCCGAATTCGCCGAGTCCGCCGAGCGCGACGACTTGGAGCATCAGTGTTTGAATACCTGGGACGCGACCATCATCGGGCGCACTCCTGGCGGAGTCGTCCTGTCGATGGGAGCCGCCGTGCGGCTCGGTCAGGCTGCTGGGCGCGCCTGAAAATTACGGGGCGGGATGAAGTCCGGCTAAAGCCGGACATTACCGATACTTACGGGCAAAACTATAGCACAGCTCTGGTCACAGGTACATAGCTGTCTGCGAGGCGCACGAATTCGGCAATCGACAGCGTTTCCGGCCGCCGCGAACCGTCGATGCCGGCCGCGGCGAGCGCCTCCGGCGGACGGACGGGCGGCGGCGGGCCGAAGCCGTCGAGGGCGAGAAGCGCGTTCGCCAGCGTCTTCCGGCGCCTGGTAAAGACGGCCTGCACGAGGCGCCCGAACAGGGCGTGGTCGCGCACCGGCGGGTTCGGCGCGCGAAAACGCAGGCGGACCAGCGACGACAACACCTTGGGCGGCGGACGGAAGGCCCCCGCCGGCAGCTTCAGCACGGCCTCGACGTCGGCGGCGTGCTGGATCAGGACGCTGAGGACGCCGTACTGCTTCGAACCAGGCGGCGCGACCAGGCGATCGGCGACCTCGCGCTGGAGCATCAGGGTCGCGTCGACCAGCGGCACGCCCGCGGCGTGCAGTTCCACCAGCTTGAACATGATGGGGGAGGCGACGTTGTAGGGAAGGTTGCCCGCTGCGCGGAGGTGCGAAGTCGGGAGTGCGAAGTCAGAGATCGAACGCGACAGAAAATCGCCTGCGATCACCGTCAGGTTCGGAATCGCTTCGTCGACCAGGGCAGCGGCGAGATCGCGATCGATTTCGAACGCGGTGACCGACTTCGCGCGCTGCGCGAGGGGGCGGGTGAGGGCGCCGGGGCCGGGGCCGATCTCGATGAAATCCTGATCGGCGCGCGGATCGATCGCCGCGATCACCTTGTCGACCCACACCGGCTCGAGGAAATGCTGGCCGAACTGCTTGCGCGCGCGGATCACTCGTCGGCCTCGGCGCGCCAGTACTGCTCTTCGATCTCTTCGATTTCTTCCTCGCTCATGCCGAAGTAATGCCCGACCTCGTGGATCAGCGTCTCGGCGATGGCGACCACCAGGTCGTCGTCGTCCCGCGAATCGCGCTCGTGCGGGCCCTGGAAGATCAGGATGCGGTCGGGCATGCGCTGCTCGCCGCGCCACGACCGCTCCGTCAGCGGCACGCCGGAGTACAGACCGAGCAGCGTGTCGGGCGGCTTGACGTCCATCTCGCGCAGCAGATCCGGCGACGGCTCGTCCTCGACGATGATCGCGATGTTCCGCATCTCCTTGCGGAACCGCCGCGGGATCGAGTGCAGCGCCTCAGCGACGAGCTTTTCGAACGCGGCCCGTTCCACGAGGTTCCGCCTTCAACTGTCCGGTCGCAGTTGTGAGTTTCAGCTTCTTCGTGTTCAGTGTCTGAGGCTTCTTCGGCGCCTTGCCGTCCCGCACCCGCGCAACGACCAGCCGGAAGTAGTCGCAGTCGTCGCGCACGGCGCACTCGTCGCACAGCGGTTTCGGCCGGCAGATGCGGCGGCCGTGGAGGATGAGGGTGTCCGAGGTCCGGGTCCACCGCGGCTTCGGCATCGCCGCGCACAGCTGCTGCTCGACAGCGACCGGGTCGTCCCCCTCGGCGATCCCGATCCGGTTGGAGACGCGGAGGACGTGGCGGTCGACCGGCAGCCCCGGCACGCCGAGCGCGTGGCCGAGGACGACGTTGGCGGTCTTGCGGCCGACGCCAGGCAGTTCGACCAGCGCCTCCATCGACGCGGGCACCTCGCCGCCGTGCTGCGCGACCAGCGCCTGCGCCATGCCGATGAGCGATTTCGCCTTGGCGCGATAGAAGCCGGTCGAGTGGATCAGCGGCTCGAGATCGGCGCTCGACGCCTTCGCCATCGCCCGCGCGTCGCGGTATTTCTTGAACAGCGCCGGCGTCACCAGGTTGACGCGCACGTCGGTCGACTGGGCCGACAGGATGGTCGCCGCGAGCAGCTCGAAGGGGGTCGTGAAATGCAGCTCCGTATCGGCGTCCGGGTGCTGCGTCTCGAGTCTGTCGAGGATCTCGCGGGTCTCGCGGGCGGATTTCATGGCGCAGCTCTAGTGAACGCCGGGCTCCGTCCCCTTGTTCCAGCCGACGTTGCTGTACGACTCGGAGTAGACGCGCCAGTGTTCCTGGAGGGCGGCGATCAGGTTCGGCACGAACTGGACCGGCACGACGACCTTGGCGCGGACCGGCGCGCGCACGACGTGCTGGGTTTCGGCCTCCTTGATTTCCTTCTCGGAGAGCGGCATCACCTCGCAGAAGGTGAGCGTGAAGTCGAACGGCGTGTGCGCGATCGAACAGAAATTCGCGTAGGTCCGCGGCGTGGTCGAATCCTCTTCCGGGAGGATGGTGAAATTGATCTGCTTCGGCTGTGGTTGGTCGGCCATGCCCACAAGTCTATTCTTGTTTGCGCCGTTCTTCAGCGCGCGCGCCGCGCAGGACGTTGGCCATCGAATAATTGGCCTCGTGGCACGCGTACTCGAACATCCGCTCAGCGGTCGCCGTGAACGGAACGTCCGCGGTCCACGGACGCGCCCAGGTCTCCGGATCGTCGGCGGTGAACTGATACCGGATCGTCGCCGCGCCGCTGCGCGTGAAACGCTCCACGACGTGCAGCCCCGGACCGGATCCACGGAAGTGGGTCTTCACCGTGAAGTTCGTGGTGTCGACGACCAGCGTGTCGGCTTCCCAGCGGCCGATCGAGTCCCCCAGCCAGAGCTGCACGTGCGGCGGCAGGTGGTTTCCGCCGATGCGGATGATGCGGGCGTCGTGGACGGTCTCGGTGAAAATCAGCACGTGATCCGGTGTCTGAACGATCTGGTAGATGTTCTGGCCGAACGGATTCGGGACCATCGGCGGCGCCGCGTTCGATGAGCCGAACGCGGTCGCGAGCAGGCACCGTTCGTCGAGGCCGAGCAGCTCCGGATCGTCGTGCGACGCCTTCGGCCGCGCCGCGGCCCGCTCTTTCGCCGCCGGCAGCTGTGGCGGCAGGCGGCCGTCGGGCGGGTCGGTAATGAGCGACGTCCGCCGCGTCGGGACCACCTTCATGCGATCCATGTAGGTGTAGTCGAGGTCCGGCGCCTGGAGATCTTCGGGCGGGAAGTTCCTGCGAAACGTGTCGAGCCACGTGCGCTCGTATTCAACCGCTTCGGGCTCCGACAGGAACTCCTTGCCGGCCAGATCAGCCGTGCGTTGCAGCGGCGTCACGGTGCCGTTCGTCCACAAGCCTTGCAGATCCCGGACACTGCTTGGGGAGCGATGCTGCGCCGACCCCGTCAGTCCAATAGACGCGACCATTGTGAGGAGCAGGATCGCTTTCGGCACCGGTCGGGGCACGTCCATGGCGCCGGATTCTATCGCTTATACGTCGGCGCGCGTGCGCGGGTGAGGCCCGGCGTTCGTTCTGATCGACGACCCTGCAGCGGGCGCTCTCCAGGGGACGAGGCCGCCCGCATCGGCGGCGATCCGCCCGAACACCGCGGCGGTGTCCTCGCCCCGGTGGTGATCGCAGCCGTGTCGAATCACTGACGGAGGCCGGTCGGCGCCGTCGATCGTGCGGCCGGCATCTCAGTACTTCCGCATCACGCCGATGACGACGCCCTGGATCTGGACCTGATCGGGGTCGACGAAGATCGGCTGCATCGCGGCGTTGGCCGGCTGCAGGCGGATCTTGTTGCCCGGGTCGCGGTAGAACTTCTTCAGCGTGACGTCGGAGCCGCGGACCAGGGCGATCACCATCTCGCCGTTGTCGGCGGTCTTGCGATCTTCGACGACGACGAAGTCGCCGTCGCGGATCTGCTCGTCGATCATCGAATCGCCGCGCACGCGCAGCACGTAGGTGTCGCGCTTGCCGACGAAGTCCTCGGGCACGGCGAAGGTTTCGTTCGACGCGACCGCTTCGATCGGCTGACCGGCGGCGACGTAGCCGAGCAGCGGCAGTTCGACCGCGCGTCCGCCGGTGCGGGTCGGCACCATTTCGACCGAGCGGCTGCGGTTCCAGGCGCGCTTGATGAAGCCCTTTTCCTGCAGGTTGGTGAGGTGCTTGTGGACCGTGGCGAGCGAAGAGAGCCCGAAGCGGCGGCCGATTTCTTCCAGACTCGGCGCGTAGCCGTGCTGAGCAATAAATTCGTTCAGGTAGTCCAGGATCTCGCGCTGACGTTTCGTCAGTGGAAGCATGTGCCCCTCAGCTCAGCTGAGGCTTTCGCGCCCCAGGCGAAAGTAATATACGCAAACAGAAGGCGAAGGTCAATATTGGAGGGAATTGTGTCTTTCGCACACCCTGACCTACCTTGTCACGGGCTCGCGAGATATTGGGTTTATGGCGACGACGACTCCCAAGAACCTCAACGACCTTGCAAACGTGGCCTTTTCGGACGAATCGGCGGCGGTCGAACTGATGACCTACATTCGGTGGCCGTCCGGCGTGGCGTGCCCCCGGTGTGGCGGCGCGGACCCCTACAAGCTCGCCCCGAAAGCGCAGCCGGGGCGGCCTGCCCGTCGTGGCCTCTACAAGTGCAAGGCGTGCAAACAGCAGTTTTCGGTGACGACGGGGACTGTGTTCGAGTCGTCGCACCTGCCGCTGTCGAAGTGGTTGAAGGCGATTCACCTGATGTCCGCG
>JAOBWF010000239.1 GCA_025463215.1 Acidobacteriota bacterium | reverse complement strand
GGGCGTCGCCGGCGATCCGGGCGTTGAACATCGCGACGTTGTTCTGCGACAGATGGGCGACGGTGCCCATCTTGTTCTTGTGCGCCTCGTCGATCGCCGCGGTGTCGATCTCCGGGGTCTCGTCGCCGCGGTTGAAGAACTTGATGCCGTCGATGTTGTTGGCGGCGGCCCAGCGCACGTACTCGCGCGCTTTCTCCGGCGTCCGCACCGGCCCCTCGGCCCAGCCGGAGCCGAGCGTCTGGTAATTGAAGATGCGCGGCGCCACGATCTCGTTCTTCGCCGATCGGTTTTTCTCGGAGCTGCTCAGCGCCGCCGACGACAGCGACACGCCGCGGACGGTGGTGACGCCGTGCGCCAGCCACAGCTTGTACGAGTAGCTCAGATCCGGCGCCTTGTCCTTGCCGGCGCCATGGACGTGGACGTCGACGAAGCCCGGCATCACGTACATGCCCTTGCCGTCGATTTCGTAGTCGGCGTCGCGCGGCTCGCGGTTCGTCTGCTGCGCGAGCCCGGGCCAGCCGGCCTGACGTACCGACGTAATCCGGTTGCCCTCGATGACGATGTCCATCGGGCTCAACGGGGGTCCGCCGGTCCCGTCGATGACGGTGACGCCGCGAATCACCATCTTCTTGAACGGCCCGACGCCATCACCCTGTTTGCGCGCGGGCGCGGCGCTGTCGCCGGCGTTGCCGCCGCGACCCGGCCGCGGCGCCTGTGCCGCTCCGGCCTGCGCGGCGGCCTGCGCCTGTGACGTCTGGGTGTAACCCGCCGCCACGGCGAGCGTCGCGATCGCGACGAAGGAATACACGGCTGCTTTATGACTCATGGAACAAGGCCTCTCAGGTTTTATGAACGACGCGCCTACTTTACCGCCGAATCGCGTTGCCGACTATGGGCGCGGCGTGAGCCCGGCCGGACGAACATCGCGGCCGAACGCATTAGAGGTGGGCTCCGCCGGCCCCTTTCGGACTCGCCTGCCAGTTGTTGCGCGCGCCGTCGCGATGCCACCACGGCGGCATCGGCATCATCAGCGCGCGGGCGAGCCCGTTGACGTACGGTTCGTAGAGACGGCGCAGATCGAGCAGCCGGCGATCAGCGTCGGCCGAGCGCGCCGGACGAAGGCCGGCCGTCTCGAGGTGGAGGCGCAACGCGTCGAGATCGCGGTCAGGCAGCCGATCGTCCCCGGCCGCTGGATCGACGTGCAGCACCTGCGTCAGATCGACGGCGGCGTGTCTCGCCATCGCGAACGTGACGTGCGCCTGCCACGTCGGGACCCCGTCGATCCCCACCTGGACGAGCGCCGACACGTCGAGAATCGTCGTCAACGCCGAGACCCATGACTGGCGCTGGTGCTGCGACCGGAAGAAGGCGACCGCCGGGTAGGAGATGTGACTCTCGAGTAGTTCCGAGGCCCAGTATTCCCAGTCCTTGAGGAACGCCTGCAGCGCCGGCACCGCATCATGGTCCGCCAGCCGTCGCAGCACTTCGGCGGCCGCCGGCGGCGAGCCGGCCCAGGCATCGAGCAGCGTCAACTGCGCCTCGCGCCGCGAGAACGACTGATACAGGACGGGAAAGTACGCAATCACAATCGCCAGAAATGCGAAGCCGGTGCCGGCTTCGGTGACGGTGATGATCCGGGCGAGGCGTCCAACCGGCCGCACGTCACCCAGCCCCAGCGTGAAGAACGTCGTCCCGCTGATGTAGAGATCGTCGACGAACCGTCCGCTGGCGTTTGCGGGCTCGAGATTCGAGCCGGCGGACCACTGCAGCAGTGCGAACCCGAGCAGAAGACCGACGGCCCAGACGGCGGCAAGGCCGAGCAGCGACAGCGGACCGAAGATGGCGAGGAACCACTCGCGCCGCCGCTCGCTGCGGAACGTCGCGGCCGCGCGCGTCCATCGCCGCCAGGTGAAGCCGAAATACAGGCGGGTGAGACGCAGACGACGGTTGACGGTTCTCGGCAGGACGACCGTTTCGAAGGCGTCCCACAGCACCGTGGCGACGACGAAGAGGCTGAGAAGAAGGGCCAGCAGATGCACGGCATCCCTCGGGTGTGGTGGTGATGGCAGATGCGCGCGTGTCGCGGGGCAACCCGCGACAGACGTCTTGATCGCGTCGGCGTCGCGATGGCTGGATTATACGGGCGCCACGGCGGCCAGCAACTCGCGAACGCGTGGCGCGACCTGGGTGGCATACAGCTCGATGCTCCGCATCAGGACGTCGTGCGGCAGGGTGCCGTTGCTGTATTTCAGGTCGAACCGCGTCAGGCCCAGGGCCTGAATCGTCGCCGCAATTTTGCGCGCGACCGTGTCGGGCGATCCGGCGCAGAGCGCGCCGTCGGGCCCGGCTTCGCGGTCGAACTGCGCTCGCGTCACCGGCGGCCAGCCACGCTCGCCGCCGATGCGCGTCATCATTCCGGCGTAGTGCGGCCACAACTCTTCCAGCGCCTGTTCATCGGTGGCGGCGACGTGCCCCGGAGAATGCGCGCCGACCTGGAGCGGGCCGCGGCCAAACGATCGCAGCTGCTCGTGGAACAGATCGACGTACGGACGGAAACGGCGCGGGCTGCCGCCGATGATCGCGAGCATGAGCGGCAGGCCGTGGCGCGCGGCGCGCGTCACGGAGTTCGGGCTGCCGCCGACGCCGACCCACGTGCGCAGCCGGTGGCCGGATTCGATCGGCGGATAGATCGGCTGATCCCGGACGCCGCTGCGCGTCTGCCCGGTCCAGGTCACCGGTTTTTCCGCGAGGATCGCGGCAAACAGCTCGAGGTGTTCCTCGAACAGCAATTCGTACTGCGCCAGATCGAAGCCGAACAGCGGGAACGATTCGGTGAACGATCCGCGGCCGACGATCACTTCCGCGCGGCCGTTCGAGATCGCGTCAAGGGTCGAGAAGCGCTCATACACACGGACGGGATCGTCCGTGCTCAGCACCGTCACGGCCGAACCCAGGTGGATCCGCGACGTGCGGCCGGCGATCGCGGCGAGAACCACTTCGGGCGCCGATACAGCGAAGTCCGCGCGGTGATGTTCGCCGACGCCGAAGAACTGCAGGCCGAGGCGGTCGGCGAGCACCGCTTCTTCGACGACATGGCGCAAGACCTCCGCGTGCTGCAGCGGATGGCCGGCGGCGTCGAGGGTGACGTCGCCGAACGTGTCGATGCCGAGCTCGATGATGTCGCGCATGGGTCTGCTGCCATGATGCTCCATCTGCGTGGTGGAACGCGACCGCGCACCGGGGCGGCGATTGCGCTACTCTCCAGGAGTGGCACCCGAAGTCTGGCTGCGCGGACCCGTTCCCGGCGTACCGCCGCTATTGCAGCCGGTCGCTCACAGTCTGCTGCAATGCCGCGAGGAGCTGCGCGCCGGGATCGCCGGCCTGACGCCGGAGCAGATCTGGGCGCGGCCGGGCGGCGCCGCCTCGATCGGATTTCATGCCCGCCACGCGGCGGGAAGCCTCGACCGGCTCTTCACGTATGCACGCGGCGAGGCGCTGTCGCCCGCGGGCGTGGCGGCGCTCGGTGCCGAGGCGGAGCCAGACGTCACCCCGAACTGCGATGCCGCACTGATCCGCGCGTTCGACGAAGCGGTCGAACGCGCGCTACGACAGCTGCGGACGACGGCAGAGTCTACGCTCACCGACGCGCGAAGCGTCGGGCGCGCCCACCTGCCGTCGACCGTCGTCGGGCTGCTGTTTCACGCCGCCGAACATGCGCTGCGGCACATCGGACAGCTGGTCACGACCGCGAAGGTGGTCGAGCGTTATTGACGCGGGCTGCTCGCCGCGTCCGCCGCGCCGTGGCCGCAGTTTTCCGAAACCACCGTCATCGCCGACACGTCGATCTTCGCCAGATCGCCCTTGTCGATCTTTTCGCGGTTGGCACCGTCGCTGGTCCCGCTCGTCGCGCTCGGCCGGTCGCCGCCAGTAGCGGTCGAGGTGCCGGGCCGCGGCAGATCGGCCGCTTCGTCGACCGTGCCGCTGACGCGAACCTGCTTGCCAATCATCTGGTCCCAATCGCCGTGCTCTTTGCCTTCGAGCCGGTAGGCGTTCGCCGCCATCCGCAACTGCTCCCGCTCGACGGCGGCGCCATTGCCGGTGGTCCCGACGCCTTCGCGCGACGGTTCGTTCAGCCGGGTGACGACGTAGGTGCGGCCGACCTGCTGGAGACAGCCGG
The DNA here is from genome assembly GCA_025463215.1 of Acidobacteriota bacterium. Taxonomy (GTDB): domain Bacteria; phylum Acidobacteriota; class Vicinamibacteria; order Vicinamibacterales; family CAVVIG01; genus CAVQFC01. Next base: position 5,493 of record JAOBWF010000239.1, on the reverse strand, counting down.
TCAGGGTCATCGAGGTCGCAGCCTTGGCGCTGCGCTGATCGCCGGCGGCTGTGTTCGCCGCTGTCGCTGAGTTGTGGCGTGCATTGTCGTTGCCGCACGCGGTGGTTGCCGCCATCGCGAGCGCGGCGAGCATATAGGTCGAGGTGTGTCTCATCATGCGCATTGTGAACGCAATGATCTTGCCGACCCACGCCGCTTCAGCTGACGCGCGGGAAATGATGCTGAGCCGCGCGAAATAGCTCCGCGCGGCTGCGGCCAGGTCCACCATTTGGCGCTTCATTTAGCGACGTACGACATCAACCAATTTCGCATCGATCCAACACCGCCGACAGAACTCCAAATCGAGCTGAAAGGGAATCTAACGGCGATGCGATCGACTAGATTGACCACCCTTGAGAGATGAACAGGATGGCGAAGGCGAGGAGCACGGCGCCGATGCCGGCGGGCTTCACGTACCGACGAGGAAGGTAGACGGCAGCGAAGATCCAGATACCGCTCGCCGCAAGTAAGGCCAGGCCCCCGAGACGATTGCCGTGCTCCCATGCTGCTTGTGAGGCCATCGTTTCTCGCGTGCGGACGCCCCACACCGCGTTGCGCGGCAGGATGTTCGACAACGTGACCAGGGCGACCATCCCAAGAACAATAGGCTCTCGAAACGGACGCATCCGCGCTCTCACGTCGGCATCGTCTGCGGCCATCATTTTCGTCCTTCCCTGTCTGACCGCTCCATTTTACGACGTAAAGCTCCCCTGAGACTGTGCCGATGTGGACGGCGCCGCACTCTCTCCGCTTCAACTGGCGCGAGGAGCGCGAGCAGGACGACCGCAACGACACGGTGCATCATCTGACCTGCAGGAAGTTGTAGGAGATGGTGATCGCCTGCGTCGACCCGGCGAAACGGAACGTCACGATGTCCGAGCTGGAAATCGCTCGCGTGTCGGCGCAGGTGAACGTCGGCGGCCCCTGCGCGTTGAAGCGAAGCGTCAGCGTCACGACCGCCGACCCCGTCCCGCTCGTGGCGCTCAGACTCGAGCTGCCGTCGTGATCGCCCAGCGTGGCGAAGACATCAGCGGTCCACGCGGTCCCCGCTGGCGCCGTCAGCGTGATCGCATCGGTAAACGAGGCAGCGGCGCAGCCGCCCGGGATCGAGCCCATGTCGGTCCGCTCCGCCGTGACCTGGATGCCGGTGGGACCGGGAGTGGGCGTCGGCGATGGTGTCGGCGTCGGCGATGGCGTCGGTGACGCCGCACGCTGCAGCACGATATCCACGCGCGTATTTGCCGACAGCGTGACCGACTGGCTCGACGTCTGATAGCCGGTCGCGGAGGCCGAGAGCGTGAACGTGCCCGTCGTCAGGCCGGTCATGGTGTAGTTGCCGCTGCCGTCGGTGACGACCGATTTGCCCGCATTGGTGCCCGACGCGATCTGCACCGTGATGTTCGGCAGGACACCGTGCGAGGTGCCGTCGGTGAGCGTGCCGGAGAGCGTCAAGGTCGACGGCGCCGCGGCGATGCCGGTCGCGGCGATTGGCAGCGTGTTCGCGCCGCTCGTCTGATTGCCGTTGACGGTCAGCACGCCCGAATAACTCTGCGCGGCCGACGGCGTGAATCGAATCGTGCTCTGCTGCGATCCGCCCGCCGCAATCGTGCCGTCCGTCCAGGTGGCGTTGAACGCGGCGCTCGTGCCGGCCGGCACGGTCATACCGGTGATCGCCAACGGCGTGTCGCCGGAGTTGGTAATCGTCAGCACTGCGGTGGCGTTGCTGCCGATCGCCACGTTTCCGAAGGACAGATTCCCGCTCAACCCGATGATCCGGCTTCCGGCCGGCGAAGAGGGGGTCGTGCTCCCGCTGCCCCCACACGCTGCGGTCATCAGCGCCAGCACGCCGCAACCGAGGTATCTTCCGCACCGGATCAGCGACGCCACCCGTATCCCCTGAGTCATCCCTCTCCCCTGTTTCCGCGTAAGTGATTCGACTAGTTCCTGGTCATGGCCACCGACACGGTCCACGTCGCCAGGTTGGGATCGCCACAGTTGCCGCCGCCCACCGAGGACGCCGTGCCGCGAATCGTCGATCCTGAAAGCTGCGCGTTGCCCTGAAAGACGACGAGACTGATCTGATTCGGACAGGTCAGGCGCAGCGTCATCGAGAGCGAATTGTCCGGACTGAGCACCCCCAGGTTGAGCGGGCCGGACCGCATCGGGTCGACGCTCCCGGCATACGTGCCGCTATTGCCGTCCGCACCGCCGGTCGTAATCGACCAGGTCATCGAGCCGGGCACGGCGTTGAGGCTGTAGGTGCCGCTCCAGTTCCCGATCAGGGCGAGCGCCGGCGATGGCGGCGCGGGGGCCGGGGTCGGCGTCGGCACCGGTGTGGGAGTGGGCGTCGGGGTCGGTGTCGGCGTGGGCGTCGGCCCGGGCTGGTCCGGCACGTCGGCGCCGCCGGGACAATCCCCTGCCAGGGCGACGGCGACATCTCCGGTCACCGCCCCGCTGAACGCGATGGTGCCCGTGGCGCGATAGGTCAGCGTCGCCCCCACCATGTCACCGCGGAAGGTGCCGGTGAAAGCGCCCCCGTTGCTCGTCGTGCCGTTGAACGTGCCGGTCACACCGCTGCCGCCGTGTGTGCCGCTCATGCTGCCCGTGAATGTCACATCGGGCGCGACGTCGGCGGCGCGGAGCCCCGACGCGCTCGAGGCGCTGCGGATGGTGCCGCTGAGCGTCCCGCTCATCGCCCCACCGCCGGAAATCGACCCGCTGGCGGTGCCGCTGACCGCGCCACGACTGGTGGTTCCCGTGACCGTCCCGGCGATGGTTCCGTTCTTGACCTGATTCGGCCCGGAGGGGCTCGAGCCGGAACCGCACGCGGTCAGCAACGCGGAAACGATGAGCGGCAGGCTGACACTCAGACTTCGAGATCGAAAACGGCGTTCGTCCATCGATGTGCGCTACGCTAGGCGGAATCTCGACCGAGCTCAACCGGCAACTCACGACATAAGGCGTCATTCGCAGGTTTTCGATGAGCGACACCCCCGGGAACGGGTCAACGCGTCTGGATTCGTGGAAGGCGATCGCGGGTTACCTCGATCGCGACGAGCGGACGGCGCAGCGCTGGGAGCGCGAGCTGGGGCTGCCGGTCCGGCGGTTTCCGGGAGGCCGCGGCCGATCGGTGTTCGCGTATTCGAGTGAGATCGACGCCTGGCTGCTCTCGGCGCGGGCGGCCGGTGGCGCGCTGGCCGCCGAGGCGCCGGCATCGACCGATCCCTCGCCGACCTCGACACCGTCTCACACCCCCGCGCCGGTGGCGGTGGCGCGCCGCCCGCACGCCGCCGGCTGGCGGTACGCGGCGGCGGTCCTCGCGCTGGTGGCGGCCGCCGCTGGATGGCGCTGGCGGCCATCGACGGTGGCCGCCTCGGAGCTCCGCGTGCGGGCGACGACCGACGGCGTCGAGGCGTTTGATCTGCAAGGGGCGAAACGCTGGAGCTATCGGTTCGCGCCGGCCTTCAGAACGTTTCTCGCCGAGCAGATGGCGGACCCTGTCCGTGTCCCCGACGGCGACCCGCCCGCCATCTTCGTCGCGACGGCGCACCAGCTCAAACGCCTGGATGAATCACAGCAGAGCGGTACGCTCATCGAGCTCTCGCCGGATGGCCGCGTCCGCCAGACGTTCACCTTCACCGACGAGGTGACGTTCGACGGCACGACCTACGGGCCGCCATGGGTGGTGACGACCTACGCGATCAACGAGACCGCCGGCGCGCGGCGGATCGCCATCGCGGCGCATCATGCCGTGTGGGATGCGAGCCTCGTCACGGTGCTCGACGAGAAGATGGAGCGTCACGGCACGTTCGCGCATGCGGGTTGGGTCGAGCAGCTCGAATGGGCGGCGTCGAACCGCCTGGTGATCGGCGGCTTCTCCAATGCGCACGACGGCGGGATGGTGGCGCTGCTCGATCCGACCGCGCCCGGCGGCATCGACGGCCAGGGACCGGAGGTCGCCGGCTCGCACCACTTCTGTTCCACCTGCCCGGCCGGCTTGCCGCTCGGCATGGTGATCATGCCGCGCACCGAACTGAATCGGGTGACCGCGTCGCGCTTCAACCGCGCGCGGCTTCAGATCGCCTCAGGCCGCATTCTCGCGCGCACCATCGAAGTGCCGGCGGCCGGCCTGGACGCGGTCGACGCGCTGTACGAGCTCACGCCGTCGCTGGATCTGCTGCGCGCGTCCTACGGCAACCACTATTGGGAGACGCACCGGAACCTGGAGGCCATCGGCACCCTCCACCGCACCCGCGAACAGTCCCCCGACCGCGACGGCCCGCGCGAGATTCAGCGCTGGACGCCGCAGGCCGGCTGGCAGACCATCCACATCCGCTGATTACCAGCCGACGCGCGCCGACAGCTGCAGCATCCGCGCAAATCCGCCGGCCGATCGGATCTGGCCGAACGTCGCGTTGCCGAACGACACATCCGGCCCGAGGAAGTCGACCGTGTTGAACAGATTGATCAACTCGGCGCGGATCGACAGCGTCGCGCGGGCAACCGCCTGCGACTTCTGAATTGCCACATCCCAGTTGGTGCGGACCGGCGTCCGCACACGGCCGTCGGTACGCGGCGCGTCGCCGAACGTGAACGGCGCGGCCTGCGACCATGCCGCGGGATTCAACCACCGGATGCAGCCGCACGCACTGTCATAGCTGCCTGCCGGATCGCCGGTCAGCACCGGATCGACGCCGGCGACGACGTTCGGGCGCTGATTGCTCCCCAGCAGGTTGGAGTTCACCGGATTCTGCGACACCGTCACCGGAAATCCGCTCTGCGCGCTGCCGACGACGCTGAGCAGCCAGCCGCCTCGCGGCTCGAACGTGCTGGTGACGGTCAGCCGATGCGGCGCATCGACAACCGACAGGCCGTACTCCGCGTCGACGTTGTCGTTGTTCAGAATCGCCGAGCCGCCGGCGAAGAAGTTGCTCTCGCTGAACTGGCTGTCCCGGGCGCGGCTCCACGTGTAGTCGGTGCGCACACCCCACCCCCGGCTGACCCGCCGCTCGACCGTCGTCACCACCGCCTCGTAGCGCGAGCGCGACAGGCTCGCCCGGGTCATGTACACCGCGTCGAACTGCGGGTACGGCCGCAGCAGCTGGCCGTAGGCGATCGTCGGCGCCGCCAGAATGCCGACCGCCAGCGGCGTGCCGAAGAACGGGTTGGGGACCGCGGTCTGCAGCGTTGTCCCCAGCGCGAGGTCTTTCGGATCGAGCTGGTTGACGTTGAGCGGGCCGCCGCTGATGCCGCCGGAGAGATCACGACCGAGCATGCCGATATACCCGACACTGACCGCCAGGCGGTGCGGCAGCTCGTGGCGCAGGTCGATCGAATAGCGGTGGAAGTGTGCCGCATGGCTGCGCGGATCGACGAACTCGATCGTGCCGCCGACGCCGGTCAGCCGGCCGGCGCTGTTGCCGGCAGGTGCGGCGAACCCGGCGGGAAACGGAT
>JAOBWF010000207.1 GCA_025463215.1 Acidobacteriota bacterium | reverse complement strand
CGGGCCACTACTACCTGCTCGGCTACTGGCCCACGGCGTCGACGCACGAATTGCGCTCGATCGACGTCAGCGTCACGCGGAAGGGCGTCAAAGCCCGCGCGCGCCAGCGGCGCTAAACGATCGGAAGGAACCGCAACGATCGCAAGCACGCCGAGGTTTATTTTCTTGCGCCCTCCGCGCGCTCGGCGGTTTCTTCTTGCGGCTGTGATCTATGTCTTGGGTTTCCAGGCGAAATACACCGGCACGCCCAGCAGCACGATCACCAGTCCCGGCCACGTCGTCGCAGGACGATAGACGAAGAGCACCAGCAGGATAGCGGCGGCGCCCGCGATGTAGAGCGCGGGCACCACGGGGTAGCCGAAGGCGCGGTACGGGCGATCGGCGTCCGGACGTGTCTGGCGCAGGCGGAAGATGCCGGCGATCGTCAGGATATAAAAGATGAGCGCGGCCGAGATGACGTAGTCGAGCAGATTGTTGTAGAGATTGCCGTACGTCTTGGTCGCTGGATCGTAGGTGCGCGGCAGCACCAGGAAGATCGCCCAGAGTCCCTGGAACAGCAGGCCCCATGCCGGCACCTTGGCGTCGTTCAACTGTCCTGACCTGCGGAAGAAGAGACCGTCGCGCGCCATCGCGTAGTAGGCGCGGGCGCCCGCCAGGATCAGGCCGTTGGTGCAGCCGAAGGTCGAGACCATGATCCCGATCGCCATGATCGTCGGCCCGAGCCCGGGGAAGATCGCGTTCAACGTCGCTGTCGCGACGCGATCGCCGGGTGCATGCTGAATCTGATCGAAGGGCAGCGTCACCAGGTAGGCGACGTTCGCCAGCAGGTACAGGCCGATGACGACGAAGGTGCCGAAGGCGAGCGACAGCGGAATGTTGCGGCGCGGGTCCTTCACCTCGCCGGCGGTGAAGGTGATGTTGTTCCAGGCGTCGGCCGAGAACAACGAGCCGGTCTGCGAGACGCAGATCGCGACGAACAGGCCGAAGGCGCTGACCGCCGACAGCCCGGGTGCGATGTCGCCGGTGCCGCGGGCGGTCCAGAGGTTGCCGAAGTTGTCGGCGACGGCGGTGTGATTCCAGCCGAGCAGCAGGCCGACGAGAATCAGGCCGAGCAGCGCACCGGTCTTCGCCGTGGTGAAGACGTTCTGGATGATCTTGCCGTATTCGAGACCGCGGGTGTTCGTCCACGTCAGCAGCGCGATCATCACGCAGCCCACCGCCTGCGTCGTCGACAGCGACAAGGCGTAGCCGGTCGAGAGGTGGAGCGGCGGAATCAGATAGTGATCGTCGGCGATCCACGGCACGAGCGCGCCGAAGTAGCGCGCGAAGCCGACCGAGACGGCGGCGATCGTCCCGGTCTGGATGACCAGGAACAGCGTCCAGCCGTAGAGGAAGCCCCACAGCGGCGAGAACGCCTCGCGCAGGTAGACGTATTGGCCGCCGGCGCGCGGCATCATCGCCGCCAGCTCGCCGTACGACAGCGCCCCGACCACGGTCAGCACTCCGGTCAGCAGCCAGGCGCCGAGCAGCCACCCCGGGCTGCCGATGTTCCTGGCCATGTCCGCCGAGACGATGAAGATCCCCGATCCGATCATCGAGCCGACGACGACCATGGTGGAGTCGTAGAGGCCGAGGCCGCGATGGAATTCGGTGTCGAGACCGGTGGCATGGGACACGGCGGATTGTGGAGTGCGCACTGCGGACTGCGGGCCGTTTGCCATCGGGAGCTCCTGCTGCATTAAGATGCTGGAACTTACCATGAATCGAGACGAGGCCTGGGCGCTGCTGACCGAGTACACCAAGGGCGAGAGCCTGCGCAAGCACGCGCTCGGCGTCGAGGCCGCGGTCCGCGGCTACGCGCGCAAGTTCGGCGAGGACGAGGAGGGGTGGGGCATCACGGCGCTGCTCCACGATTTCGACTACGAGCGCTGGCCGACGCTCGGCGATCATCCGAACAAGGGCGCCGAAATCCTCCGCGAGAAGGGCTACCCCGAATGGGTGATTCGGGCCATCCTGTCGCACGCCCAGGAGATCACCGGCGTGACGCGCGACAGCCTGCTCGAGAAGACGCTGTTTGCCTGCGACGAGCTCGCGGGCTTCATCACCGCCGCGTCGCTGGTGCGGCCGAGCAAGAGCATCCTCGATCTCGAAGCCAAGTCGGTGGTCAAGCGGATGAAGGACAAGGCGTTCGCCAAGGGCGTGAAGCGCGAGGATCTGCACGAGGGGGCCGCGTCGCTCGGGCTGACGCTGGAAGAGCACATCGGCAACGCCATCGCGTTCATGCGCGACAAGGCGGACGAGCTCGGGCTGCGGGGCACGCTCTAAGGCGGACCTTTTAGGTCGATGGGACCGTATATCAAACTGAATGGCTGAGGGCGATCCGGTCGTCACGCTCGAAGGGGTGACCGTCACCTACGGAAACAACCGCGCGCTGCGCGACGTGACGTCGTCGTTCGCGGCGGGGGCGGTCGGGCTGCTCGGTCCGAACGGCGCCGGCAAGAGCACGATGCTCAAGTCGCTGCTCGGGTTCATCGTGCCCGAGCGCGGCCGGCTGCGCGTGCTCGGGCTGGACGTCGCCGAGTCGCCGCTCGAGATTCGCGCCCGGGTCGGCTACATGCCGGAGAGCGACTCGCACATTCCGGGCATGAACGCGGTGTCCTTCGTCGCCTACTGCGGCGAGCTGGCCGGGTTGCCGAGGGTCGACGCGATGCAACGCGCGCACGAGGTGCTCTTCTACGTCGGGCTCGGCGAGGCGCGCTACCGCAACGTCGAGACCTATTCGACCGGGATGAAGCAGCGCATCAAGCTGGCGCAGGCGCTGGTACACGATCCGGATCTGCTGTTCCTCGACGAGCCGACCAATGGCATGGACCCGAAAGGGCGCGACGAGATGCTCGAGCTCGTCCGCGATCTTGCGCACAACAAGGGGGTCAACCTGATTCTCTGCTCGCACCTGCTGCCCGACGTCGAATACACCTGCGACCACGTCGTGGTGATGGACAAAGGGGCGATCGCGACCGCCGGACCGATTGCGGCGTTGAAGCAGCCGCGCGGCCGCGTCTACGAGCTGCGCGTCAAGACGAGCCAGGATCTCGACGTCTTCGTGCAGCGGCTGCGTGCCGCGGGGCTGGAGTGCAAGCAGACCGACGAGGACATCATGCGCGTCTTCGTCCCGGGCGCGGGCGGCGCCCAGCAGCTCTTCGCTCTGGCCGCGGCCGATCGTGTCCAGGTCCGCCACCTGCGCCCGAGCGTGCCGACGCTCGAAGATGTCTTCGCAGACGCGGTGGGCGAAGCATGACGTTCCCGGCTCGTTCGCCGCTCATCGTCCATCCGGACGGCGCAGGCCGCACCACGCGCCGCGAGCGTCCCTGACATGCCGATCCACGATCAAGGGTATCGCCGCTACGGCGGCACGAAAGCGAGAACCGGCGCCGGCTGGATCGTGATCGCGCGCGCCGGCATCCGGACGATGGTGGCGAAGAAAGCGTTTCTCGGCCTGCTGCTCGTCTCATGGTTTCCGTTCTTCGTCCGCGCCGTCCAGTTCTATGCCGCGTCGAACCTGACGACGATTCCGCAGGCGTCGATGCTGGCGCCGTCGGCCGACACCTTCCGGCAGTTCCTCGAGCAGCAGCGGACCTTCGTGTTCTTCGTCACGGTCTACGTCGGCGCCGGGCTGATTGCCAACGATCGCCGCGCCAACGCGCTGCAGATCTACCTGTCGAAGCCGTTGACCCGCGCCGAATACGTCTTCGGCAAACTCGCGATCCTGATGTCGTTCCTCGCCCTGGTGACGTGGCTGCCGGCCATCGTCCTGCTGATCGTGCAGATCGCCTTCGCCGGGAATTTCGCGTTCTTCAAGGCGAACGTGTTCCTGTTTCCGGCAATCACGCTGTTCGCGTTCGTCGAGATCGTGGTCGCCTCGTCGACGATGCTGGCGCTGTCGTCGCTCTCGAAGAGCAGCCGCTACGTCGCGATTCTGTATGCCGGCGTGATTTTCTTCTCGTCGGCGGTTTACAACGTGCTCTACGCGGTGACCCGGAGCACGGCCCTGTCGTGGCTGTCCTTTTCGGCCAACCTGTCGCAGGTCGGCGATCTGATCTTCCGGCAGCGGCTTCAGTACGACACCCCGTGGCCGGTGTCGCTCCTGATGATCGTGGTGCTGATCGTCGTCTCCGGCGTCGTGCTCGAGCGGCGCGTCCGCGGCATCGAGGTGGTGGCGTGACGGCCGGAGTGGTGGTCGCCGATCACCTGTCCAAGTGGTACGGCCAGGTGATCGGCCTGAACGACGTCTCGGTCACCGTCCCCGCGGGCATCACCGGCCTGCTCGGCCCGAACGGCGCCGGCAAGTCGACGTTCATGAAGCTGATCACCGGGCAGCTGAAACCGAGCAAGGGCGGTGTCGCGGTGCTCGGCGAGCCGATCTGGCAGAACCCGGGACTCTACCATCGCATCGGCTTCTGCCCCGAGCAGGACGCCTTCTACGATCGGATGACCGGGCGTGAATGGGTCACGGCGCTCGTCCGCTTGAACGGCGTCAGCGAGCGCGCCGCCGGCGAGCAGGCGGCGCGGGCGATCGAGGACGTCGAGCTCACCGAGGCGGCCGACAAGAAAATCGGCGCCTACAGCAAGGGCATGCGGCAGCGCATCAAGATGGCGCAGGCGCTGGCGCACAATCCTGAGCTGTTGATCCTCGACGAGCCGCTGTCCGGCATGGATCCGATCGCGCGCCGCAAGGCGATCCGCATGATCAAGGAGTGGGGCCGCGCCGGCAAGAGCGTCATCGTCTCGAGCCACATCCTGCACGAGATCGAGTCGATGACCGCGAACATCCTCCTGATCAATCAGGGCCGCATCCTTGCCGAGGGCAACGTCCACCAGATTCGCGATCTGATCGACGAGCATCCGCATACGGTCCACATCAAGGCGGATCAGACACGCGCGCTGGCGCGCGAGTTTCTCGGCCACGACGACGTGTTGAGCCTGAAGTTCGAGGAAGGGGCGGTAGTGGTGCAGACCGGTCGCCCCGATGCGTTCTATGCGCGCCTCACCGACCTCGCCGCGTCCGGCGCGCACGGCGCAATCCACGAAGTCACGTCGCCGGACGACAACCTGCAGGCGGTGTTCCAGTACCTGGTGAAGGCATGAGCGACGCACCGCGCACCCCGCACCCCGCACCTCGCACCCCGCACCTCGCACCCCGCACCCCAAGTGTGCTGGCGTCGACGATGCGCATCTTCGATCTGTCGCTCGGCCAGATGCTGTGGTCGCGCCGATCGGTGTTTCTCGGTCTGCTGCTCGGCGCGCCGGTGTTCCTGGCGGTGATTCTGCGGATCGTCGACACGCTCCATGCGTCAGGATTCCGGGTCAACGGCGCCGCCGTCGGCGGTTCGACCATCTTCGGCATGACGATCTGGCTCCTGTTCATCCGCTTCATCGTCCCCGTGCTCGGCGTGTTCTACGGCACGTCGCTGATTGCCGACGAAGTGGAAGACAAGACGATCACCTATCTGTTCACGCGGCCGATTCCGCGGCGCGCGGTGCTCTTCGGCAAGTACGTCGCGTATCTCGCCTGCACCGTGCTGCTCGTGCTGCCGTCGGTGATGCTGGTCTTTTTCCTGATCGTGCCGACCGGCGGCGGCAGCATCGGCGCGGCGTTTCCGGCGCTGGTCGCCGATCTCGGGATGCTCGCGGTCGGCCTCGCGGCGTACGGCGCGGTGTTCGCGCTCGTCGGCACGCGGCTGAAGCGGCCGCTCGTGGTCGGGCTGGTATTCGCGTTCGGCTGGGAGCCGGCGGTGCTGCTCTTCCCGGGTTACCTGAAACGGCTGACCGTCGCGTACTACCTGCAGGCGCTGGTGACCCACGAAATGCCGCAGGATTCGGCCGTCAGCCTGCTGCTGCAGGTCTTTCACGAGGTGCCGTCGGTGGCGACCAGCCTGCTCGTGCTCGTGGCGATTGTCGCGGCCGCGCTATGGCTCTCCGGACGCGCGGTCGAGCAGCGGGAATACGTCCTTGAACAATAATTAACCTCAGTCCGTATAAGACTTTGAGGGGCGTCCCATGACAACGAAGACGCGGTATTTCGTGATTGTTTCGACCTTGGTGCTGGGCGTCGGCCTCGGCACCGGGCTGGTCGCATATTACGTCGGCTTTCCCGCGGGCGCGTTCGTCAGCCGCGGCGGCCCGGTCGAGCTCGGGTACGTGCCGCGCGATGCCTCGGTGATCGCCTTCGCGAACGTCCACGAAATCATGACGTCGGAGCTGCGCCAGAAGCTGCACCACGCGTTGCCGATGCAGGAAAACGGGCAGCAGGAGCTCCAGAACCAGACCGGCATCAACCTCGAAACCGACGTCGACACCGTCGTCGCGTGCATGGCGCCGGATCCGGCGAACACCAGCACGCCCGGCGCCGGTATCGTCCTGGCCCGCGGCCGGTTCGACGAAACGAAGATCGAAGCGCTGATGCGCGAGCACGGCGCGCACGTCGAAACCTACAATGGCAAGCGGGTGATCGTCGCCGACCCGAAGGACGTCGACGCCGCGGCATCGACCGACAACCCGCAGCCGGCGCACCACCTCAATTCGAGCGTCTCGCTCTCGTTCATGGAACCGGGACTCGCCGCGATCGGCAGCACCAGATTGATCAAGGCGGCGATCGACCTGCACAAGGCGGGCAACAATCCGCAGACGGGGCTCGAAAGCGTCACCGGCAACGACGAGCTGATGAACCTGGTGCGCTCGCTCGACAACTCGAACGCATGGGCGGTCGGCCGCTTCGACGCGCTGCGGACGCAGGCGCGTCTGCCGGCGAACGTGCTCAGCCAGATTCCGGCGATCACCTGGTTCGCGGTCAGCGGCCACATCAACGGCGGCCTGCGCGGCACGCTGCGCGCCGAAGCGCGCGACGACGAGTCGGCGAACAACCTGCGCGACGTGGTCCGCGGATTCCTCGCGCTCGCCAAGCTCGGATCGAACGCCCGGCCTGAACTGCAGGCGGCGATGCAGTCGCTCGAGCTCGGCGGCACCGGCAAGACGGTGTCGCTCTCGTTCGCGGTTCCCGCGGAACTGTTCGACGTGATTGGCGCCGCCGTCAATCAGCACAAGCCGGCGGTGCAGTAGGCCGCCCTATACGGCCGCAGGTAATCGTTTGTCTCCGGCGGGAGGCCGTCGCTTGACGCCTTCCGCCGCGCCTCCTACACTCCTCGCCAGCAACCCCGCGCTTTCTTCCTCTCACCGATGACCGATCTCGTGTTCTTCTACGGCACGCTGATGTCCGGCTTCGAGCGGCCGGGACGCTCGCGCATTGATCCCAGCCTGACGCCGGTCGGCCGCGGATCGATCAACGCGATGCTGTTCGATCTCGGCATCTATCCGGCCGCGATTCCGGCATCCGACGAGCGCGTCCTCGGCGAAGTCCACCGCATGACCGATGTCGACATCGTCCTCGCCGCGCTCGACGAGATCGAGGGCTACCGTCCGGCCCATCCCGATGCGAGCCTGTACACGCGGGTCGAGACGCCGGTCACGTTGGACGACGGCCGGGTCGAGATGGCGTGGGCCTACTTCTATAATGCCCCGCTCGGCGGCGCGCAGCGCATCGAGTCGGGCGACTATCTGCAGCATCTGAGGATGAAACCATGATGGAAAGACGGTCTGCGATTCTGCAATCACTGCCCGTGCTGCTGCTGGCTCTTGGTTGCGGCAGCACCGTCTCGGCGCAGGACTCCGATCTCGACCCGCAGATCACCAAGCTGGTGGCCACGATCTCTGACGAGCGGCTCGGCGTCATCCTGAAGAAGCTCGAGAGCTTCGAGACGCGCAGCACGCTGTCCTCGACGACCTCGACGACGCGAGGCATCGGCGCGGCGCGGCAATGGATCCTCGACGAGATGAAAAGCTACAGCCCGAGGCTGCAGGTCTCGTTCGACACCTATCAGGTCGTGCCGCAGGGGCGCATCACCCGCGACGTCGAACTGCGCAACGTCATGGCCATTCTGCCCGGCCGCAGTCCGCGGCGCATTTACGTCAGCGGCCATTACGACACGCTCGCCCGCCCGGGCGGCCAGGGCTCGTCCAACGCGGGGGCGGCCGCGCCGGCTGCGGATCCCGACGCGCGCCCGGCCCCTGCAGCCGATCCGAATGCGCCGCTCGACAACCTCGCGCCCGGCGTCAACGACGACGGCAGCGGCACCGCACTGACGATCGAGCTGGCGCGCGTCTTCAGCCAGAGCGGCATCGACTTCGATGCCACGCTCGTGTTCATGTGCCACGTCGGCGAAGAGCAGGGGCTGGTCGGCGCCCGGCTGCACGCGCAGAAGGCGGTCGCGCAGAAGATTCCGATCGAGGCGGTGCTCAACAACGACATCGTCGGCAACGACCGCGGCGGCAATGGCATCATCGACGGCGCCACGATCCGGGTCTACGCCGAGGGGCCGGAGGATTCGCCGTCGCGCGAACTGGCACGGTTCGTCCAGCGGTGGGGCGCGCGCTACGTGCCGTCGCACAAGATCCGGCCGATGGCCCGGCCGGATCGCTTCGGCCGCGGCGGCGATCATTCCGCTTACAACGCGCTCGGCTTCACCGCGGTCGGATTCCGCGAATCGCGCGAGAACTTCACGCGCCAGCACGACGTCCGCGACACCTATGAAGGGATCTCGCTGCCGTATCTCGCGCAGAACGCGCGCGTCAACGCGGCGGCCGCGGCGACGCTCGCGCTGGCGCCGCCGCCGCCCGGCGTGCTCGGCGAGCGGAATCAGCCGATGATCACGCGGGCGCCGTCGGGTTACGACGCCAACCTGACGTGGACCGCCACCGCAGGCGCCGCCGCGTACCGGATTTTCTGGCGCGAGGCGTGGGGCAACGACTGGCAGCAGGACGTCCGCGTCGGCAACATCACCTCGATCATCCTGCCGAACATGCAGATCGATGACTACGTCTTCGGCGTGGCCGCGATCGACGCCGGTGGCCACGAGAGCTTCGTCACCGCCTACGTGACGCCGCCGCGCACCAGCAGCGACATCAAAATCAAGCCGGGTACGTAAGCGGAAGAAACCGCCTCCGTGGTTCTTTTTTATGGGGCTCGTCGGCCGGTTTCGACCGCGTCGATGAAGCCGGCGATCGCCGCGGCGATGCGGTCCGCCGCTTCGATGAACTCGATGCCGGCGCGGTAGATGACCTGCTCCTGCTCGACGTCGGTAATGCTGCAGTGGACGACGCGTCCCTTGACAACGATCGAACGGTCCCCCAGCGTCAGGCGGAAGTCGTGCAGGGAATCAAGCTGGAGGGGAAAGACCGTCTCGACCTGGGCGCCGCCGCGGCTGATCTCTTTGATCGCCATCGGCTGAAACACCATGACCTCTCCGCGCAGCTCGCCGAGAATCTGGAGACGATGGGTGTCGCGCTTGTCGTCGGCCGGCGCCATTCGGCGCGACTATAACACCTTTAGTTCATCCAGACCGCCGCCTTGGCGGCCGGGAACAGCTCGGCGTCGGACGGCTCGGCGTACTCTTCCGCCTCTTCCTCGCCGCCGCTTTCGCACGTATAGGTGAGCACCGGAATGGCGCGCGTGTCGTCGTCGAGTTTGAGCATCGACAGGACCTGGAAACCATCACCGTCGTCAATCCGGACGCACAGGATCACGAGATGCGGCTGCACGCGCTTGATTTGCGAGTAGGCGTGTTCGCTCGACTCCACGAACACGACGTCGTAGTGACCGGCGTCGAGCACCGTTTCGAGCATTTCGAGCATCTCGGGGCTGCCATTGACGATGACCACTTTCTGGGCGGTGACCGCGGCGGCGGCGGACTGGCGAAGGTCGGTAAGTGCGGCGTTGGTCATCATCGCTGGTCCGTCTCCGTCGGACACTCCCCGTCAATTCAGGATCCGTGCCACGCGCAGGGGCAAGAATTGCCGCCATTTCTTCGGGATTTAGCGGTCGTGCCGGATCCCGAATGCGCGCTGACCCCGGAAGGTTGCACCGGGGCTCATTGTGTAACCCGCTGAGCCCATGACCTTTCGACGCGTGTTGCAGGAGATGTCCACAGTACGGCACTCTGCGCACCATGCGCACCGTGTACTCCAACCTTATTGACGGCACTTGGGTGCCATCGGTTTCAGGCAACGTGTTCGAGAACCGCAACCCCGCCGACGACGCCGACGTGATCGGCGTCTTCCAGAAATCGACGGCGGCCGATGCCGCCCGCGCGGTCGACGCGGCGCGGCGCGCCTTCGCACACTGGCGGCTGGTGCCGGCGCCGAAGCGCGCGGAGCTGCTGTTCCGCGCGGCGCAGCTGCTCGCCGAGCGCAAGGAAGCGCTCGCGCGCGACATGACGCGCGAGATGGGCAAGGTCCTCGACGAAACGCGCGGCGACGTCCAGGAAGCGATCGACATGACCTACTTCATGGCGGGCGAGGGGCGGCGTCAGTACGGCCAGACCGTCCCCTCCGAGCTGCGCGACAAGTTCGCGATGTCGATCCGCCAGCCGGTCGGCGTCTGCGCGATCATCACGCCCTGGAATTTTCCGATGGCGATCCCATCGTGGAAGATCATTCCCGCGCTCGTCTGCGGCAACACCGTCGTGTTCAAGCCGGCGACGCTGACGCCGCTCTCCGCGATCAACTTCGTCAAGATTCTCGAGGAAGCCGGGATCCCGCCCGGCGTCGTCAACCTCGTCACCGGCGGCGGCGGCGACGTCGGCAACGCGCTGCTGGTCAGCGACGCCGTCCGGGTCGTGTCGTTCACCGGATCGACCGAGGTCGGCCGCATCGTGTCCGAGCAGGCGGCGCCGTCGTTCAAGAAAGTGCACCTCGAGATGGGCGGCAAGAACGTCATCATGATCATGGAGGATGCGAACCTGGAGCTCGCGGTCGAGGGCTGCCTGTGGGGCGGGTTCGGCACCAGCGGCCAGCGCTGCACCGCCGCGAGCCGCGTGGTCGTGCACGAGAAGGTCTACCGCCAGTTTCTCGACCAGTTCGTGGCGCGCGCCGCCGCGCTGCGCGTCGGCGACGGTCTCGATCCGGCGACGCAGATGGGGCCGTCGATCAGCCGCGGACAGCTCGACACCGTCATCAAGTACGTCGAGATCGGACGGCAGGAAGGCGCCCGGCTCGCGTGCGGCGGCCATGCGTTGAGCAGCGGCGCCCATGCCCGCGGGTTCTTTCACGAGCCGACGATCTTCGCCGACGTCGCGGCGTCGATGCGGATCGCGCAGGAGGAGATCTTCGGGCCGGTCGTGTCGGTGATTCCGTGCAGGTCCTACGAGCAGGCGGTCACCATAGGCAACGGCGTGCAATACGGCCTTTCCGCTTCGATCTACACTCAGGACGTCAATCGCGCGTTCGCCGCGATGCGCGACATGGACACCGGGATCTTTTACGTCAACGCGCCGACGATCGGCGCCGAAGTGCACCTGCCGTTCGGCGGCACGAAGTCGACCGGCAACGGCCATCGCGAGGCCGGCACGGCCGCGCTCGACGTGTTCTCGGAATGGAAGTCGGTGTACGTGGACTTCAGCAGCAAATTGCAGCGCGCGCAAATCGATACCGCGGATCTGTAACCGTCATGAACTGGGCTCTCGCCGGGCTGGTCTACGCCGGCGCGTATGCGGCGCTGATGGCGACCCTCGCCGATCACGCCGCGGCGCGCCTCGTGGTGGGCCACATCGCCCTACTGCTGCCGCCGCTGGCGCCGCTCTACGTGCTCGCGGCGCGGCGGCGGGCGTGGCGCGGCCGCCAGGCGGTCTTCTGGGGCACGATCGCCGCGTGGGCCCTGCTCTGGCTGATCGGCCAGACCGCGTGGGCGTCCGCCGAACTGCTGCACGCCGCGCCGCTGCCGTGGTTCAAGTGGCCGATCATCGTGGAGCTGTACGCGTCGGCGCTGCCGCTGATCGCCCTGGTCGCGTGGCCGCATCGCGGCGTGGTCGTCGAAACCGCGAAGACCGCGGCGATCGACATCATCGCGCTCGGCTTTCTGACCGCCTTTCTCTATTGGTCGCTGATCATCGCGCCCGGCATGGACCCGGCGCACAACCGGGTGGCGCTCCAGTCGCTCGCCGCGATCGGTCCGCTGGTGCAGCTGGCCGCGGTTGCCGGCCTGCTGTGGGCGACCGCCTCGGCGGCCAAGAACGCGTGGGCGGTCGTCTACCAGCGGCTCGCGTTCGGCATGATTGCCGCGTTCGCCCTCCTCATTTTCACATCGCTCTCGGCCGTCCGCGGCGACTATCAGACCGGGTCGCCGTTCGACGCCGGCTGGATGCTGCCGTTCTTCTTCGCGGCGTGGGCGGCGGCGACGTCCCCCGCGTCGCCGGGGGAATCGCGCGTCAGCCCGACCCGGCTGGTGCCGCAGCCCTCGCCGATGCTGCTGTTCGTCGCGCTGCTGATCGTGCCGGTGCTCGGCTACGGCATGCGCTTCGTGACGCCGATCGGCGAGCCGGTCGACAGCCGCCGCGACATCGCGACCGCGTGCACGCTCGTCGGCGGCATGGCGCTGGTCCTCCTGCGCCTGCGTGTGGAGCAGCGTCTGGGCGAGCAGGCCAATCAGCGCCTGCGCCTGCTCGCGACGGCATGCGAACAGGCGGGCGAACTGGTGATCATCGTCGGCCGCAACAGCGAGGTCGAGTACGCGAACGATGCGTTCTGCCGCGCGACCGGCTACACGCGCGACGAGATCGACTCGATCGAACCGAGTGCGCTGGTGGCTCAGGAGTCGGCCTCGTCGATTCCCCTGTTCAACCAGAGCCTCAAAGCGCGGAACGTGACCCGCGTCTCGGCCACGCTGGCGCGGAAGGACGGCACCACCCTCCAGGCCGCGTGCGTCGCCGCGCCGATCGTCGACGCCGCCGGTCACGTCACCCATTTCGTCGCCGTGATCCGCGACACCACCGAGGAGCTGCGGCTGCGCGAGCAGCTGGTGCGCGGCGAGCGGTTGTCGGCGCTCGGCGAGTTCGTGTCAGGGGTCGCGCACGAGATCAACAACCCGCTGCAGTCGATCATCGGCTCGCTCGAGCTCGTCCTCGATCAGCACATCGAACCGGCGCTGCGCGGCGACATCGAGCGCGCGCGCTTCGAGGCCGGCCGGGCCGGCCGCATCGTCCGTAACCTGCTGCGCTTCGTCCGCCAGGCGCCGAACGAGCGCCTGCTCCTCGATCTCAACGAGATCGTCAAGGCGACGATCGGCGTGAGGGCGTACGAGCTGGAGCTGGCCGGGATTCAGATCCGCGAGGACTATGCGCCGCTGCTGCCGCTGGTGCTGGCCAACCGCGAGGACATTCAGCAGGTGATCCTGAATCTCGTGATCAATGCGCAGCAGGCGATGTCGAATCCCGAGGGCACCCGGGTGTTGTCGCTGCGCACGTTCATGGCCGGCGCCGACGCGGTGCTGGAAGTGGGCGACACCGGTCCGGGAATCCCGAACGAGCACGCGGGCCGGATCTTCGAGCCGTTCTTCACGACCAAGTCGGCCGGCGCAGGGCCGGGGCTCGGGCTGTCGCTGTCGCTCGGCATCGCCAACGCACATCACGGACAGCTCGAGCTGGTGTCCGCCTCGGCGGGCGGCTGCTTCCGTCTCACGCTGCCCGGCTCCGGCTTCCCAGGCCCCGCGTCCGTTCACTAGAATGGGCTGTTGATCGCGCCATCGGTCATCGGGTCGTTGATTGACCGATTCCCGATCCGTTCGCCGAACACATGACGGCCAACCACCAATCAATCACCCAGGGATGCACGTGACCGCCAACCACCAATCAATCACCCGATTACCGGATGACCCAATCACCCAATGCGTATAGCTGTCATTCCCGGCGACGGAATCGGTGTGGAAACGACGGCGGAGGCGGTGAAGGCGATCCGCGCGGTCGGCGAGGTCTTCGGACGACGCTTCGATCTGGAGATGCTGCCGTGGGGCGCCGAGCACTTCCTGCAGACCGGCGTCACGATCCCGCCCGACGGCTATGCGATGCTGCGCGATCAGTTCGACGCGGTGTTCATCGGGGCGCTCGGCGATCCGCGCGTCCCCGACAACCGCCACGCGCGCGACATTCTGCTCGGCACGCGGTTCGAGCTGGATCTCTACGTCAACTATCGGCCGGTCAAGCTGCTCGACGCGCGGTTGTGCCCGCTGAAGGATCGCACGCCGGCGGACGTCAACTTCGTCGTGTTCCGCGAGAACACCGAAGGGCTGTACGTCAGCATCGGCGGCCGCTTCAAGCCAGGCACCGAGGATGAGATCGCGATCCAGGAGGAGCTGAATACCTACAAAGGGGTGCACCGGATCGTGAAGCATGCGTTCGAGTTCGCGCAGGCGCACGGCCGCCGCCGCGTCTGCATGAGCGACAAGAGCAATGCCATGGCACAGGGACACGCGCTCTGGCAGCGCGTGTTCAAGGAGCTCGCGCCGCAGTATCCCGGGATCGAAGCGCGTCATCTGTACATCGACGCGCTCGCCCTGCTGCTGATCCAGAATCCGGCGCAGTTCGACGTCATCGTCACCAACAACCTGTTCGGCGACATCATCACCGACCTCGGTGCGGCGCTGCAGGGCGGGCTCGGCCTGGCCGCATCGGGCAACCTGCATCCGGGCAAGACGTCGATGTTCGAACCGGTGCACGGGTCGGCGCCGCCGCTGGCGGGCAAGAATGTCGCGAACCCGATGGGCGCGATCCTGTCGGCGGCGCTGATGCTCGACCACCTCGGGCTCACCGCCGAAGCCGCCGCGGTCGAGGCGGCCGTGCAGGCCGCGGTCAACGCGCGGCAGGGCACGAGGGAAATCGGCGGCACGCTCGGGACGCGCGAAACCGGCGACGCCATCGCGCAGGGCGTCAGCAAAGGAACACCGCAGGGCTGAGGGCTGAGGGCAAACGATGCAAATCAAGACGGTCGGTGTGTTGGGCTGCGGGTTGATGGGATCGGGGATCGCGCAGGTGTGCGCGGCGGCCGGCTACAAGACGATTGTCCGCGAGGTGGAGCAGTCGTTCCTCGACAAGGGGCTCGGCCGCGTGCGTAAGTTCCTCGAGGACGGCGTCGCCAAGGGGAAGGTGACCGTGGAGGCGCGCGACAAGACGCTCGCCCACCTGTCGGGCGCGACCGCGGTCGACGCGCTGAAGGACTGCGATCTCGTCATCGAAGCGATCATCGAGAATCTCGACGAGAAGCGGAAGACCTACGCCGCGCTCGAGCAGGTCGTCGGCACGCACACGATCTTCCTGTCGAACACTTCATCGCTGTGCATCACCGAGCTCGCGGCCGCGACCGCCCGCCCGGATCGATTCGGCGGCCTCCACTTCTTCAACCCGGTGCCGTTGATGAAGCTGGTCGAGGTGATCCGCGCGCTGACGACCAGCGACGACACCTATCAGACCGTGTTCGCATTCGCGCAGTCGCTCGGGAAGGAGCCGATCACCGCGCCGGATCGTCCCGGCTTCATCGTCAATCGCCTGCTGGTGCCGTATCTGCTCGATGCGATCCGCGCCTACGAGAACGGGCTCGGCACGCTGGAAGACATCGACAAAGGGATGAAGCTGGGGTGCGGCTACCCGATGGGGCCGTTCACGCTGCTCGACTTCGTCGGCCTCGACACCACCTATTACATCGCCAACATCATGTTCGAGGAGTTCCGCGAGCCGGCCTACGCGCCGCCGCCGCTGCTCAAGCGCATGGTGCTGGCGGGGCGCCTCGGGCGAAAGAGCGGACAGGGGTTTTACCTGTACGGAAGTTAGAAGTTAGACGTTAGAAATCAGAAGTTCGAAGTTGGAAGTCTGAACTCTGAACTCTGAACTCTCAGTCGGCTCTCAGCACCGTGATCGGGTCGAGCCGTGCCGCGCGCCGTGCCGGCAGGTAGCAGGCGGCGAGCGCGATGACGCCGAGCAGCGCGGCGACGGCGCCGAAGGTCGCTGGGTCGCCGGGGGCGACGCCGTAGAGCAGGTGCTGCAGCGTTCGCGTCAGCGCCCACGCCAGCGCCAGGCCGGCCGCCAGACCCACGCCGGTGAGCGTCAGGCCGCGCGCCACCACCATCCGCATCACCGATCCGCGGCTCGCGCCAAGCGCCATGCGCAACCCGATCTCGCGGCTGCGCTGCGTCACCGCGTACGACAGCACGCCGTAGAGCCCGATCGACGCCAGCAACAAGGCCAGGCCGGCAAAGGCGCCGAGCA
Source organism: Acidobacteriota bacterium (assembly GCA_025463215.1). Classification (GTDB taxonomy): domain Bacteria; phylum Acidobacteriota; class Vicinamibacteria; order Vicinamibacterales; family CAVVIG01; genus CAVQFC01. The sequence continues at coordinate 184 of JAOBWF010000207.1, read as the reverse complement.
GCACGAGCTGCTGCTGCCGATCGGCGACGTCGAGATCGACGATCTCGTCCATCGATCGCACCGCCGACACCGGTTGGTCCGGATCGACGGCGGTGACAATCCGCCGCACCGCCCCCGCAATCTCCTCCGGCGCGCCGCTGGTCCGCACCACCAGATACTCAGGCAGGTCGTTAGCTTTCTGCGC